>DAOULF010000116.1:0-26068 GCA_034420555.1 Dehalococcoidia bacterium
GTGAGGGTGCTCGAGGGCCAGGTTTTCAGCTTACAGAATCAGTGATTCCTATTCCGCAACGCCGAAAACTGGCCCGATCCAAACTGATACACTACCCAAAATAGGCTTGCAATCTACTGAAAAACTGTTCATTATATCCTGCGGACAATTTTCAGGAGGTCACACCCGATGAATCCGGTATCACTATTCGACCTTGAAGCTATGGCGGAACAAGTCATGCCCCACCACAAGTGGACGTTTGTGGATGCCGGAGCCGCGGATGAAATTACGGTCCGCAGAAACCGCGAAGCCTTTGATGAGATCACGGTCAATCCCCGCTTCCTCGTGGATGTGGGGAACAGGGACTCCTCCATCGAAGTGCTCGGAGAGAAGATTGATTTTCCAGTGATGGTAGCCCCCGCCGGCAGCCAGCGCGACGTGCATCCCGACGGCGAATGCGCCACGGCAGCCGCAGCCGGGGCGATGGGCACCCTCTACACTCTCCCGACAGGATCGGGTTACAGCATCGAGGAGGTCGCGAATGTGGCGACCGGGCCGCTCTGGTTCCAGCTATACCACTTCGATGACGATGTGACAGAGTTACTCGTAACCAGGGCCAAGGCCGCGGGCTACAAGGCCATCTGCCTCACGATAGACACACCCGCCCCAAGCCCGAAGGAGCGCGACGTCAGGAACGCGCATATGCCCACGCCGGGCCTCTACTGGGGCAGCCTTCTCAGGCCTGTGGACCGCAGCGATCTGATAATGCGAAGAAGCGTCGGCATCCCGGACATGATGGACTGGGAGCCGCCCGAATACACCGGCCTTACCTGGGAACGCCTCGACTGGCTCAGAAACCTTACCGGCCTTCCGCTCGTCATAAAGGGCGTCAGGACTCTCGAGGACGCGGTAATGTGCGCCGAATACGGCGCTGACGCCATAGTCGTATCTAATCACGGCGGACGACAGCTCGATTGCACCCGCTCCAGCATCGAGACCCTGCCCGAAATCGCCGACGCGGTCGGCGACAACCTGGAAGTCTATCTCGACTCAGGTGTGCGACGCGGGATGGATGCCCTCAAGGCAATTGCCCTCGGAGCCAGAGGCGTGTTCGTGGGGCGGCCCCTATTCTGGGGCCTGGCGAACGGCGGCGAAGCGGGTGTGCGCCAGATGCTGGACATCATGCGTACCGAGTTCGACCGCGCAATGGCCTACTGCGGATGTCGCACCGTAGATGACATTCACCGTGGACTCGTGTCGCTCAACTCGGACTTCAGGACCAGGGCCTGAAGTCAGGGGAGTTCTTAGTTACTGCCACTGCTGCCTTGTGGCCTGAACGGGAAAACCCAACTCGCCAGAGACCGCGGGTTTCTCGACTGCACCCACAGTTTGCCGTATCCGGTAAACCGTAGTATTAGCTGGTCCGAAAAGAGAAACGAGCGGATACCGCGTCCACCCCTGGTGATCTCGTAGTCTAGGCTCGGCTCCCAGGCGACCGCATGGCCGTTGTCCACCCGGTACGATCCGTCCACATCTACTTCCTCGACATCGCCATACGAGTTGAAGAAGAGCAGTCCACTGCCTGATGCTCTGAGGATGAACAGACCTTCATTGAAAAGGCCCCTCAATCCCTGAAAGTCAGCATTTATGTTCACGCTCTCTTCAGATGCAAGATATGCGCTCTTTTCAAGAAACAGTTCTGAACCCACGGTCATCTCGTGGGCCACGATGTCGCCGGGCTGCCCCGGCGCAAGCCCGACCATCCCGCCGACTCCCTCCGCCTCGAACGTATTCTGGAAAAAGCTCTCCCCTCCCAGGACCGTCCTGCCCAGTCCGCTCATTACACCACCCCGCGTGGATGTCGTCATGCGGATGCTGCCATTCATCCACGTCATCGCCCCCGACTCCGCTACTATGGTCTCCCCGCTGGCAAGCGTGGCCTCCAGCAGGCTATAGCTGGGTTGTGACTGGATCGTGTACTCCATGATCTAACTCCTGGGAGGCATGAGTCCGCCCAACGTCTGGCCGAACTGGTCCGGATTATGGCTCTGGAGGTAAGCCTTGCCCTGTCCTGAGAAGTGCATGACCACACCTTCGCTCGACAGGAACGACTGGAGCCAGCTTCCTCCGGCCTTGCCGACGGTGTACTCCAGCGTGTCCTCGAAGGCCACGACGTGACCTGTGTCCACGGTTAGCGCGCCGTCCACTTCAACCTCTTTCACGCTTCCGAACGCGCTGACCAGCAGTTGGCCCTTTCCCTCTATGTCGAGAAAGAACAGCGATTCCCCGGACAGCATACCCCTGAATCCCTGGAACTCCGTGTCAATGCTAAGCCCGTCCGAAGAGCCCAGATAGCTGCCGCCGGCGCACAGCCAGCCACCTATCCCCGAACACTCGATCACGACTACATCTCCCGCCAGGGTCGGCGCGAGACCGACTTCTCCGGGACCCCCGCCTCTCATCCTGTAAGTTGACAGGAAGAAGCTCTCGCCCGACATCATGCGTCTGACGCCACTAAGAAGTCCTCCCACTCCCCGGCTTCTGGTAGTAACGTCAATTTCGATATTGTCCGAAGCGCGGAACATCGCCCCGGCCTCCGACGTGAACCACTCGCCACGGTCGAGTTCGACCATCACGGACCTGTACGAACCTTCTTCGGATACTGTGTATTTAGGCATCGGTCTCCGCTCTCAATCTACAGATACGACAGTCATCCGAATGGAGTAAGCCAGCCTGCCAGCGCCGGCATCGTTCTCGACTGGAGATATATCTTCCCGACCCCGGAAAAGCTCATTGCCAGGCCCTCACCTGAAAGAAGCGTACTCTTCAGCCCACCCATTCCCCTTATCGTGTAGCTGAGCGTGGGTTCCCATGCTACAACATGCCCCGTGTCCACTGTGAGGTCGCCAGCAACATCCTTCTCTATCAGGGCCCCATACGAGTTGAAGAACAGATCTCCCGCTCCACTACATTCGATGAAGAACAGTCCCTCGCCCGAGAACATGGATTTGAGTCCCCCGAACTGCGTGCCGAGCCTCACGCCATCCGTACACGCCATGAACGAGCCTCCGGTCAGGATGAGCTTGTCGTTATTCACCCGGCGATGATGGACAGTCCCGGGTACGGCTGGAGAAAACGACACCTGGCCTCCCTCGGGGTGGCTGAACTCCCCGACGAAGAGCGACTCCCCTCCGACTACCTTTCTCACCAGCGCCCGCGTAAACCCGCCCAGCAGCCTGGCGTTGATTTGAGTGCCGTGAGACATCCACGCCATAGACCCGCCTTCCGCGATGAAAGTCTCACCCGGCTCTAAACTGACTACCAAGTGCCCATAGTCAGGGTTGCCTTCTATGGTATAGTCCATCGTAGCCACTCCTTGGGGGCTCTTTCATCCAGGATAGAATACTGCGACATTAGTTCAAAGATGAAAAAAGTCCTTGTTAATATGATAATATCTGCCCAAGGATATTTGCGCTTACCCACAATCCATCATCATTTATGGAGGAACACGGATGGTACATCAGCAAGCAGCTATTCTCAGACCCGAGACGATGGTCGAGGAGTTCAAGAAGAACGGCGTGACTCACGTCGTAACTATACCGGACAGCGAGACTAATTATCTTTACGAACTGATGGAGACCCAGGATTGGCTGGATGTCGTTCCCGTCTCGCGCGAAGGCGAAGCATGGGGGACCGCCCTGGGACTCAATATCGCCGGAAAGGTGCCGGTCGTGCTGGTCCAGAACACCGGTATGCTCGAGGCCGGAGCCTCGATACGCGGAATGGCCATAGACGCGGGGTTCCCGCTCGTAATGGTAATCGGCTACAGGGGATGGAACCGGCGTGGAGTCATAACTGACTCCGTAGCGAAATACACCGAGCCCTTCCTGACCGCGTTCGGCATTGAATACTACCTGGTGGAGCAGAATGAGGACGGCGACCGCATCTCAGTCGCCTTCGAAGAAGCCAGGGCCACCAACAAGCCTGTCGCCATTCTGGTCGGCGACGAGTACCACGGCTTCAACAGGTAGAGCCGCAAACAGGCGTAAGCAGAGCGCCATACTCCTGGACTGAACACACACCACACAAGACTAACTTCAACGGAGGTAATTTCGATTGCTTGATCCAGTAGATGTATTCAAGGCATTCCAAGAACATCGCGGCGACGCGATAGTCAGCGCCACCGGCACCGCCGGACGGCACTGGATGGACATCAGCACCAATGAGAAGCGCGACATTTCGCTGGGCGGCGCAATGGGACAGACCACCTCAGCCGCCTTCGGACTCGCGCTCGGACTGCCGGACGAGAAAGTCGTCCTGTTCGACGCCGAAGGTTCGCTGCTTATGAACCTCGGCGCTATCGCCTCTATCGCCGGAAAGAAACCCGCCAACTTCTACCACTTCCTGCTCGACAACGAGTGCTACGCTACCACCGGCGGACAGCCCGTGCCGAACTCCCAGGATATTGACTATGCCATGATGGCAAAGGGCGCAGGCTACGCCGCCGCTTACAACTTCGACGACCTGGAAGAGTTCAGCACCAGCGTCGGGGAGATTATGCAGCAGGAAGGGCCCGTCTTCATCGCCATCAAGGTAGAGCCCGAGGTCCAGAACCTTCCTATCGGACTGCGCGAACGACGACCGACCCGCAGCCGGGCGCAGACAATCAACGCACTGCGCGAAGAACTCGGCATAGAGTAATCACTTACGCAGAAAGGACGAGTTCCCCCACATGACTGAAGACGCCATCGGACGCCCGGAGATCAATGGAAGGTCGTTCTACGGTTACGACTCCTCCGACGTCCAGGACAGCTACACCGGCCGCGACATCGAAGCAGAGGCAGGCTTCATCCTGCCTCACCTCGAACCCGGCATGAGCATCCTTGACTGCGGCTGCGGCCCGGGCGCGATAACCTTCGGCCTGGCCGAGGCTGTCGCGCCGGGTCGTGTCATAGGAGTGGACATCGAGCCTGCGATGGTCGAGCAGGCCGCTCGCCTGGCCGCGGAGGAGGGAGTCCAGAACGTCGAGTTCAGGGTGGGGGACATCTACGAACTGCCCTTTGAGGACGGCGAGTTCGACGTCGTTTTCTCGCACTCAGTGACGGAGCATCTCTCAGACCCCGTTGGGGCGCTGAGAGAGCTCCGCCGGGTAACCAAGCCGGGCGGACTGGCCGCCATCGTCAAGACCGACTGGACATTTCCCTTCATCGTCCCCGAGAGCGAGGGGTTCAGCAAGTTCTTTGAGTTGTTCGAGGGCGGCTTCAACCGCATCGGTGGCTCACTGAAGCGAGGCCGATATCTGGGAGCCTATATGCGCGAGGCGGGTTTCGACGTCATCGAAGTACGCAACCAGGTGTCCAACTCCTTCGGCGAGACGACCGTCCCGACCGCCGAGCGGTTCATCACCTGGATGGACAACATCCCCCTGTTCCGCGAGTCGGTAGAACTGGGAATAACTACCGAGGCCGAGCTGGACGCCGTCCGCGCCGGAATGCGTGAATGGGCTGCCCATCCCGACGCCTACTTCTCTCTCCCCGGGGTCCGAGCCGTGGGAATCAAACGGTAGATGCCTTCAGCGCCCTGACCATTTACCGAGAAAGTCGCTTTGTGAAGGATTAAGTATCATGGAAATTAAGGTAGCTGAGTTCGACGGCCCCGCGCTTCTGCTGCAAGCCGAGGGCCGCATAAACGTACTTACGGCAGAAGGCTTCCGGGGCGACACCTTGCGAGCCATCTCAGACAGTCCGCATGACGTCATCATAGACGCCACCGGCGTGACCTACCTCAGTACGGCGGGGCTCCGTGCATTCCTACTTGTGTCGAGACAACTCGCGACCAGCAACCGCAGCCTGCATATCTGCAACCTGAAGCATTACATACATGATGTCTTCAAGGTTATCGGGTTCGACAACCTCATCCCGATTCATCCGGACCTCGATTCGGCGCTGGTCGCCATTCAGGGCGGCGCCCGCTGAATCATTTATTAGAGTTTACCCGGCATCCCGCCGTCCACGTTGACTATCTCGCCCGTTATGAACCTGGACTCCTCTGATACCAGGAACAGGACCAAGTTCGCTACGTCCTCAGGATAGCCCGCGCCGTCCAGTATCTGTATGGAATCGAACATCGCCTCCAGGCTGTGGTGTCCGCCCCCAACGTCTGTCAGAGGCGTGATGATCTGCCCCGGACGGACACAGTTCACGCGGATGTTGTGCTGGCCTCCCATGCTTGCCGCATACCGGGTGAAAGCGTCCACTCCCGCCTTCGCCGCATAGTACGAAGCCGACGGGTATCTACCCACCAGGTCGTACATCTTCTTGCTGAACCCTCTGACCGCGGCCACCGAGGACATATTCACGATCTTGCCACCGCCACCGGCGATCATGTGAGGCCACACCGCCCTGCACATATAGAAAGTCCCAGTCAGGTTCACTGAGATTACCCTGTTCCAGCCATCGTCTTCCTCGTTGGGGAAATTCCCCCTGTCCCCGCCGCCCGCGTTGTTGAACAGCACGTCTATGCGTCCGTACTCGTCCACCACTCTCTGCACCGCCGCGTCCACCTGTTCGCGGTCCGAAACGTCACACCGCACGAACAGCGCCTCGCCGCCGCCGTCCTTTATGGACTGTTCAACGGCATGTCCCTCTTCCTCCCGGCGCGCCAGAAGCGCCACCTTCGCTCCCTCTTGGGCAAAGAGTCGGGCCGTGCCCTCGCCAATTCCGCTATTTCCTCCGGTTACTATCGCTACCTGGTCCGCAAGTCTGTTGGCCATTTTGGTTCGGTTTCCTCCATTTGGTAATAAGTTGCAGGAGTTACACACTCGAATACGATGATCCTATTGTCATTTGTATTCTGTACGTTGGAATTTTCTCTCCCTCAGACGTGTGATGCACCTTAACCCGATGTACAGGTTTATACAAGGATTGACGAACTCCCACTTCGGCAATCCAGAGATTGGCGGACTTTCCACCTACGCAATCCGCTTATGCAAATTTCTCGCAGTCTTGAGACACTCTTCCATTTCGCAGAACATTCATGCTATCATGTGTCTGGTCGCCGAACTGCGGCCCGACCAACTCTGGAAAGCCCTGTCCGGCGCGTAACATCCATGAACAGACCATTTTTCCACAGAGCCTGAGGTGTAGATAATGAGGACACTGGACGCCATCGCGCACATTCTGAAGAAGGAAGGGATCGAGTATCTGAGCGCCTTCCCGACGACCTCGGTCATCGAGTCGGCGGCGGACATCGGCATAAGGCCGATCATCTGCCGCCAGGAGCGGGTCGGAGTAGGCATCGCCGACGGGTACAGCCGCGTTACGAACGGCAGGCCCGCCGGAGTGTTCGCCATGCAGTACGGTCCGGGCGCGGAGAACGCCTATGCTGGCGTGGCCACCGCCTTCTCGGACGCCGTGCCCATGCTGCTGCTCCCGCTCGGCCATCCGTCCGGCAGGGACGGTGTGTATCCGCACTTCAGCTCGGTCCGCAGCTACGAATCGGTGACCAAGAATGTCGAAAGGCTCCAGTCGCCGGATCTGGTCGCAGACACGATGCGCCGCGCGTTCGCGTTGCTCAAAATGGGGCGTCCAGGCCCGGTGATGGTTGAGATTCCGGCGGACATCGGCGACATGGAGGTTCCCGACGGCATCGTGGAGAGCTATCACCCGGTCAAGGCCGCGATAGCGGGCGCGGACGTTGCCGCGGTTGACGAGGCCGCCGCCGCTCTGCTGTCTGCCGATAACCCGGTGGTGTACGCCGGACAGGGCGTCATGCACGCCGAGGCGTCAGACGATCTGGTCGAACTGGCGGAACTGCTCCAGATTCCGGTAACCACCAGCATGGCGGGAAAGAGCGGCTTCCCTGAGAAGCATCCGCTCTCCCTCGGCTCGGCTTCGGGCGTAATGAACGGCGCGGCATACCACTTCATCAAGCGCGCCGACCTGGTGTTCGCTGTTGGCTCCAGCCTCACTAAGCACGGCATGACAATGACGATTCCGGCGGACAAGACGCTCATACAGGCCACCAACGATCCCATAGACATAGCCAAGAACTACGACGTGGAATACCCCCTGCTGGGCGACGCCAGGCTGGTAATCAGGCAGCTTATCGAGGCGTGCAAGGACCGTCTGGGCGGAGAGTCCAGGAACGGAGCGACTGCCGACGAGATAGCCACGCTTCGCAGCCAGTGGCTGGATAGCTGGATGCGGAAGCTCGCCTCGGACGAGGCGCCGATCAACCCGTACCGCGTAATGTGGGAGTTCATGCAGAACGTGGACCCCGACCACGCCATCGTGACGCATGACTCCGGTAGTCCGCGCGATCAGCTAATGCCCTTCTACCAGTCGGGCGGTCCGCATACCTACCTGGGCTGGGGCAAGTCGCATGGACTGGGCACGGGGTTGGGACTGAACATAGGCGCCAAGCTCGCCGCGCCGGACAAGTTCGTCGTCAACTTCATGGGCGACGCCGCGTTCGGCATGACCGGCCTCGATTTCGAGACGGCGGCTCGCTCCGGCATACCCATCCTGACGGTCGTGCTGAACAACTCCACGATGGCCATCGAGACCTCTCACATGGCGCGCTCGCACGAACTCTATCGCACCCGCGACCTGGGCGGTCAGTACGCCGACCTCGCCCGCGCGATGGGCGGCTGGGCCGAGAAGGTCGAAGACCCCTCAGATGTCGGCGCGGCCATCCTGCGGGCGAAAGCTGCCACCGAGAACGGCGAAGCCGCCCTCCTGGAATTCATCACCAGCGAGGAAGGCGAGTTCAGCCACCGTCGGCCATTTGGGTAGTCAATCATTCTCATCCCGGCCAGACGGGTTCGTGGTAGCCGAGCGGCACGGAGGGGCGCGCCCAGTATGGCTGCGTCTCGGACATCTGCACCACGGGCGCAAGGTGTCCCAGCTTGCCGTCGGGGACGTGGCTAGTCGTTGACCAGCGTTCTATTTCCTCGGGGGTGAAGTCGTCCGGCACGTCATGGAGTTCTGAATCGGGCACCTGTCCTCGGTTCACGAGCCAGCGTCCGGTCTGGGCGAGCGAGAGTCTGACCAGCCAGCTTCCCCCTTCCCGGACTCGTTTCGCCAGCGCGACCATCGCGCCGAACGCCATGAGATAACCTGTGAGGTAGTCTATGGCTGAGACAGGATAGAACTGCGGCCCCGCCTCCACGCCCGGAAATAGCTTGCCCTGGCGGTCGGTTATACCGCTCACGGTTTGCACAACGGTATCGAAGCCGCGACGGTCTGCCCACGGTCCGAGTCGCCCAAAGGCGGACAGGGATATGTAGATGATGCCGGGCCGAAGTTCGGCCAACTGCTCCGGCGACAGCCCGCGCTTGGCGAGTGTGCCGGGCCTGTATCCCTGCGAGAAGATGTCGGTCTGGCAGACGAGTTGGCGCATGGTGTCCAGGTCGTCGGGCTGGCGTAAGTCCAGGTGGGCGGATAGCTTACCGTGTCCGGTATCGTACTCTTGGGCCCCGATGCTGGGCAGGTGGGGCGCTGTTATCTTCATAACGTCGGCGCCATGTTCGGCGAGGGTGCGGGCGCAGGTTGGGCCTGCGAGCACCCGCGTCAGGTCGAGTACCCTTATGCCGGACAGCGGCCTTGAACCTTCGGGCAGCGGTTCGGCTGGGCTGTCGCCAATCTTCTCGATTTCCAGCAGGGGCAGCGAGGCTACGGCGGCGGCTTGGGGATGGCGCGCCCATTCGTCCATGGAGCGCACCATTCCGCCCGCTCCATTGGCGGCGATTATCGCCTCCTCCAGTTCCAGCGCGTCCCATTTGGCGACGGCTCGGCGGACGGCTTCGCCGTCCTCTTCCTCGACTCCCAGCACGCTCAGGGCGGCGTCGCGGTGGTTGGGGAAGTTGCAGTGGAGGTAGCTCCAGCGTCCGTTCTTCGCCGGATAGACGCCCATGATGGGGTGGCGTTCGGCCCCGGCGGGCTTGCCGTGCATGGTCATGTACTTGGAGCTTCTCAGGGAGGCGGTGGCATGACGGGCGTTGACCGCGATCTGCTGGCTGCGCCCGGTGCGTAGTTTCCAGAGATCGGAGGCCGCGAGTCCGACGGCGGCGAGGCTGGCCGCGGCGGTCTCACCGATCTTGAACGGTGTGGGCAGGATAGGATCAGCGCCGCCGCAGAACTTGACCTCGGAGGTGCGGCTCGCGTCCCAGCCCGTTATTGGGAGCAATGTGGAGAGGGTATCGGCGCTCAACGTTGAAATGCTCCTACGTTATCTGACTCACTATCCAGTCAATTGACGCTATGTGATCGGCCTGTATATCTGTATCCGGTGCCGGTTGCTTTCGGTTACGTACAGCCTGCCGTCGGAGTCGAGCTTGACGGACACCGGCGACCAGAAGAACTTCTCGATGTGCGACGACACCTCGTGCGGGTCTTCGTGGTCGAGGGTGGGGATGTCCGGTTCCAGGTCGGCCCTGGCGCGGGCTGCGCCCTCTTCCCTGTTGATGCTGAGGAAGTTGACCGCCCACTCGGATTCGGTCGCCTGTCCGCGCAACTGCTGTATGAAGCGTCCGTCGGCGTCGAAGACCTGGACGCGCTCGTTGCCCCAGTCGGAGATGTACATGAGTCCGCGCTCGTCAACGGCGACGCTGGACGGCCTGCGAAGCTGGCCTTCATCGTCGCCGGGAGAGCCGTATGCCGCGACGAGTTCGCCGTCCTGGGTGAATCTCTGTACGCGGTCGTTGCCCCAGTCCGCGACGTACAGGTCGCCGCCGGGCGCGACGGTCAGGCCCCAAGGCAGGCTCAGGCGACCTTCTTCGGAGCCCTCGCCCCCGATGGTGAGAAGGTGTACGCCGCTCGGCGTGAACTTCTGCACGCGGTTATTGTGGGTGTCGGCTACATAAACCGAGTTGGAGGCGTCAATGGCTATGCCGGACGGACCATCAAGCTGGCCTTCTCCACTTCCCGCTGCGCCCCACCTTGAGATGAAGTTGCCGTCCAGGTCGAAGATAGAAACGTGGCTGGAGTATTCGTCGGTAATGAAGAGGCGGCTCTGGGTGTCCTCGGCTATGCCGGAGACCCAGATGAACTGCCCTTCACCGTCGCCGGACGACCCGAATGTGCCGTAGTATTCGCTTTCGGCGTCGCACATCGTTACGCGGACGCCCCTGTCAACGCCGTCCACCGAGCGGTTGGCGACGTACAGGCGTCCGTTGCTGGCGACCGCGGTGTCGGACGGATAGTAGAATCCGCGCCCCTCCATGACCGACATTCCGACGGTCAGGTCATATTGGAGCTTTAGGGTCTGTCTTTCGGCTGTGGTGGTGGTCATTCTGTCAGTTCCTCTTTGCATCAGAACGCGGGTACTTAGGCCCGCTGGAATTCGTGAGTGGCTGCGGCGAGGCGGAGGATGTGGGCTATCTTGTCCTCGGAGTGGGGGCCTTCGTCGGCGACCTGGAGCAGGATGTCGCGGGTGTCGTCGGAGACGGAGATTACTCCGAGGTGGTCGAGGCACATATCTACGAGGGCCTCGGAGGACGGGTCCGGGTCCTGCGCCATGATGTCGCTCACGATTGACCTGACGCCCGGCTTGTCCATGTCGCCGAACTGCTCGGAGGCGAAGTTGATGCGTTCTATCAGCGTGCCGGTGTCTATCCACTCCACGCCCTGGTGCCAGCCCTCGACGCTGGGCGGGTTGGTGAGCATCTGCCCCATGAAGTTCATCTGGAACGACCTGTCCCGAATCTCGAAGCGCGGCCTGTCGAACTCGCCTGTGAGTCGCAGTACCCCGGTCACGAATTCGGCGGGGCCTTTCACCTTTTCGTAGCGGACGTCTTCGGTCTTGAAGAAGTCGGAGTTGAACAGGGTGGTGAGCATCGCGCGGATGTCATGGTCGCTGTCGAAATATGCCTGTGTGAGCGTGTCTATGGCTTCGGGGTTCCTGGGGGGAGTGTAGGGCCATGAGGGTACGGGCGGCTCGTCGGCGACGAAGAAGTGGTACATGTGCCGCGCGATGAACCGAGCGGTGGCTTCCTGCCGGCAGATGATGCGTATGATGTCCTCGCCGTCCAGGTTCCCGGTATGCCCGAGGAAGGTCTTCTCGCCGTCGTCGTGGTCGTCCGGCTTATACTCGAAGTGCCAGGCTATGCGGCCATAGGGCCAGTCGGAGTCGCGCATGGAGCGAAGGACCATGTACTCGGTATTGCCGAGAGTCCAGCCGGTGAATGCGCGGGCGCACTCCTTTATGTCTTCCTCGGAGTAGTTGCCGACGCCCATGGAGAACAGTTCCAGCAGTTCGCGTCCCCAGTTCTCGTTGATGGCGTTCTTGTGGTTCTCCTGGTTGTCCAGCCAGACTATCATGGCCGGGTCCTTGGCGAGTTCGATCAGCAGGTCGTCGAACTTGCTCATTCCCTTTCGCCTGAAGGTGCGAATCTGGTCGGAGAGGGCCTTGCCGTGTATGACCTTGGGATAGCCGGTGGCGAAGATGCCGTGCCAGAAGAGGGCCATCTTTTCATATAGGGGCGCGTTGGTGGTTATCAGGCGGTAGAGCCAGTAAGCGGGCCCTCCCTGCGGGGTCAACATGCCGGACTGTTCGTAGTGAAACCGTCGGACGAGGTAGTTTCCGGCCCAGCTTGTGTCCGGCGGATTGATGAGCCTGTCCACTGTAGCCTCGTAACCGGCCTCAGAGTAGTCTCGAATCTCGCTGCGGGTAGCTCCGAACCCGGCGCGGCGCATCAGGTGGGCTATGAGTTCTACGTCTTTTCTCGTTTCCGTCTGGACAACCATTCGCTCACCTCGAACCTAGTTATTAGTTTTGTCAGATTGTAACACAGCCTCGGCTGATTCAATTGGCTAATGCGCGGCGTGATCATCGTCGCCATGCCCGTGAGCGTGGTCGTGATGGTGTTCGTGATCGTCGTGATTGTTCTCAGGCAATTCGGCGCGGGGCAGCGGTATGAAGATAAGTATTACGATGGCCGCTACATAGAGTGCTGCGGTGTAGTAGAAGAGATTGTCCGGGTTTCGCTCGTACATCCATCCGGCTATCAGGGGGGATGCCGCACTGAATATGAACCGGGACGTGGACATGAGGCCGAGCGTGGTGGCGGCGGTCCCCTCTCGGACTATGTCCATAGCGGCGGCGGTGAGGATTGGCTGGTCGCTGTACAGGAACAGTCCCAGCGCGGCCAGCAGCGCGGCCATGACGACCAGGCTGTCCCCGAGCGGCGCCATGAGCAGCGTGATCACAGCCAGCGCGATCATGGCGGGTATCAGAATCAGCTTGCGTCCGAGACGGTCGGAAAGGTAGCCAGTCAGGGGGCTGGCGAATATGCCCACAAGCACCAGCAGTCCTATGAGCGAACCCCGGAGCGCCAGCTTCCTCAAGTCACTGTAATCATCCGAAGAAGTGAGACCAAGCACGTCGGCCAGGTAGAGGGGCAGTATCGTGATGAACCCGATATAGGCCATGCCCCTGAGTCCGGCTACTATCGTTATGCCCCAGATCCTGGGGTTGCGAACGAGTACCTTCGTCTCCTCGACCTGCATCCTCATCGTGTTGGTGGGTTGTTCGTCCGGAGCTTGGTCGGCGGCGGCCTGCGCTCGCTCTCCGATGTCGCGGAATGCCCAGAAGACGAGGAAGGCGAGGAATATGGGCACGGCGGCGTAGAGGGAGATGATCGCCTGCCACGTGAGGGTGGCAAGGAGCAGTCCGGTGAGGACAGGCCCCAGCACGTCGCCCACGTTTCCGCCGACGCCGTGGAAGGAGAGGACGGAGCCGCGCCTGTGGCTGAAGTGGGACGAAAGCGCGGCCATGGCGGGAAGGTGCCACACGGAGGCTGCAACCGCCACGATTGCCATGCCTATTATCAGCAGGGCGTAGCCAACCGGATTCAGGGAAGACGATTCCGCCGCACTGACGCTCTCCTGGCTGGTCAGCCAGGCGCTGCCCGGCACCTGCCAGCCCGCGGCGGCCATGAGAAGCCATCCGACCCCGAACATCGCCATGCACACCGCCATCACCCAGCCCCAGTAGCGTCTGAGCGCGTCGGTCAGCACGCCTCCCGGCAGCGAGACGACGCCGGACATGATCTCCCTGGTGGTCTGGATGCTTGTTACCGCGATTACGCTTCCTCCCAGCAGGAGGTCGCGGACTTCGGGGAGGACGACGATGAAGCTCTGCGCTATCCAGTGGAATACGCCGTGGCCGCTGGTGAGTCCGCCGATGATGAAGGCGGCCCTTCTTCTGAATCCTGTGCGACCTTCGGTTACCGGGGGTGGGGCGTGGTGGTGATGCTGGTGAGCCATTGGGGGCTGCTCCGTTGGGGAATGGATCGGGATGGGGCAAGTGTATCGCCAATGGAGTATCCAGTAAAGCGTGAGCCAGCAGTGGTTGGTCACCCCCATCCTAGCCTTCCCCCGTCAAGGGGGAAGGGACTTTTGCGCTACCGATTCCGGCGGTCGTCTTATAGACACGCACCAGATATATGATGATTCCTATATCAGGAATAAATCGCGGCCCCCGAGCTCAACCGACAGTGATGGATGGCCCGGGAGCCGCGAAATGCGATTGCGATTCAGGTTAGCGGCTGTATCCTGATGATACTTGGGGTACATAAGTGGCGATGCGGTCCATTACGAAGGCGAAGTCCTGGTAGGAGGCCAAGCCGCCTATTTGCTCGTCCAGGGAGCGGAGTTCGTCCTGGAGTATGGACAGGTCGTACTGCACGTCGTAAGGGGCGTTGGGGTATAGCAGGCTGCTGTACCTGTCGGCGGCGAGCGCGACGATGGATCCGAAGCGCATCAGCGCGCCGTTGGTGTCGTCCGACGGACTGTCGTAGCGGGCCGCTATCTGGGCGTGCTGACGATTGGAGTCGTTGCTGACCGGCGTTACCCAGCGCAGTTCGACGTCGCCCAGGTTCACCGTGTCGCCCGTATGCAGGTATTCGGTCGGACGAAGCTCATAGAACACGGTGGTGGCAGCGCCGGACGGAATCTCGGCGAACTCTTTGCGCGCCTGGGTGAAGTTTTGGTCGGCGGTGATGCGGTTCTCGTAGCCGACAATGCGCCACGACTCGACCGCATCGGGATTCCAGGTGACCTGCGCGCGGGTCTGGTCGGCGAATGGGATGGAGAGGGCGAGCCAGTTCTCGCGGCTGAAGAGGGCCTTCGCCTGTCCGGGGTCGTTCAGGTAGCGATACCATCCGTTGCCGTGCTGCGCGAGCTGTTCCAGCAATACGTCGTTGTAGTTCTGGATTCCTACGCCTATGGTTATGAGGCGCAGGGGGTTGCTGCTGTCGCGGTCTTCGGCGGATTCGAGTATGGCGAACGGGTTGGTGGCGTCCACGTTGGCGACGCCGTCGGACATCAGGATCACGTAGTTGTAAGCGCTCGGATTCTTGCGGCGCATGTAGTCGGCTATCTCCACGCCCAGATTCAGACCTGCCTGCACGTTGGTCGAGCCGCCGGGAGAGAGGCGGTTTATGGAATCCTTGACCTTCCTGGAACCCGGCTTGTGATTCTCTACGGTGAGGTCGTGCAAGACATCGCTGCGGAAGTGGACGACGGATATGCGGTCTTCGTCGCGCAGACTTCTGCGGATGCTGTCGGCGGCGGCGCGCGAGATTTCCACACGATTGCCTTCGTTCATCGAGCCGGAGGAGTCCAGCACCAGCGTTACGTTGAGCGGCCTTCCGTCATCGCGCAGTTCGGGGGCCTGGAAGCCGATGCGCGCGAGTATCAGGTCGCTGTACAGGGGGTGAGGCATGACGTCCGTGTGAATGGCGAAGCTGTCGTCTCGTCGGGGCTGCTCATAGCGGTAGTCGAAGGCGTTCACCCACTCCTCAGAGCGTACGGAGTCGGGTTCCACATCGTATCCGGCGCGCGCCCAGTTGAGGGCAAGCTGGAACGAGGTGCGGTCGGTGTCGAGGCTGAAGGTGGAAACGCTGTCAACCGAGGTGCGTGTGGGCAGGGAGCGTTCGTAGTCCCTGAAGGTCGTCGCGCCCGGCTGGGAACCCTGCTGTCCCCATGATGATTGGGACTGGGGCTGCGGCGGCCCGGCCTGGGGCGCTGACTGCTGCGCGGCGGGGGCGGGCGCCGCAGGCATGGGCGCCATAGTAGGAGCGGCAGCCGGAGCGGAGGCGGCAGGGGCGGCGCTCATGGCTTCACCGGAGACCTGGACTTCTTTTACTACTTCCTTCTCTACAGTTTTCTCGACTGTTACTACCTTAGAAGAGACTGGCTGAGCGTCCTGGGCTGCCGGAGCCGAGGACGCGGGCTGGGCCGGCGCGGGTTGAGCAGGGGCTGCCGGTTGAGAGCGCTGGGCGGCAGGCGCCGGGGCCGGAGCGGCGGGCTGGGCAGTCGCGGGCGTCTCACGCATGTAAGACGGCGCCGCCGGCTCTTCTGATTCGCTGGAACAGGCCAGCGCAACGGCGCACACGATCATCAATACGGACATCAGAATGGGCATCGGTCTGAGTATCTTGGTCAACATCTCTATAACTCCTTGCTCCTGTCGCTGAATGTTTCGTCCTATCTGGACGCATGGCGACAGTGTGAGGCCGGAGCGTGTACGAACTGAACGTCAACATTGGCTCATTCGCCGAAATTTGTGAGTCACATCTGTAACATTCGGCGTGTTTCGTAGGTGAATATGGATAAATCGCTGTACTGAGGAGCGTTCCACAATCGAAAGGCCCTGGGGGGTGGGGAATCGTCACAGAAGGGGGGCGCGCGAATACATTCGGTTCTATCCACGAAGGACACGAAGCGGCACTAAGATCACCCTCACCCTGAGGGAGCTGAGAGGGGTAGGCATTGAAGTTGGATTGGCGGAGTCACCCCCATCCCCGTATCGAGTACGGGGCAGGCTCTAACCTTCCTCCGTCAAGGGGGAAGGGACTTTTGCCTACCCTTGTGAGCCCAGAGGGAGAGGGGATTTTTCGAGCCACCGGTAACGCCTGCTAAGTTGATACAAGGTCCAAGTGGACAGGTCTTTCAGCATAGATCTGCCCACTGATTATACCTGATTCGGACTAATACTGAATCTAGTTGGTTTTGACATAATCAGACTGCCCCCTGCCCCTGGATTGCCGAGCGGCGAGCCCTTCGGGGTTCCCGCTTTCGCGGGAATGACGAATAAGCGGGGCAGGGGGACTTATGCAATCGTCTTGTAATCTAGGCGGGCTGGAATTTGGGGAGCGAGATGTCGTCGGTGATGTCTTCGAAGACGACTTCTAGGGGCATACCTATCTGGAGCTTCTCGGGCGTGGGGTCGTCCATGACGATGTTGGTCGGCATGATAGGGCCCTCTTCCAGTTCGACCATTGCGGTGACGAACGGCACGTCTCCGACGAAGCCGGGATGCGGCGCGCGGTGGACTATCGCGTAGGTGTAGAGGGTCGCCTTGCCGCTGGCCTTGACCCAGGTGGTGTTCCTGGAGAAGGTGATGGGCGAGATGTCCCTGGGATAGAAGTACGCCTGCTGCGCATCGTTATCGTACCTGAGCCAGAGTTCGTGCTCCTTGCACTTCTCCCAGTAGAAGTCGGACTCCACCTGGGGAACCGGGACAGGCTTGTTGTATCCAGTTGTCATTGCAATCTCCTGGTAGTAGTCGGTTTGGACTTGCCGTCCGTCGGATTGACGAAGGGCTATGCCTCTTTATCGAGATTCTAGGTTCTGTTGACATTTGGATTCCCGCCTTCGCGGGAATGACTGAATTGTAGTCGAGGGTTTCACCCCCATCCTAGCCTTCCCCCATCAAGGGGGAAGGGATTTTCGACATACGAATGGCGAGAAATGTCAAGACTTTAGTCAATGCCCAGAACTACGGTGCCGGTGGAGGACAGAGAGCCGCCGGTGCCGTTGATGAGGCACAGCTTGGGATCGTCCAACTGGCGGTCGCCGGTCTCGCCGCGAAGCTGTCGGACGGCCTCGAGTACGAGGAACATTCCATACATGCCGGAGTGGGTGTATGAGAGGCCGCCGCCGCTGGTGTTCATGGCGAAGTCTCCACCGGGCGCGGTGCGCTGGTTGGCTACGAAGTCGGGGCCTTCTCCCGGTCCGCAGAAGCCGAGGCTTTCCAGGGTGGCCAGGACGGTGTAGGTGAACGAGTCGTAGATCATGGCGAGGTCTATGTCGTCGTGGGTGACGCCGGCCATCTTCATGGCGGCGGGGCCTGACTCGCGCGCCCAGGTGCTGGTCAGGTCGGGCATCTGGCTGATTATGCCGTGGTCGAGGCCCTCGCCGGCTCCGAGAACCCAGACGGGCTTCTTGGGCAGGTCGCGGGCGCGTTCGGGCGTGGTCACGACGTATGCGCCGCCCGCGTCGGTAACGAGACAGCAGTCGGGCAGGTGGAAGGGCCAGGCGATCCAGCGGGAGTCGTGGTATTCGTCGAAGGACATGGGGACGTCTTTGAAGTACGCCTTGGGGTTAAGGTTGGCCCACTTGCGCGTGGCGACGGCGACCTCTGCCATTCCCTGGCGGGTGTAGTCCTCGCCGTACTGGTGCATATAGCGTCGGGCGGCCATCGCGTAGTTGATGGGCGCGCCGATGAAGCCATACGGGGACTCGAACTGCGGGCCCGGCTCGGATGCGTTGCCGCCGGACCGGGAGCGCGCGCTTCGTCCGGCCTCTCCATGCGTCACCAGGACCGTCTCACAGTAGCCCGCCTGGATGGCGAGCATCGCGTGGGCGATGTGTATGATGAAGGAAGAGCCGCCGACGGCGGTGGTGTCGGTGAACCTGGGGTTGACGCCGAGGTACTCGCCGAGGGTGAGGGTTGACGTGCCAGCCGTCATAAGGCCGTCCACGTCTTTTATGGACAGACCGGCGTCCTCAAGGGCGTTGTACGCAGACTCGGCGTGCAACTGCAAGTTGGACTTTTCCACTCTGCCGATCTCGTCGGACTCCGCAACGCCGACGATGGCTACGGATTTTGAAATATCAGCCATGCTGACCTCCTGTAAATTATCCCGAGGCGCGCCGCCTGACTGCCTGAAGAATCGGCGAGCGTCGCAACCTATTCTTGGGGTTTCTCAAACGCAGATAAGGTTAGCTTAATCGCCACTGCCAATCAAGTTAATGAAAAGGCACTGGGCGGCGCGCGCAAGTACATTGGGTTATATCCACGAAGGACACGAAGGGGCACAAAGAAACTATCTCAAAACCATTGAAGGGGATTTCACCCCCATCCTAACCTTCCCCCATCAAGGGGGAAGGGATTTTTGCCTACCCTTGTGAGCCCGTCGAGGGGGATGACGAGTCGGTCAGGGGTCGTCGTAGTTGGTTAGTCCTTCGGGTGGGTCGGGGATCTTGAAGTCGGATTCTCGCCAGAGTCTCTGGCGTTCCATCCTCTCGTTGAACCTGGCCACGGCTATCCGTTGGTGTTCTTCGGTGATGACGGGCCTGGGCTGTTTTCTGATGATGTCCCACATGGAGTAGTCGGGCTTGTGTGTGGAGGGAGGCTCTTCCTCGAACTCGGATGGGTCGAGGTTGGCTACTATCTCCTTTGCCATGGCCACGTAGTCAACGGGTTCTTCTTCGTCATTTTGAAATTCGGAATTGTCGGTTATCAATTCTGCGCTTTCGGTTGTTTCAGCCGGGCGCACTTCGGGCTTGGGCTGGATGTAGGTTTCGTCGAAGCCGCGCTTGATGAGTTCGCGGGCTGCGGCTATGCGATGATGCGGCTTGAAGCCTTCGTCGTTTCTGTCGCCTTCCATGACTTCTGTGTACATCTTGATGACAGTCCGACCGTCCTGGGTGAGTTCTCTTGCGTAGCTGGCAAGCTGTTCGCGCGCCTGGGCTATCTCGGGGGAGATGCCGGCGTCGGGACTGCTTGTTCTGCTGGCCCTGGGTTTTGAGGGCGTGGAGTTGGCTTGTATGTAGTCCTCGAACTCGGTGAGACCTATCTTGACGAGTTCTTTGGCTGAGTCCATGCGGTGGCAGGGCTGGAAGCCTTCGTCTTGTAGATGGCCTTCTGCGACCTGTACGAGGAACGTGACAATGCGTCGCCCGTCGCCGGTTTCTTCGGCGACTATCCTGGCGAGTCGTTCGCGTGGTGTCAGGTTTTCGTGCATTGTTCAGTCCTTCGTTGTTAGTCTTTGGTTCTTATAAGCGTAAGCGCCCAGTGAAAACTGGGCGCTTACCCTCACCCAGAGGGAGAGGGGATAAGGGCGCCCACAAGGGACGCCCCTACCGGTGAGGTCGGTGTATTCGATTTGTATGGATGATAGCACCGACATTCTGTGAGCGTCAAGGGCAACTTCGGGGGAATTGTCAATTGGGGGTGGGTGTCTGAACTGTGAGTTGGTTGATTGGGGTGATGGGTGGGATTTAGAGGGTTAGTGGGCGAGTTTTTGGGATTATGAATGAAATGAGGTGAGGGGCCTGATTGACTAAGACGTCTGGACGTCATATAATTCGAATATGACTCAGAGAACGAACAGAAACTCCCCGGGTCAGGTGCGGGACGCTATCATTCAGGTGATGCGGTTTACGTTGGATGGGCTGTCCGCCAAGCAGATCGCGGAGAGAGTTGATAAGGTGAATGGCCCCACTCCTGAATCGTCGGTGAGGTCTTACCTGCGGCTGAACAGCCCTGAGCTATTCGTCAAAGAAGGGCGCGGGATTTACAGGCTGAGGGAAGACTACGGCGGCGGTCTGCAAAGCGCGATGGTCGGTGGTTCGGAATGGGAGAAGCCTTTCAGGTTTGGCGACGCTACGCTGTATCACGCGGATTCCTTCAATTGGCTGGATACTCGTGGAGACAATTCGATACATGCGGTTGTTACGGATCCGCCTTACGGGTTGCAGGAGTACACAGCGAAGGAGCAGGCGAAGTTGCGAAACGGCAGGGGGGGTGTATGGAGACTTCCGCCGTCGTTCGACGGACACACACGCGCGCCGATTCCGCGTTTCACCACTCTGACAGAAGCGCAGAAAGATCGGCTTCGGGATTTTTTCTTCATCTGGGCGCGCCTGCTCATGCCGAAGCTGGTACCCGGGGCCAATGTGGTCATCGCGTCTAATCCATTGCTGTCGTACATCGTGTCGGGAGCGCTGTCGGAGGCGGGACTGGAGCGACGGGGGGAAATCATCAGGCTGGTCACCACGATGCGCGGGGGAGACCGTCCGAAGGCGGCGCATGAAGAGTTTTCGGGAGTGAGCGTGATGCCCAGATCCATGTGGGAGCCGTGGGTACTGTTCCGCAAACCCGTAGAGGGCAGGGTGCAGGATAATCTGCGGAGGTGGAACACAGGTGGGTTCCGAAGGCCGTCCGCGACTTCGCCTTTTGGGGATGTAATCAGGTCGTCGCCCACCCGCAAGGTCGAAAAGTCAATCGCGCCACATCCCAGCCTGAAGCCACAGGCGTTTTTGCGGCAGCTCGTCAGAGGCGTACTGCCGTTGGGGGAGGGCGTCGTCGTTGACCCGTTCGCGGGATCGGGATCCATGCTGGCAGCCGCCGAAGCGGTTGGCTATGAGTCGGTGGGAATAGAGCGGGACCAGAGCTATTTCGATATGGGGGTCAAAGCGATTCAGGCTCTTTCGGAGCTTGAAGTGTAGGGATTCTGGTTTATTCCAGATACAGCCAGTTCTCGCGGAGTTTCCGAATGCCGTAACGGTCAAGGGTGGCGGTTCGAGTGCCGAGTTCTCCACGCGCGTTTCTTCTGAAGTCGTCAACGGTGACCAGACTCAGGTAAACCTCAGTGAAGGTCATGGGCAGTCTGTCCAGCGCAGGCTCGGTCTGGTTGTCAACTCTGTACACGAACACGCACATTCACTGGTCGCGCGCTCCGTGGGTGTCAACCGCTCCGCCTTTCTTTCTGGTCGTCTTGATTTCGACGCCTTGATCACCGGCCCTCACCGCATTTTCTGGATAGACGCCTTGGACAATGAGGTCGGGGTGTCCGTTGAAGTAGGTGTTCTCGGTGAGGACGCGCGAGTGTTTAGCAAGGCTGGCGGTTACCATGTCTGAAAGGACGCCGGACATTATGGCTGGGCGCAGCATATCGTCGAGACGTTCCAAGCCCTTTTCGGCCAGATGTGAGTTGACGTCGTAGAAGAAGTCGTACACGTCCTGCATCGCAGCGGAGAAGTCCATGACGCGGAGTTCGTAGGGGAGAACAGGGTTGGGATTGAACTTTGACTGATCTACGATGTTTCTGGCGATGGGCATATAAGCGACCTCTATCTTCATTGTAGAGCATCGCTATCTTATCGGGAAATTTGCATAAGTGGAATTGCGGCAGTCGTAGGGGAAGCTGTATCAGCTTGGTCGGTAGGGGAGTCACCCCCATCCTAACCTTCCCCCATCAAGGGGGAAGGGAATTTTCTCGCCACTGGCAGCGCCGACTAAATTGGTACAGTATCGCATGGAAGCGTGTACTTGAGAGATAGGCTCTGATGTTACATAATGCCTGAAAGTGGAGATCACAATGTTTGGCGGGCTGACTTAGCTGGAAGGCGTATGGGCCATCGTAGTGAGAGGCCGCGCAAGGAGTAGATCATGAGATTCGGGATGTTTGACGTTATCAGGTGGCATGAGAGTATGTCCGGGGAGGATACGCTGGCGAATACGCTGGAGCAGGTGGAGTATGCCGACCGGCTTGGGATCCAGGATATATGGCTGGGTGAGCACCACTTTTCCAGGCATGGCATTCTGTCGGGGATCTTCTCGTATATGGGGGCGGTCGCGGCGAGGACGAAGCAGGCGCGGATCGGCACTTCGATTGTTATATTGCCGTTCCACAACCCTGTGCAGGTGGCGGAGGAGGCGGCGACGATAGACATCATCTCAGGCGGGAGGTTCAACCTGGGAGTCGGCGCGGGATACCAGGCGCAGGAATTTCACGGGATGGGCGTGGATATAACTCAGTCCAGGACGATGTTCAAGGAGTATCTGGAGGTGGTGCAGAAGTGTTGGGAGGAAGGCTCTCTCAATTACAGCGGCGAGTATGTGAACATCGAGGACATCTGGGTGATTCCGAAGCCTATCCAGAAGCCGGGTCCTCCTATATATATCGCGGTCAGCACCAGCCCGGAGAGCGTGGACTACGCAGCCAGCCAGGCGATTCCCATACTGGTGGGCGGTCCGACGACGACGCTGGGACAGACTCCGCGCGTGGTGCAGATGTGGCACGAGCGGATGGAGCACTATGGTCACCCGCATGAGCATATTGACCTGCCGGTGAGCGCGAGTGTGTACGTCGCGCCCACGATGGAGGAGGCGGAGAACGACATCAGGGGGCTGGAGGACAAGATCAACGAGGAGTTCTATCGCATCGGGAATCCGGCAGACAAGGACGGGAACTTCCCTGAGAACTATAAGCACTGGGTACACCGCGACAGGGATCGCATCGAGGCGGGTGAGAAGGCGCGCCAGGAGGGCATACGCCCGTTGGTAGGAACCCCGGAGGTGGTCTGTGAGAGGCTGGAGGTGCTGAGGTCGAAGGGGATCAACCGCATCTTCGGCAAGTTCGGCGCGGCGGGTCTGGAGCAGGAGAAGTGGCTGAGGTCAATCGAGATGTTCGCCACGGAGGTGATGCCGGAGTTTGCGGGGGAGCTGGTGGCGGCGGATTCGTAGTCGTTATGTGTTCTATGCGAACACGAATGTCTTCACTATCGGAAGACATACACTGGCTCTCCTCGAATCAGGTCCTGGGGCCGTGGGACGACGCTGTTACGCGGAGTCATGTTGATCTTTTCTCCCAGGACATCCTCGATGTAGTCCTGCACATGAAAAATGTCAAACAGGCTGACGTCGTCGCTCTCGTACTCGGTCATCACGTCAACGTCGCCTTCATAGGTAGGCCCCTTGACGTATGCGTCGAACAGCGCCATCTTTCTGACGCCGAACTTCTCACGTAGCTCTTTCTCGTGTCCCGCGAGTATCTTCGCCATTTCATCTCTCTGCATGTGACACCTCCCGATATCTGGTGTGAAGCTATATCTCTATTCTACATACGCGGTTGCTGGGGTCGCAGCAGAAGATTAGCGCGCCGTCGTGCATTGTGAGGCCGTGCAACTCAGGATCGGGGACGTAAATCTCGTCCAGGACTTCACCGTTGCAGGGGTTGAGCCGGTGAATTATCTGCATAGCGCGGTCGGCGCACCAGATAGTTTCGCCGTCCCAGGCGATGCCGTGAGGGGCTGCGCCGGGTGTCGGTATGGAGTGTTCGACTTCCAGAGTCTCGGCGTCAATGAGGTAGATGCGCAGGGCGGGCTTGGTAGCGACCCACATCTTGCCGTCTATCCACTCCATGCCGTGGGGACGGTTGTAGTCGGGGCCCGCGTCGCGTGGGTCTCTGACGCCGGTTCCGGGTGGATCGTAGAACTTGACAGCACTTCCGTCTTCGTTCAGCTTGTACAGCCTGGAGTTGTGCGTGGAGGCAATCCATACGTGTCCGCCGCCCACGGTCATGCCGCTGGACTTGTAGGTCTCGGTAGGGACATCCACGATAGCCTCGCCGGTGTCGTAGTCCAGCTTGTAGAGGCGGCTGTCGTCGTCCGCGCTGATAACCCAGAGCCCATCGTCCGCCGCCTGGAGTCCGTTGGGCCTGGTTCCCGGTGTCTGCCACATATATTCTATCTTGGACAAGATGCGCTCCTCCGGCTGGTGTTGCGAAGTGTATATGCCTATTGTATAACACACATAGAGGTGATTGAATTCAGCGGCGGAATCAGAGTCTGTACCAGTTTGGTAGGCAGGGGATCACCCCCATCCTAACCTTCCCCCATCAAGGGGGAAGGGACTTTAGCGTCAGAGGCGGCCCCGGCTAGATTGATACAGGCTCGTGGAATCGTAAGGAGTCCATGGTCAGAAAACCGAAAAAGGGACAGCAGCGGCGGGGCCGAAAGACATTCAGGCGCAGCGGGAGCGTGAAGCGTGTTCGCGCGCGCCAGAAAGACTGGACTGCAAAATCGTCGGAGCAAGAGTGGGACGAAGTGGATCACGAGTCCCTGGAGCGAGTCATGCCCAGGGATGAGCGTGATCGTCGTAAGGCTATTGATGAAGTTCTCACCGCGTCTCCCCAGGAGATCGAACCTCCGGCACGGCTGGAACCTGTCGCGGAAGTCGAGGGGGAGACTGCGCTGGTAACCGCCGTCGCGGGGATGTCGGCTAGGATCGAGCTTGACGGCGTGGAAAGGCCGGCGACTATCCGGGGTCTGCTGACCGAACTGGACACCGGCTACATCAATCCGGTGGCGGTGGGAGACAGAGCCATCGTAACAGAGGACGGGGCGGGCGCCTGGGCAATCGAAAGCGTGCTGCCCAGAAGTACGATTCTGGCTCGTCCGGATCCATTCCTTGCCCCGCGCCAACAGGTCGTCGCCGCTAACGTGGACCAGCTTTTGATAGTTTCGTCGTGGCGGGAGCCGGACCTTTGGCCGGAATTGATAGACCGCTACCTGATAGCGGCGAGCCTCTCGGACATTTCGCCGATTGTCTGCGTAAACAAATCGGACCTGATGGAATCGAGGGCGGAGTACGAGGCTGTGACTCAAGTGTATCGAGACATGGGTTACAGAACGCTGACTACGTCCGCTATCACGGGTGAGGGGGTATCGGAACTCAGGGCCGAGTTAACGGGCGTGATCACCGTGGTCGTGGGTCTATCGGGCACGGGGAAGAGCTCGCTCATGTCTGCCGTGCAGCCCGGGCTGGACCTTCGTGTCGGAGACGTGAGCCAGGTCCATCGCCAGGGACGGCATACGACGACGCAGGCGGCGATGTACAGGCTGGATGGCGGGGGATATGTGGCCGACACGCCCGGCATAAGGGAGTTCGGTCTGGCCGGACTCACGCTCGGGGAACTCCCGCTGTTCTTCCCGGAGATAGACGAACTCGCCGCCGAGTGCCGTTTCAGCAACTGCGCTCACCTGGAAGAGCCGAAGTGCGCGGTCAGGGTGGCTGAAGAGGAGGGGAGGGTGTTCGCCTCCCGTGTTGCGTCATACAGGGCGATCTTCGACGAACTGGAGGTTTAGTCAGATACCGGGCAGGCGAGGCTGGAGCGTCGGAAGGCTTTGGTCGGGCGCGCCGAAGCCGGAGACACCCACTCCTACGAGCCGGAATCTGCGACCTGGCCCGATTTCTGCATCCATGAGGCGATTGGCCGCGGCCGCGATCTGGT
>DAOULF010000117.1:0-14024 GCA_034420555.1 Dehalococcoidia bacterium
ACCGCCGCCGATTATCTTGCCGAAGGAAGTCATGTCCGGCACGACGCCGAGCGTCTCCTGCGCGCCGCCCGGCGCTATGCGGAAGCTCTGGACCTCGTCGTATATCAGCACGATGCCCAGTTCGGTCGTCAGGTCGCGCAGACCTTGCAGGAACTCGATGTCTCCGGGCAGGTAGCCGAAACTGGAGACGACCGGCTCCATTATCAGGCAGGCGACCTCGCTCGCGCTCTCGCGCAGCACGCGCTCGCACCAGTCCAGGTCGTTGTACGGCAGAACGATGACTTGCTCCAGGATGCTGTCCGGCAGTCCGGGATGTTCGGCAATCGGAGTCGGGCCCGACGGGTCCAGCTTCTCCGCCGGAGGTCGGACGCTGACCGAGACATACTCGTGCGCGCCGTGGTAGCCGCCCTCGAACTTGGCTATCTTCTGCCGTCCGGTGTAGGCGCGGGCGGCTCGAATCGCCATCATCGTGCCTTCTGTGCCGGAGTTGGTGAAGCGTATCAGGTCGAGCGAGGGGACCCTCTCCGTGAGTATCTTCGCCAGCCTCACCTGCGGGTCGGTCGGGCCTGTGAACGCGGTCCCCCTGGCGGCCTGCTCCTGTATCGCGGCGGTGACGTCCGGGTGCGCGTGGCCCAGGATCAGGCTGGTGGCGTTTATCATGAAGTCCAGCAGACGGTTGCCGTCTGCGTCATAGATGTAGTGTCCCTCGCCGCGCTCGATGAAGTGCGGATACGGATCGAAGAACGCCGTGCCGCGCGAACTTCCGCCTGGCAGGTACTTCTGCGCCTCAGCCTGCTTGCTCTGGGATACGGGAGTGCTCCGGACGAAGCGGTCTATCTCTTGCTGTAGTTTTACTTGTGTTGACATAAGTCCCTCTTATCCCTGGCGTCTGGCACTTTCGATCACTTCTTCAAATTTTCTGGTCGTATCTATCGGCTCGAAGAATACCAGCCTGAAACCGTCGGGGTCTATGACTACGATGTCCCGCGTGTTCCATGGCCGGTTGACGGGGCCTTCGGCTATCTTGACTCCATTCGCCCCCAGTCTCGCGGCCATGTCGTCAATGGCCTCCGTTTGGGCCAGAAAAGCCAGGGTTATTCCCGCGCCCTTGGCCTGTGCAGGATAAGGCGCGCTGTCCTCCGGCACAAGCAGCAGGTCTGCGTACTTGCTCCAGCGAAGGTGCTCCAACGCCACCTCGCCGCCGGCTCCGGGAATTGCGAAGACACGCGCGAACCCCACCTTCTCAGTGTACCACGACGCCGACGCGCCAATATCTGCCACCGAGAGCGTCGGAAACATCGGCATAGGATAGATGTCGGTATGGTGGGGCATTAGTAAAGTGTCCGCAAGCAGGCGATCAGTTCACGGGATCAATCACGGTCAGAAACGGGAATCGGCGAAAGTCGGAATCTCGGCTGCATATCCGGGTAGTTCCATGTTCGCGCATCAGAACCGCCGTATGCACGTCATGGGATATACTCCCCCTGAGGTCAGGAAACTCTTCTATTATCTCGGACAGCACAGCCCCGTGTCGCTGAGTCGGAGTTAAAACCCTGAATCCAGACGCATCTATCAAGTCTTCCAGAAATTCCCACGCTTCACGAAAACTCATATACGCCCCTATGATATTGGGGTGCGTAGTAACACGCATAAACTCATAGCAGATGCCCCACGTGAGAAAAGATGGTTCTGAGTTGCCTCGCGATTCTTCTAGGAAATTGAAGTAAGCCAAGTGAAATGGTGAATCTCTGTGAACCGCGTAAACCAGTACGTTAGTATCGAAAACTAGCATCTTGGTCGAATATCCGGTAAAGCTCGTCGCGGTTGGAAATGTCAACCAGAATTCCGCCACTTAGCCGGGTTGGTATGGGCGGAAGCGAGTCTTTATCTGGCGTAGTCTTGTCGCACGCGTCGAGGATGTGGTTGAGTTCAGTCTCCACGAGGGTGGACACAGTTGTTCCGCGCCGGGCGGCTTCCTCACGGAGCCTCTGCATCAGCGCATCGTCTATTCCAAGCGTAGCTTTCATAGTATTGAACCTTATCAGCGGTACCGCTGTGCGTCAACGAACTCAGATGAAGCGGCAGCTACATCGCCGTATAGCCGCCGTCTATCACAAGCTCACTCCCCGTCATGTACGACGCCTCATCCGAGGCCAGGAACAGCACCCCTTTCGCCACGTCGTCCATATTGCCGAGACGACCCATTGGAATCGCGTTCTGACGCGCAGACCTCGTCTCCTCGTTGGGATAGACCAGGTCCAGCATCGGCGTCTGTATAGGACC
The DNA here is from genome assembly GCA_034420555.1 of Dehalococcoidia bacterium. Taxonomy (GTDB): domain Bacteria; phylum Chloroflexota; class Dehalococcoidia; order Lucifugimonadales; family UBA1123; genus VXRN01. Next base: position 2,284 of record DAOULF010000117.1, read on the forward strand.
GGGGTGTACAGAGTTGCAGCGAATGCCTTCCTTCGCGTACTGGACAGCCGTGCTCTTCGTCAGAAGCCTCACCGCTCCTTTGGATGCGTTGTACGACGTCGAAGCCATGCTCCCGATGAGTCCGGCCACGGACGATATGTTGACTATCGAGCCGCCGCCCGCTTCACGCATCGCCGGAATAGCGGCCTTCGCCCCCAGGAACACCCCCTTGCCGTTGATGTCCATCACCCTGTCCCAGTCTTCCTCAGTCTGTTCGTGAATGAACGCGCGGTTGAATATCCCCGCGTTGTTTACCAGGATGTCCAGCTTGCCGAATCGCTCCACCGCCGCGCTCACCGCGTTCTGCCATTCCGACTCGCTCGTAACGTCCAGGTGTACGTAAACCGCGTCTCCCCCCGCCTCCGCTATTTCGGCTTCTACCTGCTGCCCTTCCTCATCGAGCACGTCGCCAAGAACGACCTTCGCTCCCTCCGACGCGAACAGCCTTGCTTCAGCCGCTCCCATTCCCCTCGCGCCGCCGCTGATCAGGGCCACTTTGCCTTCGAGCCTCATCGTGAACCTCCGTTTGGTTTTCTGGTGTAGGGGATTGTATCATCTGTCGTGATTTAGCTTCTCAAACATAATCCTTCAGATTCATGCCGATTGAACACCCGGGTCATATACATATCCGCTCTGACCATCGCGATGTTGACGCTATCCGCGCTCGTCCCCGCCTGCTCTCGCGAACCTGATACGACAGCCAAGTCGGGGACCGAGGTCGCCGCCACTGTCGAGGCGCCTGATTTATCGCCTACGCCCCCATCTCTAACGTCCGCTCCGACAGCATCCGCCACCCCCATCCCAATTGCGCCAACCATTCCTGCAAGCGCGATCCCAACCCCAATTCCAGTTTCTCCAACCCAGACTCCAGTACCGCCTGCCACCACGCTCCCACCGTCATCAAACTGCGGCAAGATGTGCTCCGACGAGTTCTGGGTGGACGGCGCGACCGTCGCGTCCGTGCAGGCCGAGTTGGATGGTGGAGCGGACCCGTCGGCGGACGACGGATATGGAATGACGGCTCTGCACTTCGCTATATTCCATGTAGGCTTCTCCGAAATCACGCTGGATCCCGAAGTCGTCAGGCTTCTGCTGGACAACGGCGCGGACCCGTCGGCCAGGAACGATTCCGGAGAGTCCGTCCTGAACTTTGCGGTTTGGTACATACCCGCCCCTGAAGTCCTCGAACTATTGCTCGAATACGGCGCTGACGCCAATGATGTGGACGAGTACGGCGTCCCGGTCCTGCATCACGCCGTTACTCAAGCCGCCTATGCCGCCAACCCTGAATACGTCAAATTATTTCTGGACGAAGGCGTTGACATAGCTACAAATTCCTTCAAGATGGTCGAACTGCTCCTGGAACATGGGGCCGACGCCGCGGCTCGAGACGCTCATGGGCAATCGCCCCTGTTCATCTACTTTGGATACATAATCGAAAGGATCGTGAACGAACGAGAGTCCCTCAACGCCGACCCGAAACTCATCCGATTGCTGCTGGAAGCGGGCGCGGAAGTAACCTTCGAGGGCGACTCCGGCGCAATGATTATGACCTATGCTATGTGGGCCGGCGCTGACCCCGAAATCATTGGCCTCCTGCTGGAACACGGTGTGGACGCCACGGATAGACCGACGGAATTTATGAATGAGGGCGAGACGCTGCTGCATCTGGCGGCGGCGCTCACTGCCAAGCCCGAAGTCTTCCAACTCCTCTTGGATGGAGGCGCCGACGTAACCGCCAAAGGCGCGTTCGACTGGACCGCCCTGCATATTTCCACTCGCAACCCCGACCTCGCCCCCGATGCTGTCAGGATACTGCTGGATAACGGCGATGATCCTATGGCCAGGGGTCGCGACGGCGAAACTCCCCTCCACTTCGCCGCGACCTACTCCGGTCCGGAGGTTGTCAGCCTGCTTCTCGAAATGGGAGCGGACATCGCCTCCCTGGACGACGATATGAATACCCCCTTGCACAGTGCTATGACAGACCCTTATCTTGAAACCGACGACAGCGCGGACCCTGAACTTGTCGCGCTGCTGCTGAAAAACGGCGCTGACGTACACGCTCGAAACAGCGGCGGAAGTACGCCGCTGCACTACGCCGCGAACCACGTACAGCCTGGTGCCACTCAACTTCTGCTGGATCACGGCGCTGACGCCGCCTCGATGAATGAACGCGGTATAACGCCTCTTCACTCAGCGGCCTCGACCGGTTCTCGTAACGCGGCGCTGCTGCTGGACCATGGAGCCGATGTCAACGCGGTGGACGACGACCTGCGAACGCCACTGCACTGGGCGTCGGACCTGTTCTTACAAGTTCCCTCCCCGGAAACGATCACCCTGCTGCTGGATCGCGGAGCCGACATCAATAATGCCGCCGATAAAGAATTGAATACACCTCTTCATCTTATGGCGAAATCAAGCGAGGTCTGGCACGACCCTCCGACAGTCGAGGCTGTCCAGGTAATGCTCGATTGGGGAGCGGACATCACGGCAATCAACGGCGAGGGCGAAACTGCTTGCGACCTGACACCCTCGGATGACTTGGAAACACGCGCGCTGCTTTGCCCGTGAGTAGCCCGGATGCGCCTCTGAATAGTCTGAAACTCCTGGGACGGAACCCGGCAACTCTGTAACCCCTGACAAAGGAGAAGGCCGCGCCGAGGGAAACTGGCAGGCTATACTCGTGCTGGGTTGGATCGCAAAACGACCGCGCCCGTGAAGTAGTCAAGCAAGCGCGGTCACTTGGTAAATCGTAGTTCTGAGTTGTAGTGGGCTATTCAGCCGAGGTTGGCTAAAGGCTGACGGAGCCGCTCCACTCCCACGGGTGGATTCCCTGGTTGCCGCAGAGCGGGCAGACCGCCTTCCCTCCGCCAACCATGTACACGAACATGAAAGCGATAGCGGCAGCGGCGAGTTTGGTAGTGAGCGGGCGTCCTAGAAATTTCCGTATCTTCTCCACATCTTCCTCCTGCGCATTCTTGACCTGTATTGATGCTAATTGACGAGCCTTTCACTGTCAATCCTTAAGTCCGTCGTCAGACCACTTTAGAACTGCTAGGATTGGGCTCCGGTTGCTTTAACCTCGGCGCCATCCCCCTTCTCTGATTCAGTTCACAGATAAGGGATTCCCAAGTTGGAATTGAGATGCTAACAGCCGTTATATGTGCAGCGTTTCATTATTTATACGGACGTAATATGGCGGTGAGATGTTAGAACATATTACGGAACAGCATAGTGGCGAGTATAGGGAGGCTATGTTGGAGGGACTGAGAACAGTCTTGGTTACCGGAGCTACGGGATACATTGGTGGTCGGCTCGCGCCTCGTATCGTTGAGGAGGGGTACAGGGTGAGGGTCCTGGCGCGGAGTAAGAACAGAGTGCAGTCGCGTTCGTGGGCGGAGGATGTGGAGATTGTAGAAGGCGACGTGCAGGACAGAGAAACACTAGCCGAGGCGTTGTCGGGGGTGGACTACGCGTACTACCTGATTCACAGTATGGGGATCGGGCCGCGATTCCACGAGTTGGACGTCAATTTGGCGCGGGAGTTTGGGAAGGCGGCGAGGAGGGCGGGGGTGAAGCGCATAGTTTATCTTGGTGGGCTCGGCGACTCTGAAGCAGACCTGTCTAAACATCTGCGATCTAGACAGGAAACCGGACAGGCACTCCGGGAAAGCGGAGTACCTGTGACCGAATTTCGCGCAGCCGTGATAGTGGGGTCGGGCAGTATATCATTCGAGATGGTCCGGTATCTTGTGGAACGTCTCCCGGTGATGGTCTGTCCGAAATGGATCTACTCCCGAATCCAGCCGATTGCGATAAGTGACTTGCTTGATTACCTAGTGGCCGCACTGGATGTTCCCGAGAGCGCGGGGAAGACAATAGAGATTGGCGGTAAGGATGTAACAACGTATAAAGGAATGATGCAGGGATACGCCGAGGCGCGCGGTTTAAGGCGTCGTATTATTCCTGTTCCAGTTCTCACGCCCCGCCTCTCATCATACTGGGTGCATCTGGTAACCCCGGTACCCGCCAAGATAAGCGTGGCCCTGATTGACGGACTCAGAAATGACATAGTGGTGACCGACGGGCTGGCGCGTGAGTTGTTCCCACATATCGAGCCAATGGACTATGGGACAGCCGTCGTCAGCGTCATAGATGACTTGGACGCAGGTCGGATAGAGACGGCGTGGAGTGACGCGCAGGGCATATCGAATTCGAGTGAACGTCCGGTGCGGCTGGAGACACAGGAAGGGATGATACTGGAGCGGCGGCGGCGTAAGATAGCCGCACCGACGACGGCCGTGTACAAAGTTGTCTCGGGGATAGGAGGCGACAGGGGGTGGTATCACGCGAGCTGGCTTTGGCGACTGCGTGGGATGATGGATCGCGCGCTGGGGGGATCGGGATTGCGCAGGGGCAGAAGGCATCCCGACAACCTGCGTGTCGGGGACGCGTTGGACTTCTGGAGGGTGGAGGCGTTGCAGGACGGCCGGATGATCAGGCTCAGGGCCGAGATGAAACTGCCCGGCAAGGCGTGGCTCCAGTACGAGGTCTGGGAGGACGATGAAGGAGGGACCCAACTGGAACAGACGGCGGCGTTCATACCGAAAGGGTTGGCCGGGCTCGCCTACTGGCACTCGCTGTATCCCCTGCACGGGTGGATATTCAGCGGGATGGAGAGAGAGATTGCCAAACGTTCCCTCGACGTTTCTGGAAATACCGATGTTCAGCCGTCTGGGGATGGGTCTTGACCGAGATGGTTTTCGGGCAACTCAGATTTATGCGTTGCATCGGAAGGACGTGGCTTGTACTTGACCCTCTCCGGTTATCGGAATGCGGTGGGGAGGATATTTTCTGTATGATAGTCAGCAGATATAGGTATTGGATTGGCCTCTAATGATAAGGATGTAAGAAGTTGCTTGATTTTGAGCGATTCCAATGGCTGAGTTTCGACTGCTATGGCACACTGGTTGACTGGGAGACCGGCATTTCGGACGCTGTTGCCGACTCGCTCGTCTCGCACGATATACGAATGTCCAGGTCTGAGATACTGGCCCTGTTCGCTGAGGTCGAGCCGCAGATACAGCAGGGCGGTAGATACCTTGAGTATCGCCGCGTTCTGCGCCGCGTAGTGGCGATGATGGGCATAAAGCTGGGTGTGCAGTTCTCCGAGTCGGAGATGAACTGCCTGGTGGACACCATCGGCTCCTGGCCCGTATTCCCCGATACCAGGGACGCGCTTCAAGCTATGAAGAGCCGCTACAACCTGGCAATCATATCCAACGTGGACGACGACCTCTTCGCGCCGACGGCGGACGCGCTGGAAGTGGAACTGGACGCGGTGATTACCGCCCAGCAGTGCGGCAGCTACAAGCCGGACCATAAGAACTTCCGAATCGCGCTGGAGCGAATGGGCATCCAAAAGGACATGTGGCTGCACATAGGCGAGAGCCTTTATCACGATATTGCTCCGGCCAACGAACTCGGTATCGCGTCGGTCTGGGTCAATCGTGGACACGGTAAGGAAGGCGGCGCGACACGCCCGACGGACGCCAGGCCGGATATGGAATTCCACGACCTGGCGAGCCTGGTCCGCGCAATGGAGCTGGAGTAGGCTCGCGCGGAGAATTCAGTTCTCAGCTCCCCCTGGGAGAGGGCTAGCGTGAGGGTAGATAAGCCGTCAATCCAAAGATGTTGAAACACTAGCCCACAATGTGAGGTCTCTATTGCTCAAGTACATCGTACTGACTGCCCTGGCCATCGGTGCGCTCGTGGCTGCGGCTTGCGGTTCCTCTGAGCCACAACCCGCTCCGACGGCTCAGTCAGCGCCTTCTCAAGAGACATCCGCAAAAGTTAAGGTTGGAAGTGATATAGGGAACAGGCTGCCGGACTTCGAGCTTACGCTGACCAGCAATGGGGAGAAGCTCACCTCGACCGGCCTGGTCGAGAGCGGCAGGCCCGCGTTCCTGTTCTTCTTCGCCACCACTTGAACGGTCTGCCGCTCCGAGTTGCGGAGCCTGGTAGATGTCTGGCCTGAGTTCGCCGATGATGTGGACTTCTACGCCGTAAACATAGACCCGTCCGACAGCTTCGACAAGCTGGAGGACTTCAAGCGCGACCAGGGATACCCCTGGCCGCTGACCCACTCCGACCGTGACACGCTGCTGCGCCTCAACGTGATTCGACAGTCAACCAAGATCGCCTTCGATTCCGACGGTGTGATCGTCTATCGCGAGAGAATGGGCGGCGGCGACGCCGAGACCTGGCGCCAGCTATTCAGGGATTTGTCAGAGACCAGTTAGCTTTGCAAAAGTCCCTTCCCCCTCGATGGGCTCATAAAAGTCCCGTCTCCCCTTGGGAGAGGGCTGGGGTGAGGGTGAAACCCCCCGATTACACCCTGGTCTCTAACAGGATCGCCTCCATCTCGGGCAGCATATCCTCAGCCCTGGCGCGAAGTTGCTCACGAGTGAGTTCCGCGATGGGATGCTCGGTCAGAACGATGGGATACGTGGGCGCGCCCCACATTTCGGCCATCGAGCGGGCCGTAATCTCGAAGATGTCGGTGCAGATGGTGACCGATGGGACACCGGCCTTCTCCGCGTGGATTCCGTCGTGCACACTGCACGCGCTGCATGACCCTCAACTGCCGATTGCGACGACGATGTAGTCGCAGTCCTTCGTCATTTCACTTAGCGCGTCCGGGTCCACCGGCTTGGACGCCGAGGGCTTGCGATGGTAGTTCACCGAGGCGACCCCGTATCGCTCTTTCAGCACGTCGGCTATCTCCTCCAGGAGGATCTGCGCTCCGTCCTTGGCGTCGTCAATGAGGCCGAGCCTCTTGTTCTCCAGCGAGTCCAGCCTCGGCGCGGGAATGAAGCCGGGGACAACCGGCTCGGTCGTGGGGTCAACGAGTATATGCTGCTGGGTTCGCACCGCTGTCTGTACCATCTTCGTTCTGGCCTCCCTGATGTTGTCGAGCCCATTATACAATGGTAAAGGGGTTTGCGCTTGCGCGCGACGAAAACCCTTTGACTATCTGTTCCGTAGGTCAATAGAATCAACTGATATGAACGAAAACGGGATATTCCAGAAGACGACGCTTGATAACGGTTTGCGGGTTGTTTCGTGCGACATGCCGCATACGCGGTCGGTGGCTATCTCAGTATTTGTGAATGTGGGCTCCCGATACGAAAGCGATGCGGAGGCGGGCCTCTCTCACTTCATAGAGCACATGGTGTTCAAGTGTACCGAGCGCAGGCCGGACCCGGTGGACATCAGCTCGGCCATCGAGGGTACGGGCGGGGTCATGAACGCGGGTACCGAGCAGGAACTGACCGTCTATTGGTGCAAGGTTGCCCAGCCGTACTTCGCCGAGTCGCTCGACCTGCTTTTCGACATGCTCCGCAACTCGCTGTACAAGCCGGACGACGTAGAAAAGGAGCGGCGGGTCATACAGGAAGAGCTGGCGATGATCAACGACTACCCAACGGCTCGGGTGGACTCGCTGATAGACGAGATGCTGTGGCCCGACCATCCGCTGGGGCGAGACATAGGCGGAACGAAGGATTCGGTTGACAGCATCACTCGCGATATGTTGCTCGACCACGCGGCCGAGTACTATACCCCGCGCAATATTGTGGTCAGCGTGGCCGGGAATGTTCCGCACTCAGAGGTGGTAGCGCTGTCCGAGGAATTGTCCCGGGACTGGCCGAGTCCGGTTAGCGGCGAGCCTGCCCCGGTCACCCATGTGCAGGACGAGCCTCAGTTGAAGCTGGAGTACCGGAGCACCGAGCAGGTGCATATGTCCATCGCGCTGCCCGGGCTTCCTCTGAATCATCCCGACCGCTACGCTCTCGACCTTCTGAGCGTGATACTGGGCGAGGGGATGAGCAGCAGGCTGTTCGTGGAACTGCGCGAGAAGCGAGCCCTCGCGTATGACATTCACAGCGGGGTCGCGCACTTCAAGGACACGGGCGCGTTCATGATATCCGCCGGGGTGGAGCCGAAGAGCGTATATGAGGCGGCGCTTGCCATCCTGGAGCAGGTGGCGGACGCGCGGGACTGCCTGCCGGAGGAGGAGATGGAGAAGGCGAAGCGGCTGGTGGCCGGCCGGATGATGCTGAGGATGGAGGATACGCGCTCGGTGTCGGCGTGGATGGGCAGCCAGGAGCTCCTGCTGGGGACGATAGTAGGAGTGGACGAGGTTGTGGAGAGCGTCAACTCGATAAGCCTGTCGGACATCCGGCGGGTGGCGTCGAAGCACCTCGTGACGGAGCGCCTGAACATGGCGGTGGTAGGACCGTGCAGGGGCCGGAAGCGTCTATCGGGGTTGCTGAGGTTGTAGGGATGGCCTAACGCTGAGGATAAATACGGACGACTTCCCCGCGTTTTATATTGGGCAGGGCTTCGAGGATTTGAGGCACGAGCGGTTCAAGGTCTTTCATACTGTTAGAACGCGCATACAGTATGATGATTGGGATTTCTTCAGCGGTGATCTTCTGCTGGTTTGGTATTTCCCGGTCGCGTGTGATGAACACATCGAATTCCTGCCTCGCCAACGCCAAGAGTTCGCCATTGCCGATACCCTTCCAGCGCATATAATCCACAGTCCGCGCGTCGTGGTCAGTGAACGAGTGTCTTAACCGAACATTCACCGATTCATCGAGCAGCAGTTTCATAAGCGATGCCTTCCAGCGCATTCTTGGCAAGGACGAGCGCTTCGATGGCCTGCTCGCGGCTTACTGTGGGAAAGCAGTCAAGGAACTCGTCGAGGTCTTCTCCAGCCGCCAGAAACTCGAACAGTATGTAGGTCGGGACGCGAGTGCCTTTGAATCTGGGTGTGCCGCTTACGTAGTTTCTGTCGCTGCTAATGACGCTGTTCGCGTTTATACGGTCCCTGATAGCCTTCAGCGCTTGCTCCGCGCTTACCGAAGGGAAGCGTCTGAGAAATGCGTATAGGTTCCAGCCGTTGTCGAGGAACGTGAACAGATTCTCGACGCAGACATCGGTACCCTCGAACTTCGGCCCGTCTTCGATGAGCGCGGGGAGGTAGTCGGGCCATTCTTCAGTCTTGGCTGACGGTTCACTGGTGGCCTTAGAAACCGATACGACGACAGCCTTATCCGTTGTCATGTGTTTGCCTCCACCATCTACCTGGCTAGTTCGTCTAGGTAGGGATCGAATACTTCTTTTAGTCGTACTAGGTTGTCAATCATCCATAATTTGGTCTTGTCGGTCGAATCTACTATTGAACCAGCTACCTCGACGCATATTCTACGGGAATTTCGGTATTCTAAGTTTTCCCAGTTCAATCCATCCCCAAATGTGTGTTCTATATCTTCCTGGTCATACTCCAGTTGGTCGAAAACTTCATTTCTCTCTGGGCGGGCGATTGCAAGGCTTGCGGATACTGTCTCTGTGATGGGTTTAAATCGGACTACGTACCTGATTCCTCCAAATCCGGAGGGGAAAAAGTGATACCTCCTATTGAACGTCCGTTTTGATGCAGTGAAATTGCTTATTCGCTGATCTTGAATTAGCGATTGCCAGAAGTTGCGGTACATACCGCTGTCCAAACAATCATTATCCCAAGAGACGAATTTTCTTTTGGAAGACCGATGGAACGGATGATCCTCCACCTCAAAGCGAGACTTGTATTCAGGGAGACTGCTTTGTCTAAAGAAGACTTTAACTCCAAACAACTGGAATGACTCGAATGAGTTTTCATTGATCCATTGTATGGCCTGAAGGTGGTCCCAGCTAAATTCCTCTGAAATCCAGATTGCGACGCCAGCATTAGTTAGTGCCGCATATGATAGCAATTGACCTAAATGTCTATCGTCAGATTTTCCGAATTGGTTCTCAACTACCACGGGAATATCTAAGTCGTATTCATCGGCCATGATGTCAACTCGCTTGGGACCACTACCGAGTCGCTCTTCGACCCCGACTAATTTCAGTTTCATGCCCAGCACTCTACCCAGGCGTTTCATGTTGGTTGACTGCCAATTGGTGAAGTCTGCCTCATAGTCAAAGACTTCACCAATCGGTACCTCGTCATTTAAACGCGTGTAGTACATATAGTTTTCCAATCTGGCTAGAGAGGGGTGAAGCCCAAGGTGCTGGTGGTCATCTGGCCGCGGGTGGCTTCGGCTTCTAGCATGGATTCGACGGCGCTGATGTTGCGGGAGTAGGGGAGCAGGAGTCGGACGAGTCCGTCGTGGCGCTGGCGGCAGGTGAAGGCGACGTCGGTGTCGCTTACCTTGTCCATCTCGCCGTAGCGGACGAAGCCCGCGACTACCATGCGGAGGCGCAGCGCTGGGTTTCTGACTTCGCCCTCGCCGGAGACGCGGTAGGCGTACTCGGAGCCGTTGGAGACGCCGGTCGTGGTGAGCATGAGGGCGGACTTGGAGTCCTTGATGGTCATTGGGCCCTCGGGGTGGGTGAAGTCGGTGGCCTTGGTGACGGCTTGGGTGAGCAGGAACTTGACGGGGCGCTCGTGGATGGCGCCGCATGGGAAGATGAGCTGGTTGTCGGAGTCTTCGACGGGCACGAGGTCGCCGAGTTTGACCATCTGGTCGCGGATGGCGCGGAGGCGGTCGGCGATGCCGTCGGCGCGGCTGAAGCTCCAGACGGTGAGTACCCCTTCCTTTATATATAGGCCCACGGAGACGTTGTTGAAGTTGGGGTCCATGGGGACTAGCTCCATGCAGTTACCTATCTCCTGGAGTTTTTCGGCTACCTGTCCGCGCTGGGCGATGGCTGATTGGGTCATTTTGGAGTCCTTGGTTGTTGGTTCTTGGTTTTTAGTGACTAGTTCCGTCGCCTCGGTTTGTCTCTCCGGGCATTCCCCGTTCCCCGCCCCCTGGATTCCCGCGTTCGCGGGAATGACGGTGGGGAAGTATGGGAATGACGACAGTGGTGGATATGGCGGATGTCTCGATTATTTGATGGCGGCGCGGAGGGCTCGGATGTGGTCGGGACCGGTGCCGCAGCAGCCGCCTAATATGTTGATGCCCATGTCGGCGAGGCGCTTGAAGCGTTCGGCCATGTATTGGGGGGACTCGTTGTAGATGATCTGGCCGTCTTTCATGTCGGGGATGCCGGCGTTGGAGTGGATGAGCATGAGCCCGTCGTCCGCGGCGCGCATCTGGGCGGCGAGGTCGAGCATCCTGTCAATGCCGTTGCCGCAGTTGGCGCCGACGACGTCGGCGCCGGCTTCGCGGAGCTCGGTGACGGCGCGCTCGGGGGTTACGCCCATCATGGTGAAGAACCCGCGGGGGCCGAGGTCGAAGACCATGGTGGCGAAGACGGGCAGGGGAGTGGCGCTCTTTGCGGCGCGGATGCCGGTTATGGCCTCTTCGAGGGCCATCTGGGTTTCGATGAGTATGGCGTCGGCGCCGCCGTCGGCGAGGGCTGTTACCTGCTCGGCGAGGGCGTCGTACATATCGGGCTCGCTGACGCCGTCGGGGAGGGGTTCCATCATCTCGCCGGTGGGGCCGACGGAGCCGAGGACGTAGTGGTCGGGGTCGGGCTTCTGGCCGGCGGCGTGTTCGGCGGCGAGGGTGTTGAACTCGACGACCCTGTCGCCGTAGCCGTATTTCTTCTGCATGTAGCGGGAGCAGCCGAATGAGTTGGTGAGCACGATGTCGGAGCCGGAGTCGAAGTAGTCGCGGGCCATGCCCTGGACGACTTCGGGG
>DAOULF010000118.1:0-4142 GCA_034420555.1 Dehalococcoidia bacterium
CTGCGAGAAGGCCTCGAGGGCGTACTTTCGCATGACTTCGTCCTGAACGTCGGGGAAGAGGCCGTAGGTCTCCAGGTTGCCGACTGAGGCGACGGGAACGCCGCGCACGGCGAGCGCCCTGGGCAGGCCGCGTCCGAAGTTCACGGCGGTCAGCACGTTGTCGCCGGTCGGGTCGAGCTCGCGGGTGGCGAGACCGAGCCAGCCGTCGCGCCCGATGTCGTCGGGCATCGCGGTGTGCCAGATGTCCATGGAGCGGAAGTGAGAGCGGTTGGGATTGGGGTAGCCAATGCCGTTGATGACGGCGACGTTGCCCTCGTCCCAGAGACGCTTGACCGGGCCCATGCTGGGATTGAAGGCGAGGTCGTCGCTTATCGGGTGGACTTTGCTTGTGTCGAGTCTGACCTTCTGACGGAAGTCGTGGTACAGACCGTTGTTGAACGGCACGACGGTGTTCAGCGTGTCGTTCCCGCCGGATAGCTGAACAACGACCAGCGCCTTGTTATGATTTCCGTTTTGCGACGCCATTGGAACGCCCCCTATTACGAGATTTTGAGCGGCTAATCTATATACAGAGAATTTACTACTTATCCGCGCTTGGCGCAAGCGTTCGGCCCGGATTTCCGGGCCCCTACATAGTCGGCGGACGAATGAGTCGGCGGACGATATGACATATATCACAATTTATAGATATGCGGGAAAGCGCTGGGCGCTAACTGGGAGGGTCACAGGGTTGGGCTGGGGCGGTTTTCATCCAGTGTTACCCAGAGTTTTCCCAGCGTTAGCTATGGAGATACATCCTTCTTTGCCTTGTCAAATCATTAGTATAATCTCCAGCTTATGTTTTGTCTGTCCATTTCGGTGGAACTATTGTAGCACAGAACGAATGTATTGTTGTAGTATGGCTTGGACAATCGCGCAAGCGCATCAAGGAGTCTGAAATGAGTTTAGAGCATACGGGATCGGCGGTGGAGGCGTGGCGCGCGCAAGTGGAGAGGCATCACGCGCAGTCGGAAGGAGTGATGGAGGCGTCGCTGAGAGAGGGAGACTTCTGGCGAAACCTGGCGCCGATGTTCCGCGCAGACCCCTACCGAACAGACGACGCGATACTGAACGTTCTGCTGGAGATGGTGTCCGAAGACAGTACGGTTCTGGACGTGGGCGGCGGCGCGGGACGGTTAGCGATTCCGCTGGCTATAAAGTGCGGTAGGGCCACTGTCGTTGATCCGTCGCCGTCCATGCTCGAGCAACTCGACGAGGCGGGCGCGGACATCGAAGGAATTAGCGTGGCGGGCGTCAACGCCGACTGGCAAACCGCGGAGATAGACGGCGCGGACATGGTCCTGTGCTCGCACGTGGTGTACGGGGTGGCGGACATTCGGCCTTTCTTGCAGAAGCTGCACGATCACGCTCGGCAAAGGGTAGTGCTGGTGTCGTTCGTGGATTCGCCGCAGGCTGGGATCGCGCCGCTGTGGGAGCCTGTGTACGGGGAGGAGCGAATCAACCTGCCCGCGCTGCCGGAGCTAATGAACGTGCTATGGGAGATGGGGGTCTATCCGAGCGTCCGAATGCTGCCTCCGATGGGGCCGCAGGTTTTCGAGAGCGTGGAGGCGGCTGTGGAGGAGGTCGGCGGGCGGCTGTTCATCGGGTCGGATACGGAGCGGCTGGAGCGTTTGGAGGAGTGTATCAAGGGGTATCTGGAGGCTGTGGACGGGGGGTACAGGATCAGGGGGGCGCGGGCTGTGAGGCAGGGCATAATCTACTGGAACATAGAACAATGATAGACTTGCGACAGTGGTCATCAAGTAGTATGAATTCAGGGAGTCGCGCCTAACCCATGAAGACGATCTTTCTGATATTTATTGGAATCGTCATTGGCGCGGTCGGACTCTACGCATACCAAAACCCAGATTTCCGCTCACGAGTCTCAGAGTTCGCCGAGGAAGTTCTGGACACGTCTCCCGATTCGCCCTTCGCAACTCCGACGCCGCCCGCGCCACCAATGGTCGCGCTTCCAGAGCCAACAGCAACACCTACGCAAGTAGCGCCCGTTCAGGCGACACCCACTACGACCCCGACGCCGTCACCAACCGAGACCCCGGGGCCTGAGCAACCGCCAACAGCTACGGTTACGCGCGTTCCCGTTCCCTCACCTACCCCGAATTCGTACTCGATAAATATCGTGAGTGTGGCAACTGTCGCTGATGGACAGGTGGACTTCTTGTTGGAGGTGGGAAATGAATCAGGTGTGGCGAGAGAAGAGATAGCTCAGGTTCAAATGTCGGTTGACGGTGGCGCGCCCGAGCTGGTCAATATCATCGCCAACCTGCCGCCCGGGGAATCTGTGTCATTCGCATTCGCTCGTGAGTTCGCTCCGGGGCCTCATGCGATAAGGTTCTCGGTTGGAGATTCGCATACGATGGTCAGTGTGGATATCGAGGCGGAGGGCGTTACCGTCTCGACTCCCACACCACAGCCAATAGTTACAGCTACACCCACGATGGTCCCGACTCCAATGCCGACTAATACCCCCATGCCAACCGTGACGCCGTTGCCGACCAACACGGCTGTACCAACAAATACACCTACGCCGATACTGACTCCTGAAACTGCCGTATCCCCAGACCTGCGACATCTGGAAGAGAAGACCTATATGCTCGAACTGATCAACACGGAGCGGGCTGGGGCTGGCCTTGATCCCGTTGTCCTTGGAGATAACATAGCCGCGCAACTGCACGCGGAAGCCGCGCTTGAGAACTGCTTCGCGTCCCATTGGGGTATTGACGGTCTGAAGCCGTATATGCGTTACAGTCTCGCGGGTGGATACCAGTCTAACGGGGAGAATGGATCCGGAAGCGACTACTGCATAAAGGCGTCCGATGGCTATCGCGCTATCCGGAGTATCAACACTGAGATTAGCGAAGCCATGGAAGGCTGGATGGACAGTCCTGGACACCGACGAAACATCCTGGGCAAATGGCACAAGAAGATTAACATCGGCCTCGCGTGGGACAAGTACAACTTCCTAGCGTACCAGCACTTTGAGGGCGATTATGTCGAGTATGATGAATTACCTTCCATTGAGGATGACACTCTGAGCTTATCAGGCAGAACCAAGAACGGGGCGCGATTCGACAGCGACCGAGACCTCGGCATACAGATTTACTATGATCCGCCGCCTCATGCACTCACCAGAGGGCAAGTCACAAGGACCTATTGCTACGGTAGCGGACTTCAGATAGCCGCGTTAAGAGAACCTTTGACAGGTGGAGCGTACTGGACGACAGACAGCTATGTTACAACACACAACCCCTGCCCCGATCCCTACAACGTTCCCGCAGACGCGCGGGGCCCACGCTCACACGATGAGGCTCATAAGTTCTGGAAAGCAGCCTACGACCTCAGCCAGAAGCTCATTGGGCGTCCCACGTCCGTACCATGGATCACAGCGCGGAAATGGTCGGTTAGGGAGGGAGCCTTCTCGGTGACCGTCGACTTGAGCGACCTGATAGCCGAACACGGCGATGGTGTCTATACAATCTTGGTCTGGGGAAAACTTGGCATTGAAGACAAAGTTATCTCAGAATACTCCATCTTCCACGGGGTTACGCCGCCTGATAGATACGGTCAGTAGCTAATGCGGGGGACAGCTAAAACCCAAATATATCCCCTACTGGACACGCGAACCCGGGCAGAACGTCCAGCCCATCCAGCGCGTCCCCCTCCGAAAGCGTCGCCGTTCGCTCGCCCTTCCTGTACACGTCCACGGATCGGGATTGGGGGTTGACGGCCCACACCATGCGCGCGCCGAAGCTCAGCCACATGAGGGCCTTGTCCATGACTTCCCGCGCGCTGTCGCTCTGAGACACGACTTCGACAATCAGGTCGGGGACGATTTCGTAGTAGCTGGTCACCTCGACGTCGAGGGGGAGTCGCTCAGCGGAGATGTAGGCTATGTCGGGTTCGCGCACGGTGTCGGGGTCTCGTTCGAGCAGGACGCCAGAGTCGGAACCGGCAAGTCTCCCCAGACGCCGCGGCATTATGAAATTTCCAAGAAATATCCCTAATTTCATTACCGCTTCGCCGTGTCTTCCCACGGTTGGCATGGTTTCGCAAAGCTCCCCTCTGATGAGTTCGCCGCGGAC
>DAOULF010000119.1:0-13726 GCA_034420555.1 Dehalococcoidia bacterium
ACGGCCAACCCGTACTTCGCGTTCAGCGCGATGCTGCTCGCGGGCATAGACGGCATTCGCAACCAGATAGATCCGGGCGACCCGCTGGACGTTGACCTCTACGACCTCTCTCCCGAAGAGGCCGCCAACGTGCTACAGGTGCCGGGCAGCCTGGAAGAGACGCTGGACGCGCTGGAAG
Source organism: Dehalococcoidia bacterium (assembly GCA_034420555.1). Lineage (GTDB taxonomy): Bacteria > Chloroflexota > Dehalococcoidia > Lucifugimonadales > UBA1123 > VXRN01. Next base: position 179 of record DAOULF010000119.1, read on the forward strand.
ACGACCATGAATTCCTGCTGGCCGGCGACGTGTTCACCTCGGACCTCGTGGAGACCTGGCTGGACTACAAGCGCACCAACGAAGTTGACGAAATGCGCCTGCGCCCGCATCCCTACGAGTTCTTCTTGTACTACGACGCCTAAGCCGTCGCAAGTAACAGATTAGGCCAAAGCAAGAGGGGCGACCGTGATGGTCGCCCCTTTTTGGTTTGTCGGAATCAGGATGCAGATTAACTCAAATCCTGTGAATACTGTTCATCATTCAGGCAACCATCATATCTGCCTTAGTCTCGGGTCGAGGTAGTCGCGCAGCCAGTCGCCCAGGAAGTTCAGGGCGAGGACGGTCAGGCCGATTCCGACGCCGGGTATGATGGCTATCCACCATGCGGTCTCTATATAGTTGCGTCCGTCGGCTACCATGCTGCCCCACGCGGGGTTGGGCGGCGGGATTCCGACGCCCAGGAAGCTGAGCGTTGACTCGGCCAGGATTATCTGGCCTGTTCCCAGCGTCGCCACGACTATCAGGGTGTTGGTCACGCCCGGGAGCAGGTGCTTCCAGATGATCCGAATCGGCGACGCGCCCGCGACCTTGGCGAGCGCGACGTAGTCCATCTCCTTCAGTTGCAGTACCTCGCCCCTCACCTGCCTGGCGTAGCCGCCCCAGGCAAAGAGTGACAGGATTATCAGCAGCGTCCGAAAGCTCGCGCCGAAGACGCTCACGACGACGAGCGCGGCCAGCAGGAATGGCAGAGCGTTGGTCAGGTCCACAAGGCGCATTATCACCTCGTCCACGTGGCCGCCGAAGTAGCCGGACACCGCGCCCAGCAGCGCGCCCAGCGCCACACCAATGGCCATGGTCATCGCGGCGAAGGTGAGCGACACCCGCGCGCCGTGCATCATCCGAGAGAGGATGTCGCGGCCCTGGTGGTCGGTGCCGAGGATGTGGTCCATAGACCCGCCATCCTGCCAGATGGGGGGTGTGGCGCGCGCTCTCAGGTCGCCCCGTACCGGATGGTAAGGAGCGAGGAACGGCGCGGTTATCGCCGCAAATATCAGTATGAACAGGATGGCGACCGGGATCACCGGCCACTTTCTGAACTGCTCGAATACCTGGAGTATCCCGGTCTTCGGCCTGAGTTCTACATACGCGAATTGGTTGTCCTGTTCAGCCATGGCGAATCAACTGTACCTGATGCGAGGGTCAACGACTGCGTACAACACGTCTATGAGGAAGGCCGCCAGGACGTATATGACCGCGAACACGAGCACCGCACCGACGAGTATCGGGAAGTCGTTGTTGAACACGGCGTTGAGCGCGAGCACGCCTATCCCGGGCCACGCGAAAATCGTCTCGGTGATCACGCTGCCGGTGGCGAAGCCCGCCATGAGCAGGCCGCCGAAGGTGAGAGGCGCGATGATGGCGTTTCTGAGCGCGTGCTTCCATACTATCGTCATCTTGCCGACGCCCTTCGCGCGCGCGAACTTCACGAACTCGGAGTCCATCACGTCGAGCATCGCGGAGCGGGTTAGGCGCAGAAACCCGGCGGCTGCCAGCCAACCGAGTATGACGGACGGCATTATGAAGTGCTGGATGGTCCCCCTGCCCGACGTGGGCAGCCACCCCAATTGCACCGAGAATACCACGATGAATACGATGGCCAGCCAGAAGGCTGGCAGCGACTGTCCGAGTATGGCGAATGTCCTGCCTATGTAGTCCCAGAGCGTACCCCTGTACACCGCGGACACTATTCCGAGGGGTATGCCGAAGACGGCAGCGAAGACGAACCCGCCAGCGGTCATCTGCATGGTGACCGGCACGCGCTCCATCACGGCCTCGAAAGCGGGGCGGCCATTGACGATTGACACACCCCAGTCCCCAGTGACCGCCTTGCCCAGCCAGATGAGATACTGCACGGGCAGGGGCTTGTCCAGGCCCATCGCCTTGCCCCACGCTTCCCAGCGCTCGGGTTCGAGGTGGGAGTACTCGGTGAGGTAGAGCAGGCGCGGGTCGCCGGACATACGGGACAGCGCGAAGACTATCATCGAGGACAGCAGTATCGTCCACAGTGAGTAGAAGAGACGACGGGCTAGAAACTGTCTCATGCCCACGTTGCGTACCCCCGATAAATTGGGGGTGTCGAACCTGACACCCCCATCCTAACCTTCGCCTGTCAATGGCTGGGAGGGTAGGCATCTACCCTCACCCAGATCTGAGAGATGTGCGTATTTACCCTCACCCTGACCCTCTCCCAGGGGGAGAGGGGACTTTCTGCTTTGGACTTCTGCAATCGTCGCGCTACTGCTTGAGTGTGATGGACTCGAAGTTCCGGCGGTTTCCGGGCTTCAGGCCCCAATCGTCAACTATGGAGGGGTTGAAGTAGAGCGGGTCGGGGGAGAACACGACTCCGAACCCAATCTTGGTATCGAAGAAGAAGTCGCCCATCTCCATGTTGGCCTCTATACGCGCTTCCCTGTCGCGCGGGGCGGCGTTCACCTTCTCCATCGCCTGGTATGTCTCAATCGCCTCGATGCCCCAGTTCCAGTCGCCCTCGCTCCAGGTAGAACCCTCGGCGGCGGCGAACCTGGGCAGGTCCATCGTCGCTGTCTCGTTTCCACCCAGCCAGGCGTAGAGGTACTCGGTCTTTCTCTCCACCAGCTTGGGCCTGAATGCCTGGTACGCGGTCCTGTCTATCCTCGGAGTGAGGCCGATGTTAGCCCACATCGTGGCAGTGGCTTCCCAGACTTCCTGGTTGAGCGAGCCTATGTCCGGCGCGACGAAAATCGGTATCTCGAAGCCGTCGCCGTAGCCCGCCTCTTCGAGCAACTCTATCGCCCTGTCCGGGTCGTAGGGGATTATCCACCTGTCCGGGTGTTCGGGAAGCACGCTGACGAAGTACGGCACGTACTCAGGGCGTCCGACGCCGAGGAGTACCTCTTCGTTGATCAGGTCGCGATCAATGGATATCGCGAGAGCTTCGCGCACCTTGCGCGCGCTCTCGTGGCGTTCGGGATCGTTGGGATCGCCTATCCAGGGATGGTCGTCGTCGGGCAGGAATCCCGGGCGCGCCGGAACAGGCTCGTCCCTGTCGTGGTACGTCTGCTGCCAGAAGTTGCCGCCCACGCCGACGAACTGCTGAGAGCCGCCGATATGGTCGTTGATCGGCTCGATACCGGAGTCGGTAAGGTCCTGGAGGAAGCTGATGGGAACCGAGTCTATGATCGCGACCTCGCCGGTCTTGATGGCGGCGACGCGGGTCGAAGCCTCACCCATCTCCAGCACTCGCAGAGTGTCGAACGCGGACTTGCCTCCGTGGTAGTCGGCGAACGCCTCGCCCACGAACTCGTTGTCGGCTGTCCAGCTAGACATCTGGAACGCGCCGGTGCCTATCGGCGTCTGTAGCGCGACGTCCGCGCCGGCGTCGTCCACGTGCTTCTTGCTCGTGATGTTGGCGATGCCGAGGTATATCCTGTCCCACTCGATGGTGAACTGCTCGACCGGGAACTCCACCGTGTGGGAGTCTATGACGACCAGCGGCTCGAGGTGGTTGTTGATGAAGCCGACCGAGCCGTGAATGGACTCGGGGTTCTCGAGACCGGCGTCGCCGTAGCTCCACTTGACGTCGTCTGCGGTCAATTCGCCCCACCCGCCATGGAACTGGACGCCCGTTTTCAGGTCAACGGTCACGGTCGTCAGGTCATCGGAGAGTGAGTATGACTGCGCGAGCCAGGGCGTGAAACTGAGGTCAACCTCGCGCTCGACCAGTTTCTCCATGACGCTGAGCCTTTCGGGCATCTGCTCGGGGCCGCCGCCGGTCTGTTTGCTGGGCAGTCCGGTCGGTGCGCCTATCTTCACCATGGCGACGTTCAGCGTTCCCGAGGTATCCATGGACATCGCGGGCGCTGTAGTGGGAGCGGGAGCCGCAGTTGGGGCCGGAGCCTGTGTGGGGGCCTGAGCCGCTGGGGCGGCGGTCGGCGCGGGAGCCGCGGTCGGGTCCGGCGTCCTGGGGACCGGCGTAGAGAAGTTGACCTGTCCCGGCACCCGTTCTTCGGTCGCGCAGGCGGCGAGGGCCAGCGACGCCGCCAGGGCAACAATGGTAAACACGGTCACAATTGTCCGTCGGACGGACGAGAATTTTAATTTCATAGGAATCTCTCCATCGAAGAAAAAGCGTAAAGGGATCGAAACGACGGGGAATGCGGATACCCCCGTATGATCGGAACAGTATCACCGAGCGCAGATAGTGTCAATTGTCCGCGAACCGCGACGATCCGTTATAATCGTTGGAACAAAATACGGAAAGAGATATGGCAACTATCAACACCATACAGGACCTGATCCGCCTGCTGCGGGAAAACGAGGAGTGGCGGAACGCCGTCAGGCGCGAGTTGCTGACGGAAGAGTTGCTGGAACTGCCGCAGCGGTTCGCCGAGTACGTCGCCGCCAACGACAAGTGGCGCGGCGGTATGGACGAGTGGCGCGGCGACGTGGACAAGTGGCGCGGCGACGTGGACGAGTGGCGCGGCGACGTGGACGAGTGGCGCGGCGACGTGGACAAGTGGCGCGGCGACGTGGACAAGTGGCGGGTCGGCGTGGACCAAAAGCTTGATTCACTCCAGATAAGCGTTGACTCACTCAGGGGGACAGCGCTGGAAACCAAGATGTACACAAAACTGGCACCTTTGGTGGCCCGCGAATTCGATGTGAAAAGGGTACGCCGCATCTTGAGTCCTGGGACTGACTACCTAGCGATTGCAGGATACCGCAGCGAGTTTATGGGAAAGGTCGAGGATGCCGCGGAAGACGGCGTCATCAGCGAAGACGACGAAACCCGTATCCAGGTTACCGATCTCATCATGCGCTCGCTGCGTAAGTCGGATGGGTCAGTCCTCTGGTTCGCCATAGAGGCTTCGGGCGTGATAAACGACGACGACATCACCCGCGCCAAGCGCTCAGCCGACATCATAACCAAGGTTTACGATCAGGACGCCGAGCCCCTGGTGTACGGATACCGAATTCACGACCGGCAGCGTAAGTTGTCCGGCGAGTTGGGAGTCCGAGTTTACCTCGACCCCGACAGAGACTAGACGGAGTTACGATGGTAGGCCGCCGAGACGCCCCGCGCGTCCGTCAGCTTCTTCTCTGGCGCGAGCGAGCCAGGTTTCCGAGCAGGTAGAGCACCTCGTCAACGCTCATCCGCCCGATGGGGCCGGAGGCGTACATCGTCCCAAAGGCTATGCGCCGCCGTTTCGCCACCAGGAACTCCGTAGGCTGAACGTAGCGTCCGTGCCGCTCGTCCTCCGTCCACAGCGGCGCGAGGTCCGCCACCTGGTCTTCGGTGATCCCGTAGGCGATTGGGAAGCTGAGTCCCACTTCTTCCGCCATGCGGACTGCCGTCTCGCGGTCCTCGACGGTGCCCGCTATGACGGACATTCCGAGCTCTTCCAGTTCCTCGAGGTTCTTCTGATAGCTGGCTAACTGCCGCCGGCAGTACGGTCACCACACGCCCCGGTAGAACAGCAGCGCGAGATACCGTCCGGGAATCTCGTCCGGAAGCGTTATAGTAGAGCCGTCGGTGAGGTTCAGTTCGATTGTGGGAAAGGGGTCGCCCTGTATCAGTTTTTCAGGCATGACGCTTCTCCTGACCGCGTATTCAGCGTTATTTGCGCTTGCAGGATACTACATATCACGTTCGACTGACAGGGCGCGGAAGAGGTTTCCAAAGTTTGACACAACTTTCACAAATGCGCTATATTTTTGACTGGTTTCCTGGGCGGTCTCGCGGTCTTTCTGGCGCTTGATTCAGGTTGTCGAAGACGCCGCGAACCCATCTGGAACCCAAACCCGTCTTTATACCTGAACCAAGCCCTCTGTTAGCTATGGTGGACCGCGACCAGGCAATTGAATACGCACTGAAAGAGGCCAGAGACAACGACGTCAAGTTCATTCGCCTCTGGTTCACCGATATTCTGGGCAACCTCAAGGGCTTCGCCATCACGGTCGAGGAGCTCGAATCCGCGCTGACCAGGGGTATGGGTTTCGACGGCTCGGCGATAGAGGGCTTCGCGCGCGTCGAGGAGAAAGACCTGTACGCGCTCCCCGACCCGAACACCTTCGCCATACTGCCCTGGCGTCCGCGCGAGAACGCGGTGGCGCGCGTCTTCTGCGACCTCATCACCCCGGACGAAGAGCCTTTCGAGGGCGACCCGCGCTTCGTGCTGCGCCGCAACATCGAGCGCGCCTCCCGGATGGGCTTCACCTACTACGTCGGCCCTGAGATAGAGTATTTCTACTTCAAGGACGACACCTGGCCCAACACCGTGGACAAGGGCGGCTACTTCGACCAGGATACCACCGACTTCGCCACCGACCTGCGCCGCGAGACGGTGCTGATGCTCGAAGAACTAAGCATCCCGGTGGAGGCGAGCCACCACGAGGTCGCGCCCAGCCAGCACGAGATTGACCTGCGATACACGGACGCGCTTTCCATGGCCGACGCGGTGATGACCTACAAGCTGGTGGTGAAGGAGATAGCTCAGCGGCACAACTGCTACGCGACCTTCATGCCCAAGCCCATCGCGACAGTCAACGGCAGCGGGATGCACATCAACCAGTCGCTGTTCACCGGCGGGCGGAACGCATTCTACGACGCCGAAGACCCAGACAGGCTTTCGGATACGGCAAAGCATTTCATCGCGGGCCTGCTGAAGCACGCCAGGGAGATAACCGCCGTAACCAACCAGTGGGTCAACTCGTACAAGCGCCTGGTGCCGAATTTCGAGGCCCCTGTGCATGTGACCTGGGCGAACGTCAACCGGGCCGACCTGGTGCGCGTCCCCTCGTTCAAGCCCGGCAGGGAAGAGTCGCGCCGCATCGAGTATCGCGCCCCGGACCCGGCCTGCAACCCGTACCTGGCCTTCAGCGTGATGCTCGCCGCAGGACTGGAAGGGGTAGAGCATGAGTATGACCTGCCCGAACCGGCTGCCGGCGACGTGTTCGAGATCTCGGACAGCGAGAGGGCCGGACGGGGTATCGAGTCGTTGCCGAATAACCTCCTGGAAGCTATCCACATCACTGAGGAGAGCGACCTGGTTAGAAAGGCGCTCGGCGATACGGTGTTCGACAACTTCCTGGCGAACAAGAAGATTGACTGGGAGCGATACGGGGCGCAGGTTACCGAGTACGAGATAGGCCGATATTTGCCGACACTCTGATCTCGGATAGCAGAAGGTCATTCCCGCAAAGTCTCGCGCGCATATCTCGCTATATTTACGTGATAAATCTATCTAAGGCATAGCTATGAACAAGAGCTATAACAAGGACTACACGCCCCGTCTATCTACCGACGGACTGTACCACCCCTCTTTCGAGCATGAGGCGTGCGGGGTGGGTCTTGTCGCCAACGTCAAGGGGCGAAGGTCTCATAACGTCATCGAGCAGGGGCTGGAAGTCCTGATAAACCTCGGACATCGCGGCGCGGCGGGCGCGGACCCCGAAACCGGGGACGGCGCGGGCATAATCGTCCAGATGCCGCAAGAGTTCATCTCGCGGGAGTTCGGCGCGCTGGGAGTATCCGTGCCTGAGCCCGGAAGCTATGGGGTCGGAATGACATTCCTGCCCTCGGACCCGGGCGAGAGGGCGCGCTGCGAAGCCGTTATAGAACGGGTAGTCGAAGAGGAGGGACAGCGCTTCCTCGGCTGGCGCGACGTGCCTGTATCCCCCGACAAGATAGGCGTCCTGTCCGCGCGGGTCATGCCGTTCATCAGGCAGTTCATGGTCGGGCGCCCCGATTCGGTCCAGAGCGAATCGGAGTTCGAGCTGCGGCTGTTCGTCATACGCAAGCAGATAGAAAAGGCCATACTTGGAGACGACCTTTCCGGGGGCGACGACTTCTATATATGCAGCCTCTCCTCGCGCACGCTGGTTTACAAGGGCCTCATCATGGCTCATCAGCTCCATGACTTCTACCACGACCTGGCCGACGAGAGCATGATCACGTCCTTCGCGCTGGTCCACTCCCGCTTCTCCACCAACACGCTCGGCTCCTGGAGGCTGGCGCACCCGTACCGCTTCATCATTCACAACGGCGAGATAAACACGCTCCAGGGCAACATCAACTGGATGACCGCGCGGGAGAAGAACTTCCAAAGCGACGTGCTTGGCGACGACGTGAACAAGCTCCTCCCGATAGTCACACCCTACCAGAGCGACACCGCGACGCTGGACAACGCGCTCGAGGCGCTGCTGGCGTCGGGTCGCTCGCTCGAACACGCCATGATGATGCTCATACCCGAGGCATGGGGCGACCACATTCCGATGGACGAGAAGAAGCGCGACTTCTACGAATACCACTCGTCCATGATGGAGCCGTGGGACGGCCCCGCGCTGGTCATAGCGACCGATGGGACAAAGGTCTGCGCCATCCTGGACCGCAACGGCCTGCGCCCCTGCCGCTACCTTGTAACGAAGGACGACATTCTGGTCATGGGCTCGGAAACCGGCGTACTGGACGTACCGCCGGAGGACGTTCTATATAAGGAGCGCATCTACCCTGGCCGTATGTTCATGCTGGACACCGACCGCGGCGAAATCGTCCAGGACGAGGCGCTCAAGGCCGAACTCGCCTCCCGCAGGCCCTATGGCGACTGGCTGCGCGAGAACATGGCGACTCTGGACGACCTGCCCGAACCGGCGGAGGTACACGGTTCCGACTTCGATACCCTCGCTCGCAGGCAGGCGGCCTTCGGATACACGCTGGAAGACCTGCGTATGATTCTGGAGCCGATGGCGCTGACCGGAGGCGACCCCGTAGGCTCGATGGGCACCGACGTCCCGCTGGCGGTCATGTCGGACAAGTCGCCTGTGCTGTTCCACTACTTCAGGCAGCGGTTCGCCCAGGTGTCGAACCCGCCGCTGGACTCGATACGCGAGGAACTGGTCACCTCGACACGCGCGATGATAGGCCGCGAGCTGAACCTGTTCGAGGAGACGCCGGAACACTGTCGCCAGCTCACGGTCAAAGAGCCGTTCATAACCAACGCCGAGCTTGAGAAGATACGCCGGATCAACGTCAACGGCATCAGGGCCAAGACGCTCTCCATGCTTTTCGACCCCGAGAAGAGGGGCGGGCTGGAAGAGGCGATGGACAGGCTGTGCGCCGAGGCATCCCAGGCCATCGAGGACGGCTACTCCATCCTGATTCTGTCCGACCGCGGCGTTGACGAGGACAACGCGCCCATACCCAGCCTGCTGGCCACGGCGGGAGTCCATCACCACCTGATACGCGAAGGGACGCGCGCACGCTGCGGCCTGGTGGTCGAGTCGGGCGAGCCGCGCGACATAGCGCACCTGGCCCTGCTCATCGGCTACGGCGCGGGCGCTATCAACCCGTACCTGGTATATGAGTCCATGGAAGACCTGATCCGACAGGACTACTTCCTATCCAACGTGGACTACAAGACGGCGGAGAAGAACTTCATCAAGGCCGCGCACAAGGGCGTCGTCAAGATAATGGCGAAGATGGGCATATCCACCATCCAGAGCTATCGAGGCGCGCAGATATTCGAGGCGGTCGGGCTGAACGAGGACTTCATTGACAAGTATTTCGCCTGGACGCCCTCCCGCATCGGCGGCATAGGCATTGCCGAGATAGAGGAAGAGTCCAGGGCGCGTCACTCTTTCGCGTACACCGACCTCGTTGTGTCCGGCAGCATGGAACTGGACGTGGGCGGCTTCTACCACTGGCGGCGCGACGGCGAATACCACATGTGGAATCCGACGACCATCGCCAAGCTCCAGTACGCCGCCAAGTCCAATAACTGGGACACCTACAAGGAGTTCGCGGATTGGGCGAACGACTACGCGCAGCAGATGTGTACGATACGCGGCCTGCTTGAGTTCAGGAACGCGGACGAGCCAATTTCCATAGACGAGGTTGAGCCTGCGGCTGAGATAGTCAAGAGGTTCGCCACGGGCGCGATTTCGCTCGGCTCGATTAGCCGCGAGGCGCACGAGACGCTGGCGATAGCGATGAACCGCATCAATGCGCGCTCCAACACGGGCGAGGGCGGCGAGGACTTCAATCGCTACGCGCTCGACCCCAACGGCGACTCGCGCAACAGCGCGATCAAGCAGGTAGCGTCCGGACGCTTCGGCGTCACGATCAACTACCTCGCCAACGCCAAGGACCTCCAGATCAAGATGGCGCAGGGAGCCAAGCCCGGCGAGGGCGGTCAGCTTCCCGGTCACAAAGTAGATGAGTACATAGGCTGGGTTCGCAACTCGACCCCGGGCGTGGAGCTTATCTCGCCGCCGCCGCATCACGACATCTACTCCATTGAGGACCTGGCACAGCTCATTCACGACCTCAAGAACTCCAACCCGAACTCCAGGATACACGTCAAGCTGGTCGCCGAGGCAGGCGTGGGAACGATAGCCGCGGGCGTGTCCAAGGGACACGGCGACGTCGTTCTGATAAGCGGCGACAGCGGCGGCACCGGGGCCTCGCCCGAGGCTTCGATCAAGTATTCCGGGATGCCCTGGGAGCTTGGAGTGGCCGAGACCCAGCAGGTGCTCGTCGAGAACGACCTGCGCGGGCGCATCGTCGTCCAGACTGACGGCCAGATAAAGACGGGCCGCGACGTGGCCATCGCCTGTCTGCTGGGCGCCGAAGAGTTCGGCATGGCGACCGCGCCGCTCATCACGATGGGCTGCATCATGCTCCGCAAGTGCCACCTGAACACTTGCTCGGTGGGCGTCGCCACCCAGGACCCGGAACTCCGCAAGCGGTTCGTGGGCCAGCCTGAGCACGTCATCAACTACTTCTTCTTCGTGGCCGAAGAACTGCGCCAGATAATGGCCGAAATGGGCTTCCGCACTATCAACGAGATGGTCGGGCGGCTAGACAGGCTGGACACGCGCAAGGCGATTGACCACTGGAAGGCGCGCGGGCTGGACTTCTCCAAGCTGCTGAAGATGCCCGATGTGCCGGACGACATCGCCACGTACTGCTGCGAGGAACAGGACCACGGCCTGGACAGGGCGCTCGACAACAAGCTGATCGAGATCTGCGCCGAAGCGGTCGAAACGAGCGCTCCCATCGAACTCGATATGCCCATATCCAACGCGAACCGCACGGTCGGCACGACGCTCAGCTACGGCATCGCGCTCAAGTACGGCGAGGACGGGCTGCCCGAAGACACTATCAGAGTCAACTTCACAGGATCGGCGGGCCAGAGCTTCGCCGCGTTCATGGCGAAGGGCATCACCTTCCGGGTGGACGGCGACGCGAACGACTACTTCTGCAAGGGGCTGTCCGGCGGCAAGGTAATCATCAGGCCGCCAGAAGAGTCCCGGTTCACGCCGGAAGAGAACATAATCATCGGCAACGTCGCGCTGTACGGCGCAACCGGCGGCAAGGCTTTCGTCAGGGGAGTCGCAGGCGAGAGGTTCTGCGTTCGCAATTCGGGCGCGGAAGCGGTCGTCGAGGGAGTCGGCGATCACGGCTGTGAGTACATGACTCGCGGCAGGGTCGTGGTTCTCGGGCCTACCGGGCGCAACTTCGCGGCGGGCATGAGCGGCGGCGAAGCCTACGTGCTGGACGAGCATGGACATTTCGAGGAACTCTGCAACACCGAAATGGTCTTTCTCGAGAACCTCGTTGAGGAGGCGGATATAGAAGCAGTCCGCAGGATGCTCACCGATCACCTTCGCTATACTGGCAGCGTGAATGCCAGGCGCGTTCTGGACAACTGGGACGAGATGCTGTCCAAGTTCGTAAAGGTGATGCCTATTGACTATAAGCGCGTTCTCGCGGAACGCGCCGAGAGAGAACAAGCGCTTGCCGTCGCGTCGGGCGACTAAAGGATATTCAGGCCGATAATGGGAAAACCTACTGGATTCATGGAATGGGCGCGCATCGTCCCGCCTCGACAGCAGCCCGGAGAACGAACTCAGCACTGGCTGGAATTCTACGAGGACTGGCCGGAGCAGGAAGCCCGCAACCAGGGCGGCAGGTGCATGAGTTGCGCCGTCCCGTTCTGCATGGGCGGCTGTCCTCTCGGCAATATCATCCCCGACTTCAACGACCTGGTTTACAGGGGAAAGTGGCAGGACGCGCTCACAGAGCTACACTCCACCAACAACTTCCCTGAGTTCACCGGACGGATATGCCCCGCCCCGTGCGAGGGTTCGTGCGTTCTCAACATAAACAACGACGCCGTCACCATAGAGTACATCGAGAAGGCGATAGCCGACAGGGGTTGGCGTGAGGGCTGGATAGTCCCCGAACCACCCGAATTCAGAAGCGGCAAGAGCGTTGCCGTTATCGGCTCCGGCCCCGCCGGACTTGCCGCCGCGATGCAGCTAAACCGCGCCGGACACACTGTAACCGTGTTCGAGCGCGATGAGTACATCGGCGGACTTCTCAGGCTTGGCATCCCCGAATTCAAGCTGGAAAAGAACGTCGTGCAACGCCGCGTTGACCAGATGACCGCTGAGGGCGTCGAGTTCAAGACCGGCATTTACGTGGGCAAGGATATTCACGCCGACCGGCTCAGGGATGACTTCGACGCCATCTGCCTGACCGGCGGCTCCACCATCGCGCGCGACCTGCCGATTCCAGGCCGCGAACTCGACGGCGTACACTTGGCCATGGAGTACCTGACGCAGCAGAACCGTGTTCTCGCGGGCAAGACCTTCGACTCCGACGAACGCATCGTCGCCGAGGGCAAGCGTGTGCTGGTGCTGGGCGGAGGCGACACCGGCTCCGACTGCGTAGGCACGGCGCACAGGCAGGGGGCCGAGGTCGTGTATCAGTTCGAGCTTCTGCCGGAGCCTCCGACGACGCGCAGGGACGACAACCCCTGGCCGCAGTGGCCGATGATACTGCGCACGTCTTCATCCCACGAAGAGGGCGGCGTGCGAGACTACGACATCCTGACCAAGAACTTCTCAGGCCGCAACGGACGGGTCGAGAAGATGAGCGCTGTCCGCCTCGAGTGGGGCCCGCCCGACGAGACTGGACGCCCCGCGATGATAGAGATACCCGGCTCCGAGTTCGAGCTTGACGTTGACCTCGTCCTGCTCGCGTTAGGTTTTCTGCACCCGGAGCGTGAAGGACTGCTGGATCAACTCAGCGTCGAACTCGACGGTCGCGGCAACGTCACCACCGCGCCGAACAAGATGACCTCCGTGCCCGGCGTATTTGCCGCCGGCGACATGTCGCGCGGGCAGTCGCTCGTCGTATGGGCTCTGGCCGAGGGCCGCGAGGCCGCGCGCGGCATTGACGAATACCTCATGGGCAAGACCAGCCTCCCCCACTCCGTCAACACCGTTCCAACGATGTGACAGAGATTGCAGAAGTCCCATCTCCCCCTATGCTCTGGATACCCATTCAGGGTCTTTCGATTATTGCAAACCGAAACCCTTCCACGTGATCCGTCCTTCCCGCGAAAGGAGACGTTTGCATAACCAAGGCTATTGGGAGACAATCGCAGGTGTCCAGTCCAGATGATGAGGAGAAAGAAGATGCACCGTCAGATGGGTCAGCCC
>DAOULF010000120.1:0-30777 GCA_034420555.1 Dehalococcoidia bacterium
GACACTTGCGCTGAGCGTCGCTTGCGGACAAGAACCCGCCCCGGTCCCGACGCCCACCGTCGCGCCTACCGAGACCCCTACTCCAATTCCGCCGACCAGCGCTCCGGTCGCGGGGCCGGTGTCCGCTTCCAATATCCCGCTGCCTACAAGGGCGCCTGTCATCACTCCAACCCCGGCGCCGACCCGTACACCTAGTCCGACCCGCACACCCGTATCGCTTGAGTTCGCTATATTGAACTCCGCCCGCGATTTCACGGCCAAAGCCGGTGGTGGATACGCATTTCACATGAGCGGCGTCCTTAGCGTCCAAACAAGCGACGGACTCGATATTGACATCCCACTCACATACGCCGGAGACGCCCTGCCGGGCTACAACTCGGGCAACATATCGCTGTCCACTCCCTCCCAGACCGTCGAATACCAAGTGACAGCGATCCGGAACACAAGCCTGGCGTCCAGCGAAACCATTGAGACCAGGCACGCATATTTCGACGCGGAAACGCGCCGCTGGGTAGAGACGGAAGGATTGCTCACACTCTCGGCCCTGAGCGACTTACGCGTACTGCTAGGCTCCGATTTGCATGAGACGTCGGACATAGCTACCGCCGGACAGATGGCGCTAACGGGGCAAGAGATGTTCGACGGTGTTGAGACTCGCGTTATCTCCGGCAAGTTGTCGGGCGCGGAGATAGCGGGAACCGATACCGAACTGGAAGTGACCTACCGCATCGGCGTGGATGACGCGCTGCTCAGACAGATAGAGGTATCGGGAGACCTGGACCCTTCCATCATAGGCACGCTGATAGATGGGGTAAGCGCCGATTCAGTCCGAACCGAACTGACGGTCAACTTCTCGGACTACGGCAAGGAAGTGGCCTACAAGTCGCCTCATCTGGCGGCGGCGCGCTTCTCGCATAACGCGACTCTTCTCGACGATGGGCGCGTACTGGTATCCGGCGGATATATAGGTGTCTTCGAGAACGATGAGCTACTCGGATTCCCTGCTTCATCCTCCCAATTCTACGATCCTCTGACAGCCACATGGACATTCACGGGTGAATTGGATCCGACCTACGATCATCAAACAGACAGATGGACAGCCTTTTCGGCGGAAGAAGACTCCGATCTAATCCCGTACACCCCGCCCACCAAGCTGCTCGACGGTAGGTTAGTAAGCGTCACCATTGTCAGCGGCAGGTACGATGCAAATGACTCTTTCGGCGCTCTTGCTATCTTCGATACGGAGACGAATGAGTGGACTCACCTTTCTGACGTCCCCACGGATCGCTTCTATCCCGGTGTAATCGTCCTGAGTGACGGGCGAGCTCTGGTAGCGGGCGGTTCGGAAGTGGGATCAACCGCGTCAATCTCACCCGCGTCTCTCAGTATTGTCGAGAGTTACGACCCATCCACGGATACATGGCAGACTCTGGAACCCATGAACCAGCCCGCTATAGAGCGGTCGTTCGTTAGGCTGAATGACGGACGCATTCTCGCGGTCGGAGGCTTCATCGCAGATCCTGGCAGGGAGCGATGGTCGGACAGCGTTGAGATATACAACCCCGATACCAACAAGTGGGCGCCCGCGGCAAGCATGAACGTCGAGCGCGTCCTGCCACAGATAGTCTCCCTCCAGGATGGCAGAATCCTGGCAACAGGCATGGTCGAATCGGGGAACGCCTTAGTGGACAACAGCCCAAATGCCGAGATATACAACCCAGCAACCAACGAATGGACTGGCACCGGAGCCATGTCCGTTCAACGCATTGGCTATACGTTGACTCTTCTGCCCGATGGTCGGGTTCTGATCGCTGGCGGCGTAAACACGCTGGATGATGACGACTATGTTCCGCTCTCCACCACCGAGATATACGACTCTACAACCAACATCTGGTCGCCAGGCCCTGAACTATCCCAAACAAGGGCGGAGCATTCCGCGATCCTTATGCCCGATGGTAGGGTGCTCATCGCCGGGGGAATCAGCCAGGACGGGGATAGTAAATACCTCACCGTATCCACCGAGTTCATAGAGCCATAACAATTCGCAATTCCCCGCGCCTAACTCGCTTTCAGCCCTGTGCCGCGCCCGCTAAAATAGAGTGGCTATGCCTACCCCGGCCCGCAGACAGTATCTTCGCATAAAGAGCGAACACGAGGACGCCATCCTGCTGTTCCGTATGGGCGACTTCTATGAGACGTTCGACGACGACGCCCGCATCATTTCGCGCGAGCTTGAGATAGCGCTCACATCCCGCGAGTTCGGATCCGACAAGAATGTCCCTTTAGCCGGAATACCCTACCACGCGCTGGAGCCATACCTGGCCCGGCTGGTCAAGAAGGGCTACAAGGTAGCGATATGCGAGCAGACATCCGACCCGTCCAAGTCCAGGGGCATCGTGGACCGGGAGGTGCTTCGGGTGGTGACGCCCGGGACTGTATTCGAGGAATCCCTGCTGGAGGGCAAAGCGAACAACTACCTTGCCGCCGTCATAGTCGAAGGAGACCAGGCCGGACTCGCCTACGCGGACATCACTACCAGCGAGTACGCCACGACCCAGCTTACCACGTCCGAAGTACCGGTCGAACTGTTCAGGCTGCGACCTGCTGAGCTTCTGCTCCCGGAAGGCGTGGACTCCGTGGAGACGGACGAATCTACGTCCGTAGCCCACGTATCCACCGAGTCGTTTGATCTGGAGTGGTGTACCGAGTCCCTCCAGCGACACTTCGGGGTCGGCAGTCTGGAGGCATTCGGCTGCGACCGCCTCCCGCTCGCCATACGGGCCGCGGGCGCGATCCGAGAATACCTCACCCAGACCCAGAGGGCCGCCGCCGACCAACTGACTAGCCTACGCACCTACACAACCAGCCGTCACATGGTCCTCGACCCACAGACGCGCCGCAACCTGGAACTGTTCGAGGGTGGGCGCTGGGCGGACACGTCGGCGTCCCTGCTGTCGGTCCTCGACCGCACGAGAACGGCCATGGGCGGGCGAGTTCTGAGGTCGTGGGTGGGACAGCCCTTACTCGACCTCGACGAGTTGGTGCAGAGGCAGGAGTCGGTCGAGTGGTTCCACCGCAGCGCGCTCAGACGCGAGCGCATAATCGCGCTGCTGGACTCGGTGTCCGACATCCAGCGACTGCTGAACCGCGTCAGGGGCTTCGGCGCGACTCCTCGAGATCTGGTCGCGCTCGCCGCGAGCCTCGAAGCCGCTCCATACCTGAAAGAGATTCTGTCCGAGGACGAGGACGCCTGGCAGGTCCAAGCGCTCTCGGACGGCATACGTGACACCTCCGAGGTGGTCGCGCTGCTGCGCTCCGCCATTACGGATGACCCTCCGATCACGGTCGGCGACGGGAAAGTAATCAGGCCCGGATTCTCGCCCGAAATGGACGACATTCGGGACGCGACGACCAACGCCCAGCAGTACATCGTGCGTCTCGAAGCGCGCGAACGGGAACGCACCGGCATCAAGTCCATCAAAGTCGGATACAATAAGGTCTTCGGCTACTACATCGAGGTCAGCAACTCTAACCTGAAACTCGTGCCAGACGACTATGTTCGCCGCCAGACGCTCGTGGGCGGAGAGCGTTTCATAACGCCCGAGATGAAGGAGTACGAGTCTCGCATCCTCAACTCGCAGGACCGCATGGCCGAACTGGAAAGCGATCTGTTCAACCAGGTCTGCGCCCAGGTCGCCGGCCACGCCGCCGAGATTGCCGCTACCGCCGAGGCTATTGCCTTGATTGACACGTTCTGCTCACTGGCCGAGGTCGCGTCCCGAAACGCATACGTCAGGCCCGAACTGAGCGACTCGGACAGGGTCGAGATAAGGCAGGGACGCCACCCGGTCGTGGAAAGGATGCTCGACACGGGCAGCTTCGTGCCCAACGACACCGTCATGTCCGCTGAGGATGGACGTCTCGCCCTGATAACAGGGCCGAACATGGCAGGAAAGTCCACGTACATCAGGCAGGTCGCAATACTCGTTCTCATGGCGCAGATAGGCAGCTTCGTGCCCGCTGAGTCGGCCTCGATAGGGCTGGTGGACAGGATATTCAGCCGCGTGGGACTCCAGGACGACCTCGCGCTTGGACAGTCCACCTTCATGGTGGAGATGGTGGAGACCGCGTCCATTCTGAACCACGCTACGCCGCGCTCGCTGATAATCTTAGATGAGATAGGCCGCGGCACCAGCACCTTCGACGGGCTGGCCATAGCGCGAGCGGTCGCCGAGTATATCCACAACCACCCCAGGCTGGGCTGCAACACCCTGTTCGCTACCCACTACCACGAACTCACGCAACTGTCGGACCACCTACCCGGCGTCCGAAACTACAACGTCGCGGTATCCGAAGAGAACGGCAGCATAGTATTCCTGCGCCGCATAGTCCCAGGGCGCGCCGACAAGAGCTACGGAATACACGTAGCGCAGCTTGCCGGAATGCCCAACGCGGTCGTCAACCGTGCATGGGAGGTTCTCCGCGACCTTGAAGTGGATGACACCCAGGATTCAGGGAATGGAAACTCGACCGGTAACTCCTCGCAGCCAACCCAACTGGCCCTGCTGCCAATGTCATCCCCCGCCCTCGACGAACTCAAGGGTCTGGACATCTCCTCCATGACCCCCATAGAGGCCATAAACAAGCTATACGAGCTTCAGAAGAGCGCATCTGAGGACTGAGAAAACACCTTTGGGAATGTCCGAATGCTAATTCCCCCTGGGAGTAGGAGGAGACGGAGGTAGGGGCGGATTTGGTCTGGGCGGAGAAGATGGTGGGGGTGGATTCTCGGGTCTAGGTGGAGGACGCCTGTCATCTTGCGTAATTCCTCTGTTAGGCATACTTCTCCACCAGTGTCTTTGCCGCGTCTTCTGCGCATGAATCGTTCAACTTTTCGTCCAGACCCACATCAACCCTTCCTGCGATAGCGTTCACCCTATCCAGCAACTCCCGCCTGCGCGCGCGCGCCTGGGGTTCGTCTATGGCGTAGGATTCGATGTCCAGCCACAGTTCGCCCCATTGTGTATTGACTGACGCACAATCCTCGCTGGCCACGGCGAGCATCGCCGAATTCTTGGCGTAGTCCGATATTGCGTCCCAAGCCGCAAGACCGGCAATCACGATTCCTCCCACCACAGTAAGGAAGGTAAACACAGGCTCAGGTATATTCGGCAAAAACACCGTTGCCTCAATAACAATCGCCGCGAGCAGCGCGAACCTCATATTCCTGTGCCGAACTCTATACGAATCGGCTAACGCTCCGTAATAGCGAACGTACCGCTCCGCGTCCCAGAGGTCTTGCCATATTGCATTTCTGGTCTGGTCAGTCACTACCGCCATGACACACCTCCCCAATCACCTCTCTGATGTTTCACTCCTGCCCTTTGTTGATAGAGTATATTCAGTATATAAACAATTTTTGGCGCTGTGAAGAGTTCGAGAAGCAAAGCCATGCAGCCTTCCTTGACGACCTACCCCGCGCGTACTATTCTAAGCCTGCTGAACCAATGCTATCCCAATAACCAGCGAGGAGCGCACAATGACGACACTAGCCCTGCCAACGGCGCCATCGGAAGTACGAGAACTCATAAGGGAAGGGCGTCTGGTGCAGACCACCAGCGGGATGTCTCCCGGACACGTCCAGGCGAACCTCGCCATCCTGCCCAGAGACCTGGCCTTCGACTTTCTTCTGTTCTGCCAGCGCAACCCCAGGCCCTGCCCGCTGCTTGAGGTAGTCGAGGCCGGTGAGGTCGAGCCCTCCGATTTCGCGCCCGGCGCCGACCTACGCACCGATACCCCCCTGTACAGGGTTTACGAGTACGGCGAAATGACCGCCGAGGTGGAAGACATTTCCGAATACTGGCGCGACGACCTGGTGTCGTTCCTGCTCGGATGCAGTTTCTCATTCGAAAACGCGCTGCTGAACGTGGACATTCCCATTCGGCACATGGACCAGGACACCACCGTCCCGATGTTCATCACCAACATACCCACCGCGTCCGCCGGGGCGTTCTCCGGTCCAATGGTGGTATCCATGAGGCCGATCAAGCGGGAGCAAGTCGTAAGGGCCGTACAGGTGACCTCGCGGTTCCCGGCGGTGCATGGCGCGCCCGTCCACATCGGAGACCCGTCCGCCATAGGCATCAGCGACGTAATGAACCCCGACTTCGGCGATCCCTCCGAGTTCGAGGAAGGCGAAGTGCCGGTATTCTGGGCCTGCGGAGTTACCCCTCAGGCCGCCGCGATGTCCTCCAGGCCTCCCCTGATGATTACCCACTCTCCAGGCCACATGTTCATCACCGACAAGAAGGACGAGGACCTGTCAGTCATCTAACTTAACTGATAATTGACAATTGTGAATTAACTGAAGGAGTTCCCCTTGAGTATCGAAGACATCATCCTGGACAGAGACCGCAGGGGCATCTCGCATCTCCGGCCCCACCTGCCAGCCGACTACGCGACCCAGGCCGCGCAGCTAATCCTGGACAACCCCGGGACCGCCATCGTCGTTACCGGCTTCTACATACTGGACGCCGGCTACGCCGAGACCGACGGACCTCCGGGCGCGGTCGTCATCGGAAGCGCGCTCAACCAGTTGGGCTACAAGGTCGTCCACGTAACGGACCGCTACGCCACCGACATAATGGACAAGACCGGCGGCGACTACTCCAGCGTCGTCGAATTCCCCATAACGGACGACGATTCGAGTATCGAGTTCGCGCGAAATCTCATATCCGAGCTTGATCCGTCCGTCCTGATAGCCATAGAACGTTGCGGCTTTACCGATGAGGGCAAGTACCGCAATATGCGCGGGCGCGACATCAGCGACTACAACGCGCGCATTGACCACATATTCCATTCCAACGTGCCGTCCGTGGGCATCGGCGACGGCGGCAACGAGATAGGAATGGGCAACCTGGCCGAAGAGGTCACGCAGGTCGAGTCCCTCGTCAAGATACCGTGCATAACTCAGACCACCAAGCTGATGCTTGCGAGCGTCTCCAACTGGGGCGGCTACGGACTCGCCGCTGCGCTCTCAGCGCTGTCGGGGCGCAACCTGCTCCCATCCATAGAGGAAGAGCAGCAGCTACTCAGGGACACGGTTGACCTCGGCGCCGTGGACGGCATGAGCGCAAAGCAGGAGTATAAGGTTGACGGCTTCACCATCGAGGAGAACAGCGAGACGCTCCAGGCGCTGCACGATCATCTGACGACGCTGGGGATAGGATAGATTCACATGGTTGTACAGGTAGAGAAAGTCATCCCCTACTCGAGGGCGGACGGAGAAAAGGACATTGATCTCAAATATCCGAGCGAGACGCCCGGCAAGGATGATATGCACCAGCCACTCTACATCGCCGAGATTCTGATAATACTGAGGAACTACTTTGCCGATCAGCCGTTCATACTCGTGAGCGGCGACACCTTCATCTACTATGAACAGGGAAATCCACGGGCGCGATTCCGACCGGACAGCTATGTTGTGTTCGGTGTGGACGTGGCCGAGGTGTACGTTGACGACACGTATGTCATGTGGCGCTGTGGCAAGGCTCCGGACTTCGCCATGGAGATAGGTTCCAAGAGTACATATCGGAACGACTTGGGGGCCAAGCGCGAGTTGTATGCGCGGCTGGGTATCAGAGAGTACTGGCGCTACGACTGGACCGGCGGCGAATACTATGGCGAACCGCTGGTTGGCGAGTACCTGAATACCGAAGCTGGTGAGTACCAACAGCTCGATATGACGACGGATAGTGATGGAACCGTCAGGGGATACAGTCCGGTTCTGGGGCTGGAACTTCGCTGGGAATCGGGGGAACTTCGCTTCTGGAATCCTGATACGCAATCGTATCTGCATACCCTTGAAGAGTCGGAAGCGGCCCGACGTGAATCGGAAGCGGCAAGAATGGTCGCGGAAGCTGAGGCGGCTGAACTGAGAGAGCGACTGCGGCAATTGGGTCAGGATGTGGACTGAATCGAATGCCTGACCTCTAATCGCCATTACAAAAGGGCGGGTTGTGAAACCCGCCCTTTGAGTTTACTTGATTTAGAGTCGCTGACCTATGTCCCGCGCAGCCTCGGGTCCAGCACATCTCGTATCGCATCGCCGAACAGGTTGAAGCCGTACACTGCCAGCGACAGCGCGAGTCCGGGCCATATGGCCAACCATGGGTTGATCACGAAATAGTCACGCACAGGGCCGGTCAACATTCCGCCCCATGAGGGTTCAGGCTGCGGTACTCCAAGTCCGAGGAAGCTCAGAGAGGCCTCGGTGAGAATGGCGATGCCCAGCGCACCGGTGGCTATAATCAGCCAGGGAGCGATGCACTGGGGCGCTATGTGCTGCACCATGATGCGAAGGTTGCCAGCTCCTATGGAGCGTGCCGAATCAACGTACTGCGACTCCTTGACCGCGAGCACCTGGGAGCGTACCACACGATTGGCGCGCGGTATCTGAACTATCCCGATGGCTATGATGATGTTCATCAGATTCGTTCCGAGCGCGGCGGTAATCGCCATCGCCAGAATGAGCGTGGGAATGGACATGAGCGCGTCCATGACCCTCTGTATGGAATTATCCACCTTGCCGCCGTACCAGCCGCTTATCACCCCGATGACGCCGCCCGCCCCAGAGCCGAAAGCCACTGATGCGAAGCCGACAAGCAACGATATGCGCGCGCCGGACATCATACGGCTCCATAAGTCGCGTCCCATTTCGTCGGTGCCGAGCCAGTGCTCCGCCGTAGGCCCCAGCAACTTGTCTCTAAGATTCCATTCCAAAGGATCCCAAGCTGTCATCTGGGGGCCAACCACCGCCATAAGCGCCATGACAACGATTATTATGGCGCCGAAGGCCCCCAGCGGCTTACGCGTGATGAAGTTGGAGACTGGCCGCCATCGTCCTACGCTACGAGGCCTTCCGAGTGTTACGGCTCCGCTCTGCTGTGTTGCCATTCCAAAGTCCTCTATCTAATTGTGTCGTAATTCTTTACTGATAGCGCACCCGCGGGTCCAGCCAGCCGTAGGAGAGGTCCACCAGCATGTTGACCACAATGACGCACACGGCGAAGAACATCACCATGGACTGCACAACCGGGTAGTCGCGTTCGAGCATCCCATCTACGATATACTCGCCGATGCCGGGCAGGGTGAAGACGCGCTCCATGACTACGGAGCCGCCCATAGAGAGCGCGGTCGTTATGCCAATGACCGTAATGACGGGAATCAGCGCGTTCTTGAGCGCGTGCCTGGCGGTTACCATGTAGGCGCGAAGCCCCTTGGCGTGCGCTGTCCTGATATAGTCCTGGCGGAGCACTTCCAGCATGGTCGAGCGCATCATCCGCGCCTTGGTTGCCGCGCCGATATAGCCAATCATCAGCGCGGGCCAGATGAACTGGCTAATGTTTCTGGTGAAGTCGTCCGTTATTGAGGAGTAGCCCAAGGGTGGGCTCCATCTGAAGAAATAAGCTCCTGCGACCAGAAGCAGGGTCGCGCTCCAGAACGACGGAACGGAAAGGCCAGCAAGAGACAACACGCGCACAACGTAGTCCACCGCGGAGTCCTGTTTCAGAGCCATCAATATCCCGGCGGGAAGGCCCAGGGCGATGGCGATTATCTGTGAAACTACCACAAGCTCTATGGTGACCATCACCTTCTTTTGGAATTCATCGAACACGGGACGCCTAGTAAACAGCGAATTGCCCCAGTCTCCCACGACGAACCCACTCATCCAGACCCAGTACTGAACATAGAGCGGCTCGTTGAGGCCGAGCGCCTCGCGTATCTTTTCAAGGTCTTCCTCGCTGACGGTTCCCTCTTCGCCGCTTCCCTGCTGTGCCGCTATTGATTGAGCGACATCTCCCGGCGCGATGCGCATCAACGCGAACACCAAGAGTGATACAAGGGCTGCGGTCAGCAACCCAAAAAGGACCCTCCGTACCAAGTATCGGTGCATCGCTCAACCTCTGCTAGTTGTTAGTCATCAGTTTTAGTTATCGGGAGCATTTCCACCATTCGGCGAGGAATGCTCCCGCTTTATTCCAAATTCTTCTGATTTATCTGGCGAGCCACATTCTCTCCCAGCCCGCCCACTTTATCTGGGACGGGTGGTTAAACATACGCCAGCCGCGCACGTCCTTGTGCCACGCGGGCCAGATAATGGACCAAGGCATGGGTATCATGTAGGCCGCCTCGATAACCTCACGCTCTATCTCGTGAACTATCTCTCGACGCTTCTCCGGGTCGAGTGCAGTAGCCTGAGCGTTCGACAGGTCAAGAAGGCGCTGCGCCCTCTCCGCATCCACCTGGAACCTGCCGGTGCCGCGGTGGTACCAACTCTCATGCTCAGGCACCAAGAAGATGTTGTAGAAGTCGGACGGGTCCGCGACATCAGTCCTGGCCTTCGAGCCATAGTGAACGTCGTATTGAGGCGGCGTGCCGTGAGGCGTATTACCTCGCTCACGCTGCACCGATACTTCCACCTGGTCAATGAACACTTCAATGTCGAGGTTCTTCTTCAACTGGTCCTTGAAGTAGAGACAACCATCTACGAATATCTGTGGGGGTGTCGTCATGCAGCCTATTTTGAAGCGTGGGCTTTCAGTCAGTCCGGCCTCGTCCAAGAGACGATTGGCCTCGGCGATATCCTCCGCCTTCTGTCCGGGGCCATTGCGGAACCCGGGCATCGCCCAGAGTTCGTCGTCGGGCAACGCCCAGACGGTTCCTGGAGGCATCCAGTTGGTCGGCCTGATTACGCCAACCAAGTCCTTGATGCGGTTGAACTCAGCCCACTCATCGCGATCTATTCCAAGGTGCATGGCATACCTGACCCGCTGGTCATCAAGCGGCGGGCGATGCATGTTGATCTGAAGTCCCTTACCCCAGAGGTGCAGAACCGGCTCCAAATGGATCTCGTCCTCAAACGAATCCAGAACCTGCTCGACCTGTCCAGGAAGAAGCGAAGCGCTGCCTTCTCCGTAATAGTCGGTCTGGCCGGTGACCAGCGCGGTGAAGCGCGTGGTGGCATCGGGAATTTCGATGTGGTCAACACCTTCCAAGAAAGGAAGTCCTTCTCTCCAGTAATCAGGGTTGGCGCGTATCTTGGTGCCAACATCCTGAACGCGCTCGAAGGGTATGAACGCGCCAGTGCCTACACCGTACAGGTAAGTCACATCGGTGGTCTGGTCGAAGCAGTCAGCCTTGGCTTCCCTGTCCGATTGATCGTAATCGGGGTTGACGCACCCGGCGACCCACCAATCTATCAGGTCTTTGTCCATATTGTGCGGCATTCCCGTGTTGCCCGCGAATTTGCCGATGGTGCCTGCGCGAGCCGAATCGAACTCAACTCTAAGGGTATAGCCCAGCGGTCCGTCGGGGCAGGTAGCGCCGCCTTCCTTGAGGTGTCCGAGACCAATCCTGGGACCACGAGTGGGCACGCCTACGTCCTGGATCTCCTGAGGAGTATGGACCCCGAAATTCAGGCTTATCGCCGCATCCTCGCAGGTAAAGTCATCGCCCATCACATTAGCCTTCACACTATCGGGCAATGTGGAGTACGGGTTGTCCTGGAACTTAATACCCTCGCGGAGCGTGAAAGTAACGACCGTTCCATCGCCGGACACGTCCCAAGTCGTCGCAAGATCGGGGATGATGGGCCCTGTAAGCCCCTGCCACGGGTCGAACTTGATAAGTGAGTTGTAGGTCGGCAGGAATTGCGGTCCCTCGTAGGTGTGACCATAGTTCGGGTCGTGACCGTTCAGTCTCAGGTTGGCGCCGTATCTCACGATGCCACCGCGAACCGGCTGACCCCATTCGGGCTTGTAGCCGTCGCTCGCCAGATACTGGGCTACCCAGTCCGACTCCATGGCCATTTGCGGCGCCGGCGTCGGAACCGGAGTTGGCGGCGTCAGAACCGGCGCAGGCGCCACTGGCACGGCGGTAATCGCCGGGGCGGCCTGGGCCGCGGCTTGCGGCGCGGCGGGTTGTTGTGGAGCGGCAGGGGCGGCTTGCGAAGCAGCCTGGGCCGGAGCGGCAGGCGCGGCGGCCTGGGGCTGCTGTGGAGCGACCGGCGCACTCGGTTCGTCGGCGGCGCACGCCAACGCAACCGTCGCCAACAGCGAAATCGCAAGCGCGACGCCTAGTATCTTGATTAACTTCATTTTACTTCCCCCACGTTGGTAGTCAGCTTAATTATTCATTTCGCCAATTCTGTTCATCTGCTAATACAATGTGCAAATAAATACCACAACGCGCTTTATCGGTCAAGCGCAACCTTTTGCTGAGGTCAGAATCGCGGGGGATAGTGTACACTTTGGATGACGATGATGTGATTCTCAGCGCAGTCCGTGTATCCAAGTTGCAGCAATTGCCCGCTTTCGCTGATCTCCTGACCACATATATGGAGCGGACCGGCATCGGCGACACCGAACTTGCTCGCCGGATTCCCGTCAGCAGGCCCACTCTCATCCGATGGAAAGAGGGTGTCACCACACGTCCCCGGTACCGCGAGGACGTGGTCAGGTGCGCCGAACTGCTCCTGCTTACGCTGGAGGAACAGGACGAATTTCTCCTCGCCGCGGGATTCTCACCCGATACTCAGTCAATTCCCGAAGAAACAGCCGCGATAGTGACCGTACCGGAGTCGGTACTGTCAGAGACGCCGGTTTCTACGGAGATAATTGCCGTACCGCCCGCTCCGACAGAGCCGGATGAAGAGCCGCCAGGTCTCCCCCGTGCGTCGTTTCTTCGTCGCTGGGGTCTGCGCCTCGGTTTGCTCGCCGCATCGCTTCTGATAGTGGCGCTTGTCGCTGTGTTCGTGACGTTCGTAGTGATGGACAGAACTGTCTATCCGGTGGCGTCGCCCGGCGAAGCGCTGATAGTCCTTGCCCCGTTCGTCAACTACACCGCCGGACAGCAGGGATTCAACGTTCCCGGAAGGCTGAAAGAGGAGATTGATCGCGAGGTGCGCGCAGCCGGGATTAGCGGGGTGAGTACGGTCCAATGGCCGAAGAGGATTCACGAGGAAACCGAAGCCGAGGCCGCGGGCAGCCGAGCGGATGCCATGCTCGTAATCTGGGGGGAATACGACAGCGGGCGCGTCATCGCGCGGTTCACGGTGCCCGATAGTCGCTCCGAGCAGCGCGATCAGCAGGTGGTGGACATTGCGTCAACACCCTCGGAGCTTCCGGCTACCATAAACATAGGTCTTACCGAAGAGGTGCGCTACGTGGCTTTGCTTACGCTCGGTCAGCTACACCTGGAGCAGGGGGAGTACGACCTCGCCAAGGCGGCATTGATTCGCGCGTTGACCAAGCCGCCAGCCGATCCTTCCGCGCTCGCCAACCTCCGGTTCAACCTGGGACTGGCCTATCGCGGCGGGAGAAAGGCCGACTTCGACATTGCCATCTGGCTCTTTTCCCAGGTTCTTTCAACGGATCCCGACTCGGTAGAAGCCTACAATTCGAGGGCGCTCACCTACCTGGACCGAGGTGAGCGTGGAGATGTGGAACTCGCTCTCGCCGATCTGAAACGCGCCCTGGACCTGGAACCCGACCGCGCGGCCACTTACCTGAACCTTGCGGTAGCGTATATAGAGCGCGGCGGTCGGGACGACCTGGAACGCGCCATCGCGGATCTGAACAGGGCGCTCGACTTAAACCCGGACTACGCTTCAGCATACGTCAACCGCTCCGCCGCATACATAGCGAGAGGGGGGCCGGACGACCTGGAACTCGCTTTCGACGACATCAGCACGGCGCTTGAGATACAGTCCGATCTCGCCTCGGCCTACGTGGGACTTGGAAACGCATATCTCAACCGCTCCCTTCTGGGAGACCTCGAACTGGCTCTCGGCGAATTCAGTCGCGCAATTGATCTGGACGCTACCTATGCCAGGGCGTATTTCAATCGCGGGCTTGTACACTCCGAACTGGAAAATCTCGGCAGTTCGGTATCAGACCTGAGACGTGCCCAGGGACTGAAGCCCACCGATGTTACCTTCAACAACACGCTCTGCTGGCAGATGGCCGTGACTGGAGACCCTGAAAACGCGCTCCGGTTCTGTAATATCTCCGCCGCTCAGGATTCATCGGGTCGCACGCTCGACAGCAGGGGATTCGCGCACGCTCTGCTGGGCGAATACGACAAGGCCGTGGCGGACTTCGAGAGATTCCTAGGATGGACGAAGACTTCCCCCAAGGAGAGTTGCGCCGATTACTACCATCCCAGTCGCTCTGAGTGGATAGAAGAGCTGCGCGCGGGTCAGAACCCTTTCGATAACCAGAGACTAACAGATATGCGCATCCGCCCCGTTCCCTTCGGAGAAGCCCCTTGCTGACAGCGCTTTTGCGATGAAACTCAACCAGACAGCAGACGCTATCGCGGAGCGAGCCTTCACTTGCGCGCTCGATTCAATATCCGACGCCGCGCTGATTCACAGGCTTGCCGATTACGCGCGCCTTCTGTTTGCAGAAAATCCTGCCGACGACTCGCTCGTCCAGGTCCTGTCCATCGCCGCCGCCGCGATCAGGCGACGCATGGGCATCTGGCGCGCCGTCCTCGACGATCCGAGCGAACTGTCCGGCCCTGTCCGGGACGTCCGCCTGCTTGCCGACCGGCTTCTCGACCCGACCGACCCCGGCGCGCCCATTCACTCCATCAGCCGTCACGACACGCTGGCAGACTGGGCTGCCCTCGCCTCGCGCCGTACCGACCTCGGAGACGAATCAAGCGCCGCCCTGCGCTGGCTGCTCATCGCCCGGCTCAGGATACGCGCCGAACATCCGCCGAACATACACTTCCCGCCCGGTTTCTATCAGGCTCTTCGTGAACTTGACGATGACGACTGCCTGCTCTACACGCCCACACGCCAGCAGCTTGCCGCAGCCGACCTGCTGCTGGGCGGCGCAATCGTCGAGATGGACGCCGGTGAGGGCAAGACACTGGCGTCCGCTATCGCCGCCATCATATTCGCCGCCGCAGGCCGCCGGGTGCATATCCTGACCGCCAACGACTACCTAGCCGCCCGCGACTGCGACGCTCTCGCGTTCACTATGGAGTCGCTCGGACTCACGCCCGGCCTCGTCACCGCGAGCATGGACCCGGACGAACGCAGGCTCCAGTACCCCTACCCCATAGTCTTCGCCACGGCGAGGGAGGTTGGCTTCGACTATCTGAGAGACAACATCGCTCGCCGCGCTCAGGCCAGGGTCTCGCCACTGTTCGACGTGGCAATCGTGGATGAGGCCGACCACCTGCTCATAGACCAGGCCCGCACTCCGCTCATCATAGCCGGAGAAGCCATGCCTGAATACGAGGATGACGACGCGCCCGAGAACCTCGCCATTCGCATCATCGAAGAACAGACAGCCCACGTTGACATACTATACTCAAGACTTGAGGAACCTTGTCGCGCTGAAGAGTCCACCGACCAGACGCTTGCTGCAATCCTTCTGGCAGAGGGCCTGAGTCCCAGGTTCGTATCCACACTGGAACGGTTCGGAAAGACAAGCCGCCAGGTTCAGCGCATCCTCCTGGCGCTGAATGACGATGACGACGGCAACCCTCTCGAATTCGACCTGCTCTTCGCCATAGACGCCGCCAACTCCGCGCTCAGAATCACGGCGCGAGGCTGGGATTTCATAGCCGACCGGCTGGACAGTCCCGCCGCCGCGTTCGAGGTGGCGCAGATACTCCGCGCCCGCATGATTCACGATCCGGACGAAGACTACGTGGTTGACCCGGAGGGTGTAACCCTGGTGGACAGGCTCGACGGTCGCCCAATGCCCTCTCACAGATATGTAGATGGACTGCACGAAGCTATCGAGGACAAGGAGGGGGTAGAAGAGCGGGCGTATGCCAATCCCGCAGCGCGCACGACGATACACGCGCTAATGTCCAGCTACACGACAGTCGCCGGGCTGACAGGAACGGCCATCGAGGCCGCCGACATCTTCGCGCAGGACTACGGAGCCGCCGCTGTCAGAGTGCCGCCTACATTTGAGTCGCGTCGAATTGACCTGGATACGCGCGTCTATTTCGACAGGAGCGAACACAGCCGGGCCTTGTCCGATGAGGTGGTCCGGTGGCATCGAGTCGGCAGACCTGTGCTGGTGACTTTCGGCAGCGTCAGAGAGTCCGCCGATTTCAGCGATACGCTCGAACGGCGCGGCATAGCGCATCGGCTTCTCAACGCATCGAATCCATTCAGCGAGTCTGAGATAGTGGCACGCGCCGGAGAGCTCGGCGCGGTCACCATATCCACAGGAATGGCCGGGCGCGGCACGGACATCATCGTATCTGAGGATGTTGACGAGGCAATCGAGGAAAATCTCGACCAGTCAACCAAGCGCGTAGAAGATGCGCTCGGGCTGCTGGTGATAATCGCGTCCCTGCCCGCTTCACGACGAGTTGAACGCCAGATAAGGGGGCGTGCCGCGCGACAGGGTCGTCCCGGTTCATCCGCGATGATGATCTATATCAACGATCCGGTGCTGGCGTTCAGCAGACAGCAGACATCTCTATTCAACATGAAAAACCCGGGCGATGCTTATGTGGAAGGGACTCGAGTCCAGGAACTGCTAGAGCAAGTCCAGCGTGAAGCAGAGTCTCATCACCGCGAGATTATGAAGGCGACAGCCGAGTTCACGACGATAATCGAGCAAGAGTCTCGCGCCCACTACTCTTTCCGTGAAACTGTTATGGACGACAGGGCTTGTCGCCGGATTCTGGTCAACGATGTAGCAAGATGGATCAAGCGTAAGACGGAGCCTCTACGGGATATTCGGTCGGACTACCACATAAACTTCGATTCCGTTGCCGAATCGCTATGGGACGAGTACGAGATAGACATCGGTTCCGCCGACCTCAACTCTCCGGCCCAGGCCAAAGACGCGCTCTCGCTTCGCGTCGAAGACCGGATATTTCAACATAGAACGAGGCTGGGCGACAGGCGTTTCGTACTTGCAGCAGCGGATATGTACCTGGACGCTGTGGACGACCTCTGGCCGGATCACTTATCCGCGCTCCAGGACATTGCGCTGTCCATAGCCATTAGCGCGGAATCACAGGCCGCCGCGCTAATACAGTTCGCAGAGCGGACGGAGGCCGTAAGAGATGGGATGCGGGCTGATGCCGCGGATGAGGTGATTTCGTCATTGCTGAACTCCGAGTACCTCGAACCGCCGGGTGATTCAGAAGAAAATCAGGTCGAGCAACTTCCAGGCGAACTATACGACCTAATAACCTGATAGACTAATGAGGACAAGAAAAAGGAGACTGACCGATGGACCCAATCATCATTATTTTCTTGGCGGCACTGTTCATAGGGGGAGTGTGGTGGCTCGTCAGGCGTTCACGCAGACGCAAGGCTGAGCGTGAAGCCATGGTGAACGGCTCTGACGCCGCGACCATGATGGGAGCCGGGTTCATCGCGGGCGGCTTCCTACATGGAGGCGGCTCGGAACACGGCGGAGGACATCAAGGCGGTTCGGACGCGGGTAGCGGCTTCGATGGCGGTGGAGGTTTCGACGGTGGCGGCGGCCTCTGAACCAAGTTACGCCGTCCCTTAGCAATTTCGGCTAGAGAGACATGATGCTCACGCAAAAGCGAAACGGAAAGACGACATTCGCGCTGCTGGCTGGCGCGTCGCTGATTGCCGGGCCTGCCATCTCGGCCTGCGGCAGTTCCGGCCCCACCTACGACCAGTGGGCCGCTACGGACGGCGCGGCAGGCAGGATCAACCTGGATGAGGTGCAGAAGGCGTTCGAGGACGCCCAGAGTCCCACCGACTTCGAGAAGCGCGTCAACGAAATCTACGAGGGTGACGGCATAGTCATCATCCGCGTCGAGCAAGATGGCGACTACATGAACCTGGAGGGCTGGGAAGACCTCAACAACTCCAAGCAGATCGAGGACGGCTCCGACGACCGCCTCTTTTCCATCGTTCGCAACCACAACCGCGAACACGAGATGCGAGGATACGGCGCCAACGGCTACTACCGCAGCCACTTCGGTGTCGGCGACTTCCTGTTCACCTATATGCTTCTCAGCGCGTTCTCCCCGGGATTCGGCGGCTACTACTACTCCACCCCCATAAACAGATACGACACGATAAACAGGGACAGGACCAACTACCGCAACTCTTCCAGCTACCGCAGCCAGGTCTCGCGCAACTCCAACTACTTCAGCAGACAGAAGACATTCGCGGGCTCGTCCTACGACCAGGCCAGCCGCAACGTGAGCGCGTCGCGCCAGACGTACCTGAACAACCAGAAGACAAGCGGATCATACAAGTCCAGCTCCACCGGAGTGCGCTCTAGCTGGGGCAGCAGTTCGCGCGGAAGCTCCCTCGGACGAACGTCCAGCAGCAGCGGCTTCTTCGGGGGCGGCGGCTTGATGCGAGGGGCAGGATTCAGAAGACCCAGCCTCCGCTAGATGGCGAAGAACAGTATCAGGCTGACGCTGATCAGGGCCGCTCCCTCGATGAAGGCGGCTCCGAGGTTGCGGTCAACGGCTAGTTCGTCGGACAGCTTTACGCGGGGGAACAGGACCAGGTCAACCAGGAACCTTATCGCGTAGAGAAGCACGAATCCAACTATCGCGTAAACCAAGAACGCGATGATGCTCTCGGTCCAGCCCACGAACTCTCCGAACACGGCCTTGAAGACGACTATGCCTATCGCTATCAGGTTTCCGGCCAGCGCGACACCGACGGCCACGTTGTCCTTCTCTATCTGCTCGTGGATGTCGAAAGAGGTCGTCCACTCGTAGAACAGGGTGTAGATGATCAGCGCGGCGAGGCCCATCACCAGGAACGCGGCTGCGGTCTCCGGGCCACCGCCTTCGCCCGATATGGAGCCGGCTATAACCAGGCCGACGGCGACATACACCGCGAACTCCACCGCGCCTGTGCCGGCGTTGTGATCGTTGACTATCTCGTCCACCGTGCTGAAGTCATAGAGCACCAGGCGATCAACGACTATCCTCGCTACGTTGAGCACCAGGATGCCGACGACCGAGTACACGAACACCAGCCCAACGTCCTGCCAGTAGCTGGCGGTGAATCCCAGGCTGTCGTCAATGACGACTGCGAAGGGCTGGTATAGAGCGCCAAGAAAGACGATTATGACGCCCAGGTAGTAGCCGGATATGCTCAATGCCAGAGCGACATTGTCCTTGTGGTTGAGTTGCTCCTGAATCTTGTAGGGGGTGGTGAGGTCCTGCGCTACTCGCGCTATGGCCATCACGACTACTCCCAAAGCGACATACACCAGCCCTCTCGGGATCTGTTCCAGCACGTCCACAAATATCTCAGCCATGTTGCGCTGCGCCTTTCTCTGTATGCTCGCTATTTCTTGTAAACAGTCGCCAAGTGGGGAGAAATGCTGACGGAGACGTAAACCTCGAACGCTAGTCCCTCCCACTTGACTACCGTAACAGCTCCCTCTTCATCGTCTCTGATGAACTCCCATATCCAGAATCCCTCTCCTTCTTGGGAATCACCTTTGAAGTGCAGGACCTCATAGCTGTTTCGATAGAAGTATCGCAGGCCCTCGTACTCTATGCTGTTCTCCAGGGACTTGTTGTCATCCCACTCCACGAGGGTGTCGTAGTCAAGTCCGACAGCCGAAAGGCCGAGGGGCCGCTCTTGAGTGGTGGCGGATATGTGCAGACCGCCATCGTCGGTCCACTCAAGACTGGCGTGTCGTTCACCATCCACACCGATGACCTCGCGTGACTCACCATAGGCGGATTCGAGCCGGTTTATCTCCTCCACGATCAGGTAGGCGTCGTCTCCGGTTTCCCAGAAACCCGGTATGAAAACGATGTCGCCAACCCGCGCGGCGCGAATCGAATCATC
This sequence comes from Dehalococcoidia bacterium, assembly GCA_034420555.1. Lineage (GTDB taxonomy): Bacteria > Chloroflexota > Dehalococcoidia > Lucifugimonadales > UBA1123 > VXRN01. The sequence continues at coordinate 19,859 of DAOULF010000120.1, forward strand.
GGCAGGCTCTTCACCTGACGCCTTCTTCTTTTTGCGAAAAAGCGATCTGAACATCTGTTAACACCGGCCTACATAGGCAAGGGAGTATGACTCTTCCAGCGGTTGATAGCCGCCTCCGCGCGCGGACTTATGGCATTCTGGACACGAACGTTCAACAGCGCGGGCCGTTCCATCTTGATAGCGCGCTCCAGCGCGGGCGGCAGTTCGTCCGGGTGCTCGATAAGTTCTCCATATCCTCCCAGACCTCTGACCACCTGATCGTATCGGGACGGGAGAAGGTCGGTGGCAACCGGCTTGCCGTACACACCAACCTGGATCTGCCGGTCTATTCCCCAAGCCGAGTCGTTCCCCATTATACCGACAATCGGGAGATTATGCCTGACCGCGGTGTCGTACTCCATCGCGTTGAAGCCGAAAGCCCCGTCTCCCGTGAACATGAAGACCCGTCTTTCAGGGTAGGCCGCCTTGGCCGCAATCGCCGTAGGAATTGACTGTCCCAACATTCCCAGCGGCGGCAGATACCACCAGGTATAGGGCGACAGCGCCGGATTGTAGGCGCGCCCAAAGTGGCAGAAGTCGCCGCCATCGTAAACGACGAAATCGTTCTGACGAATATGCTGCCTCACGGTCTTGTGAACGTACACGGCGTGCATGGGAGCGTCGTTTCCTGCCAGCGAGTCCAGCATCTCCCTCTGCACGGCTCTCTGTTCATTGAGCCGCGCGAGCCAGTCGGAGTCCTTCCAGGTGTATTTCGATGCCTCACTGGTAATCTGACGCGCCACCGCGTCCACGTCTCCGACTATGCCGACGTCCACTCCCCTGTTGCGAGCAATTTCAGCCGCCGATGGATCAATCTGGATTACCTTCGCGTCGGCGGACACGTTTGGCTCCATCGCGTAGCCGACAATCAGGTCTTGCTTCCTGCCCATGAGTACAACGGCGTCCGCCTCGCGCAGAAGCCTTGCAGCGCGGTTCAGCCCGGAGTCGAAGAACCCGCAGCAGTAGGGATGCTCATCGGAGATCAAGCCACGGGCGTCGCCCTCGGTCATTATCGGTATCCGAGTCGTTTCCACGAGACGCTCGAGCGTCTCGCCGGAGCGAGAGTAGGACCCCGCGCTGCCCACGATTATCAGGGGCCTCTCCGCAGCCCTGAGTATCTCAACCGCGTCGCGCACGCGCTGCACTGATGCCTCGGGAGCGCCGAGGTCACGGTACTCGCCAGGCGCGTAGAAGGCCACCTCGTCTTCATCAACTGTCTGCTGCTGTACGTCAACGGGAATGGTGAGATGCACCGGGCCTCGTCTGCCCTCGTAGGCGGTCCTGAGGGCGGTGGCAATCATGTCCGGTATCCGCCGGGCGTCGGTGACCATCCAGGCCGCCTTGGTGGTGGGAATCGCCATGCCAACCTGGTCAATCTCCTGCATCGCGCCGCGGCCCAACTCAAGCAATTCCGCGCTTCCGCTGATGGAGAGCAGCGGGCTTTCGGAGTGCATGGCATTGGTCAGGCCGGGAATCGCGTTGGCGAAGCCCGGAGTCGTGTACATGGCTACGCCGGGCTGTCCCGTGATCCTGCCCCAGGCGTCCGCCATGTGCGCCGCGGCCTGCTCGTGGCGCGTATCTATGAAGCGGAACCCGTCATCAGCCATGACGTCCAGCGCGGGCAGTATGTGGTCGCCAGCGAGGGTGAAGACAGTTTCAACGCCTTCGAGTTTCAGCGCCCTGGCGATGAGTTCGCTGCCCGATACAGACTTAGTTGCAGACATACCTTCTCCTCAGTTCAACAAGCGGATTGATTCGGACTTGGACATTTTATAGACACATGCCGCGTTTGCCAACGCGGGAAGGGATTGTTTATAATCGCAGAAGCGGAATGGGTCTATTTCTGGGGATTCGTCTAGTGGTAGGACGACAGACTCTGGATCTGTAAGCAGAGGTTCGAATCCTCTATCCCCAGCCAAAAGTCCCGCGAAAGTTGAATCCGCAAGCCGCTGTTACAGTGTGTGGCGCGTTCGTCTAGCGGCCTAGGACACCACCCTCTCAAGGTGGAGATCACGGGTTCGAATCCCGTACGCGCTACCAAACATTACCAAGTCATTCCCCTCAACAGCGGTACGGAGCCGCTTCACATGGCGCATTCGTCTAGGGGTCTAGGATACCACCCTTTCAAGGTGGAGACACGGGTTCGAGTCCCGTATGCGCTACCAATTCCGACCAGCCGGTCGGATCCGCAAGGACAGGAGAGGACAACTCTCCTCATACTCACTTGCACTTACGACTGCCCAGCTTGAAGACTTGCGCCGGGGGTAATCATGTCCAACGACACGGGAATGCGAGAAAACGTGGCACCCGAGGAAGCGGCGCGCGTCGTGTCCACCCTGCTGGACCAGGAGCAAGCGCTTGAGGCATTCGTCAGATTCCAGAGACTACTCCCTCCGGATCAAGCCGAAGTATTCGCGCGGCTTTCGGAAGCACACAGGGAACGCCTTTCTACGAACCTGTCCACAATAGGAATGGCAGGTCTGATCGAGCATCTCGACACGGATGAAGCGGTCGCGTTTGCCGAGTTGACTGCACAGTCCTCGCTCCCGGATATTCTGGACGCGGTAAGCCCCAACGTCTCGGCGGATATTCTGAAGGGCCTGGATGATGAGGTCGCGGCCACTGTGATCGGGCAGATGGAGACCGGCGCCGGGGTCGCTCCTCTTCTCGAATATGCCGACGATGAGGCGGGCGGTCTCATGACGCCGGAATTCGTCGCGCTGTATGAGAACATGACAGTCTCGCAGGCTATGACCTTCATCCGGCAGTGGGCGGCCGAGTATTCTTCAGAAGAAATCACACAGGCTTTCGTAGTTGACAGAAATGGACTCCTGAGAGGCAGCATTGGACTGGCGAGTCTCGTACTCGCTCGTCCACATCAGCTCGTGTCGCTCATCATGGACCCGCAGGTCATTTCTGTGACAACTGAGACCGGCCAGGAGGAGGTGGCGCGTCTTGTCGAGAGATATGACCTGTACCAGATTCCGGTGACGGACGATGAAGGGAAGCTGCTCGGAATCATCGAGTGGAAGACATCATTGACGTGGTGGAAGAAGAGGCCACGTATAGGATGATAAGTGCGTCCGAGACCGAGAAGACGACAGATCCCTTTTAGCGATCAGTGCGCAGCAGGCTTCTTGATCTACCTAGGGTTGGTGGCGGCGATGATACAGTTCATCGTGGGATGACTTCAGGGGCGATTTGCCGCTACTCGATCTTCTCCAGCTTCGCCATACTGAGCAAAAGTCTCTTGACTCCGCCGCCGTCTGTGAATGCGACCGTGACCTCGAAATCGGAGCCCGACGGCTCGCAACTCATCACCATACCTTCGCCGAACGTGGAGTGTCGCACCTTGTCCCCCGTGGAGACCGCGGCTACGGCGGCCGCCTGTCTTCTCGCACCCCTGCGGCGCGTGGGTGGTGACGGCGCGCGCCTTCCGCTCCTTCGCGTCGGGGACAACTCGACAGGGGTTGACGGTCTTGAGCGGCGCGAGAACGTGAAGCCGCCGTCCTGCGTTCCGGCGCGACCATTGCCTGAGCGCGGCGACGAGCGCGCACGACGTGGAGCGCTCAATCTGTCCCGCGTTTCGGCCCGAGGCTGTGGAGCGGGTTCGGTCACGTCCAGCCTGGACACGAGTTCCTGTGGAATGTCCAGCAGGAAGCGGGACGGCATATTGGGACCGGAGCCGCCCCTGAATCCGCGCCTGAAAGCGCGAACGAGGTAGAGTCTTTCCTTCGCCCTGGTCATGCCCACGTAGCAGAGACGGCGTTCCTCTTCCAGCGCGGCGGGATCGTCCAGCGAGCGGGAGTGGGGCAGCAGTCCGTCCTCCATACCCACCATGAACACGACCGGATACTCCAGCCCCTTGGCCTGATGGAGGGTAATCAGAGTGAGATAGTCGGGCCTGTCTTCCATGCTGTCAACGTCGCTGACGAGCGCGACGTTCTCCATGAAGGCATTCAGACCCTCCGGGGTGGGCAAATCCAGGTAGTCGCGGGCGGCGTTTCTGAACTCGTTGATGTTGTCGAGTCGTTCGTCTGCGCGCTCGTCGTTGGATTCGGAGATGTGCTTTCGGTACCCCGATCTGTCCATGACCCTGTCTATTAGCTCTACCAGGTTGCAGGACTCTACTTCGGCTTGAAGGTTCAAGATTATCTCGCGGAAATCGCCCAGGGCGCGCGCGGCGCGCGCGGTGAACGGTCCCGATACCAGGGGCCCGCCCAGCGAGGCGTCCGGGGTTGCGTTGAGAATGGCGTCGAACATGGAGCTCTCGTTGTTGCGCGCCAGCCGTTCCAGTTCGTCCAGCGTGCGTTGCCCGATTCCGCGGCGAGGCAGGTTTACCACCCGGAGCAAGCTGACGTCGTCGTGCGGGTTGGTGATGAGTTTGAGGTATGCGGCGAGGTCCTTGACCTCCTGGCGCTGGTAGAACTTCATGCCGCCCACGACCTGGTAAGGCACCCCGTAACGAAGGCAGGACTCTTCCAGGGCGCGGGACTGGGCGTTCACCCTGTACATGACAGCGATGTCGCCCAGCTTGTACTGCGCCTTCTTGCCTGCGGTTGCGCGGGTGAGGGAGCCGACTTCACGCAGGACGAACTGCGCCTCTTCTTCCTCGTCGTAGCCTTCGGCCATCTCTATGGGAACGCCCTCGCTATTGTTCGTGAACAGCTCCTTTTCAACCCTCTGTGAGTTGGCTGAAATGAGCCTGGATGCAGCATCGAGTATCGTCTGGGTGGACCTGTAATTCTGCTCCAGGGCCACTATCCTGGCGTCGGGGAAATCGTTCTGGAAGCTCAGTATGTTGCGTATGTCCGCGTTTCGCCATGAGTAGATGGACTGGTCGGGGTCGCCCACCACACACAGGTTCCGATGCTTCTGAGCTATGAGGCGCGCTATGGCATACTGAGCGACATTGGTATCCTGAAACTCGTCTATCATGAAGTGGACGAAACGGTCCTGGTACCTGGCCGCCACGTCGTCGCGCTGGCTTAACAGGAAGTAGGTCTTGAGCAGCAGGTCGTCAAAGTCAACGGCGTCGGAGCGGGCCATGAGGGTCTCATACCGCTCATATACGCGGCCTACCACTTCGTCGAAGTAGCTCGCGGTGCGCATCCTGAATCCGTCGGCGGTCAAGAGCTGGCTCTTAGCTCCTGATATGGCGGACAGGACCGCGCGGGGCGAGAACTGCTTGGTGTCAATCTCCAGCTCGCCCATGCCGCGCTTTACTACATCGAGCTGGTCGGAGTCGTCGTAGATGCCGAAGTTGCGGTCCAGTCCTATCGTCTCGCCATCCTGTCTCAGCGCGCGGGCGCAGAAGGCGTGGAACGTACCCATCGAGAGCCGGGGCGCCTGGTAGGAAGCAACAGACTCCACCCTGGCCCTCATCTCACGGGCGGCCTTGTTGGTGAAGGTAACGGCGGCAATTCGTCCGGGAGACACGCCGACGACTTGCAGGAGATAAGCTATCCGCGCGGTTATGAGCCGGGTCTTGCCGCTGCCGGGACCGGCGACTATCAGAAGCGGTCCGTCAATGGCTTCAACCGCTTCGCGTTGTCTTTCGTTCAGATCTCTAAGGATATCAGGAGTCATAAGAGGGCTCCGACACTAGCCTGGGGCGGCTACTCATACCACGAACAGAGGGTTGTAGCGGGTGATGATACGCTGTTCGGCAGCGACCGAGGCCCGCAGGTACTTGGGAACGGACACCATGCCCTTCAGCGTAGTTCCGTCGAAGTATCGAAGGTCGCCAGTGACACGCTGAGAGAGCCTGCGGTCAACTTCCCTGATCGGTAACGAGGCGGGGTTGGGGCCGAGCGAGCCGACTACAAAGCCCCAGGTGGAACCGAAGCTGGGCACGAAGGTTTCGGACAGCGCGACCACAGGAAATACACTCGATACAGTTTTGGCGACTGCGGAAAAGCACTGCTCGTAGAATGAGGGCCCGGTCGGCCCGGACTGGGCAACCATCAGTCCTTCCGGTCGCATACGGTCTCTCAGCAGCGAGTAGAATTCCTGGGTGTAGAGTAGATATGCGGGTCCCGCTTCGAGGGGATCAGGAACGTCTATTATGAATACATCGAAACTCTCTTCGTTCTTTTCCAGGTAGGCCAAACAGTCGTCGTGAATAAGCTCGACCCGGGGATCGTCGAAAGAGTCGCTATGGTGATTGGGAAGATACTCCCTGCACAACTCGACGACCTTCCGGTCTATATCTACCATCACCACTCTCTCGACTGTACGGTGCTTCAGGACTTCCCTGATGGTGGCCCCCTCACCACCTCCCGCGACAAATACGGACCTGGGGTCCTGGTGGGCTATCATCGAGGGATGTACGAGCCCCTCGTGATAGGCGAATTCGTCAACCTCGGTGGACTGGGTCTTGCCGTCGAGGACGAGGCTGCGTCCGAACGCCTCTCCCTCCATGACGACAACATCCTGGAAGGGCGTGCGGCCTGAGTAGTAAATCTGCCGGACGCGCTCGGCCTGATACAGGTCGGGCGTTATCAGTTCGTAGTGCCAATCTCCGGGTGGCGGGCCTTCCATTCGTGATTACCTACCTGAGACCCACGGCTACGGTCCGAGGAACCACAATACCCCGCTTGATCTCGGTGATGGACGGTTCTCCGCAACGCAAGCCTTGTATGATCAACTCGGCGGCGTGGTAAGGGCGGAGGGATTCTCCGCACGTGAAAATGTCCGCCGCGGCGTATGAATACTCGGGCCAAGTGTGAATTCCAATATGGGACTCGGCGATGGCAACGATGCCGGTGACGCCGATTGGCTGGAACTTATAGAACGTGTCGCCGACTACGGTCGCCCCGGACTCGTTCGCGGCGCGCATCAATACCTCGCGCACGCAGTCCAAGTCATTCAGCAATTCTGCGTCGCACTCTTTCAGTTCAAGAAGCAAGTGAGCGCCCAAGGCATCCAATCACGATTCTCCATAGCAGGGCAGAGGCCACGGGGTATTGGTGACGGATTATACAGCAATGGGGGGTCTCAGTAGTAGTGTAAGAGGGCTTTCGACAGACACCAAAGAATACGCCTCCCCAATTGCAGGGAGGCGTATTCTTTGTCTATTGCCAGCCGGAAGAGAGGCTTAGAACCTCTCAGACTACTACTTGCACTTATCGGCGTCGGCGGCGCAAATCAGTATTGGCGTGGTAGCCATGGAACCCATGCTGCCAACAGCCCTGAGGCTGTAAACGCCTTCTTCAAGCGGGTTCGGAGCATCCGCCATGAAAGCACCGGATTCGTTGGCGTTGGAGCCTACGAGTATCCGATCACTGCCGCCAGCTACGCCGACCACGGAGATGGTAACCGCTTCGCCAGGCATGAAGCCCGCGCCCAACACGGTGAAGTCCATTTCGGCTCGTGTCGCATTGACTGAGAGGCTGGAGTCCACGGCGGTGACGTTTACGGGTGAAGAGACGATCCTGACCGGAGTGCTGGCCAGGCTACCATCTTCACCCTCTGCGAGGAATGTGAGAACGCCGGAGGCGTCGCCCGCACCTAACTCTTCGAGGCCAACTCTGAAGGCGCCGGAGGCGTTAGCTGTAACTTCGCCGCCTTCTATGTGAATATGATTGCCTGGGCTAAGATCCAGAGCCAGTTCAATAGGCTCACCGGGTATGAATCCAGAGCCTGTTACTATGACAGGATCGCCAGCAGCGGCGACGGAACTCTTGCTCAACGAGACCGAAGCCTGAGGCGATACGCCATCAATACCAGGAGGGCCTTGCGGTCCGGGAGCGCCCGGAGGTCCAGGAGCGCCGGGGTTTCCGGGGTTGCCCGGGAGTCCTGGCAGACCAGGTTCGCCGGGTTCACCTTGCGGTCCGGGAGCGCCGGGGTTTCCGGGGTTGCCCGGGAGTCCTGGCAGACCAGGTTCGCCAGGAGGGCCCTGACAGGCGATTAACGCAAATACGAGAATTGAAGAAAGCAGGGTGGTAACTAATACCCTGATGGGGAAACGGCTTTTCATCTGACCCCCTCTCGAGATGAATGATTTCTGTGCTTACAAATTTGATTTCACTTAACCGGATTACCAGACAAACGATAACTTGGCGCACATATACCGCGCCGATCATTCGACGCGACACCAACGCGGGATAATCATATTAACCTGCAACTGGTATGTCAAGTGTGATTTAGCGCCTTTGCAATCGAGTCTGCAAGTACATAAAATCACTTCAAATAGATAGTCAATCCGCATTTTGAGCCTATGACCAAACTTGTACAGGCAAATGAGCCTTGCTATATTTGGAGTCTGGTTACACCCCCGTAGCTCAGAGGATAGAGCGCTGGCCTCCGGAGCCAGGTGCGTGGGTTCGAGTCCCACCGGGGGTACTCCCCTTCACTGCCATCTGTGGGGAAGGTCCCTTAACCGCTCCAGTCCGAGGTCGTCGCACAAGTCCAGGTATTCGCGCTGCGGCACCCCTTTCCATCGCACGGCTTCGAGCGATTCGGCAATCGGGGCGTCCGTTCTCAGCGTGGCGAGTGTTTTGTACAAGAGGGCATTCTCACGATTGGCAGACAGGTTCTGCGCGAGCGTCTTGCCGCCCCTGACGGTTTTCGTCCAATCTTCGTATGAATCGGGGATGTCTTCCATGCACCCATACTCGGACAGAACGGCGGCGGTGCCCTTCGCACCCCATCTGGGCACGCCCGGGATACCGTCGGCGGAGTCGCCAACCAGGGCCAGGTAGTCCGGGATTGAGGATGGGGAGACTCCAAATCGCTCGACGACTTCCGCCTCGGTGTAGGTGAGATCGCGTCGCCGGTCCCAAAGGACGACGCGCGAACCATCCACGAGGTTCATCAGGTCTTTGTCCACTGAGCATATAACTATCTTTTCGAGGCTTGGGTCGTCTTTCCACTTTGAGGCGGCGGAGGCTATCGCGTCGTCGGCCTCAAACTCGACCATGGGCCAGACGGTGATGCCGATAGAGCGGGCCGCCGTTTCGGCCAGGTCGAACTGGGCGAAGAGGTCTTCGGGGACGCCATCGCCGGTCTTGTATCCGTCGAAGAGATCGTTCCTGAAGGATTCGACGACGTGATCGAAGGCGCAGGCTATGAAGTCGGGACGCTCCTCACGGAGAAGCATCAGCAGGGACTGGACCAGGCCGGTCACAGCGCCGATGGGACGCCCGTCGGGGGCGCTGCGGGGCGGCGCTCCGAAGTGAGCGCGGAAGAGTTCGTATGTGCCGTCTATTAGGTAGAGTTTCATTAGTCAGGACCAGTTAGCTTTATCCGTTATATTCTTGTGGCATATGGATTGCCGAGCAGCGAGTCTTTCTGGATTGCCGAGCGGCGAGCCCTTCGGGGTTCCCGCTTTCGCGGGAATGACCGACCGTCAGAACCAGTTGGCCTTGTCCACGATGTTCTTGAGTTCGCGGCCCTCGTCGAATCGGACGCAGTTCTCGATGAAGAGTTCGGCGCGGCGGTCGTCGAGGTAGGGACCGGCGCCGGCGCAGTGGGGCGTGATGATGACGTTGGGCATTGCCCAGAGGGGATGGCCTGAGGGCAGAGGCTCGATCTCGAAGACGTCGAGGGCGGCGCCGCGAATCTCGCCATCTTCGAGCGCGGTGACGAGGTCGTCGAGAACGACAGTCGCGCCGCGGCCTATGTTGATGAAGTGCGCGGACGGGCGCATGAGCCTGAACTTCTCTATTGTGAAGAGGCGCTGTGTCTGCGGCGTTTCGGGGACGGTCACTATGACGAAATCGGCCCTGGGCAGCGCGTCATCGAGGTTGTCGGGATGCACTATTTCGGATACGCCATCGGGTGGGGACTCGACCCTGGGGTCAGCGCCTATGACGTTCATGCCGAACTCGGAGCAGAGGCGCGCGGTCTCGCCGCCGATTCCTCCGATTCCGACGACCAGGGCGGTTGCGTCAGGCAGGTTCACTATCTCATAGCCGGGCTTCCACTCCCCTTCGACCTGACTGCGAATGTAGGTGTGCAGGCCGCGGGCGAAGGCGAGGACGTAGGACATGATGTGGTTGGATATGTGGTCGTTGTAGATGTCGCGGGTGTTGGTGACCACCACGTCGCTGTCTATGAGGCCGGAGTGGTAGTAGCCTGCGGCGGGGCCTGCCTGGGGACAGGCTATCCAGCGCAGTTTGGTCTGCTTTTCGAAGACCTCAGGGACGATGTTGCCGAAGGCGGCGTCGGCCTCGCCTATCATCTCCATTGCCTCGCCGACGGAGCGGGCGACGTTCACTTCGATGTCGGGGACGGCCTCTCTGAGCATATCGGGCCACCGGTCAACGCTTTCGCTGTCGGACTGGCCGCCGGTTCGCAGGATTAGCAGGTTGAAAGCCATTCTGTGTCTCCAAGTTTCTGGTTGTCAGTTTTCGGATATCGGTTCTTGGGCCAATAAGCGGCGAGATAATGTCATGGCATATATTGTAATTTATATTATACAGGTGGGGTTCCAGGTGAGTTTCCAAGTGGGATAGGACTCGGATCACATGGAAAGTGACCTGTAGTCACCTGTCATTAGCTTTGGGTTGGAAATTTTTCGGTCGGTAGAGTCATTGTTGATAATCTCCTGTTTATATAGAGACCTTTGCGTAGCCTCATTCTATCGCGATTTGAAGGACTAATGGGTGATACATTCGCATAAGTCATAGCTGGACGTTCCGCCCCTCCTCCCCTGGATGCCCGCTCCCCGTCTTCACGAGGACAGGCTTCGCGGGCATGACGGTAGTTGTACACATGATAGCATGAATGTTCTGTCGAATGGAAGAATATCTCAAGACTGGGCAGGGTCTTTCGATTATCAACCAATTACGTTCGTGGTGAGCTTGTCGAACCATGAACGGGCGGCCCTTCGACAGGCTCAGGGTGAACGACAGAAGTGGTATCGGGAAATAACC
>DAOULF010000121.1:0-10570 GCA_034420555.1 Dehalococcoidia bacterium
CATAGGCATGACCGCGCTGCCGGAGGCCAAGCTCTCGCGCGAGGCCGAGATATGCTACGCCACACTCGCCTTCGTCACCGACTACGACGTCTGGCGCGAGGCCGAAGAGGACGTCTCCGTCGAAATGGTCGTGGCGAACCTTATGAAGAACGTGGAGACCGCGCGCGCCATCATCAGGAACATCGCCGCGCGGGTATCCACCGAGCGCAAGTGCGGTTGCGGTACGGCGCTCGAAACGGCGATAATCACAAGTCGAGACTTTATACCCCCCGAAACCCGGCAGAAACTCGCCCTGCTGGTGGACAAGTATCTGGATTAGATCATCCCGCCCCCAATTCTAAATTCACAATTGTAAATTCTAAATTCAGGAGAGGTAGGCCAAATGCCCAAGCAGATACCAGGAGAACCATACACCAGGCTGACCATTGACGAGGCCGCCGAGCTTCACGGCAGCGACGACCACGTATTCGTGGACGTGCGCCGCATGGACGAGTACGTGGACGGGCACGTCCAGGATGCCGTGTTCATCACGGTTGACGACCTTCTCGCCCGCATAGACGAACTTCCGCAGGACAAGAACCTGCTGTTCATTTGCGCCGCCGGCGTCCGAAGCGGACTGGCCTGCGAAATGGCCGCCGCCATGGGCTACGACACCGACCTGCTCTACAACATCGAGGACGGCACCGGCCCCTGGATCGAGAAGGGCTATCCCACCAGCTACGGCTCGGAGGCGTAGGTGTCCCTCCTCGTAGTCGGCTCAGTAGCATACGATTCAGTCAGAACCCCGGCGGGAAGCCGCGAGCGCGCCCTGGGCGGCTCGGCGATGTACTTCTCGGTGGCGGCGAGTTGCCTCACCGAAGTCAGCCTCGTCGGAATCGTCGGCGAGGACTTCGAGCAGGCGCACGTCAGGATGCTCGAGGTGCGCGGCGTTGATGTCTCCGGCCTGGAGTACGCCGAGGGTAGGACGTACCACTGGTCCGGCGTCTATTCCACAGAGGACGTAAACCAGCGCGAGACCCTGGACACTCAGCTAAACGTGTTCGAGGAATTCAACCCCACGCTGAACCCTGAGAACCGCGAATCCGACTTCGTATTCCTGGCGAACATTGACCCCGCCCTCCAACTGCGCGTTCTGGAGCAGATGGAGCGGCGCCCGAGGCTCGTAGCGCTCGACTCCATGAACTTCTGGATAGACGGCAGGCGCGAGGACCTCGACCGGATTGTGCGCGAGGTTGACCTGTTCTTCCTGGATGAAGGGGAAGCCAGAAGCTACGCGGACGAGTTCAACATCGTCAGGGCCGCGAGGCGGATCCAGGACATGGGCCCCCGTGCGGTGGTCGTCAAGCGCGGCGAACACGGCGTCCTCGTATTCGACGGCGACAATATCTTCAGCGCGCCTGCCTTCCCACTCGACAGCGTGGTTGATCCCACCGGCGCCGGAGATTCCTTCGCCGGCGGCTTCATGGGACTGCTCGCCGCCTCCGGCGACACATCAGGCGCCGGAATCCGGCGTGCCGCCATAGTCGGCTCGGTAATGGGATCCTTCGCCGTCCAGGACTTCAGCGCCGACAGGCTAACGTCCATCACCGAATCTGACATACAGGACAGATTCGACAACTTCGTCAGGCTCACCCAGTTCGACGGCGACGGCCTGAAAATAGAAAGCGGGTTCCTGCCCGCGCCCCTGAGGGCAAGATCAGCTAACAGTTAAACTCCAAAGGGAGGAAACCCTTGACTACAACCGCCAACAAAGGCCACGTTCTGGACACCTCGCTCGCGGGCCAGGGCGTGAGCAGAATCGAATGGGCGGCGCGAGAGATGCCCGTCGTGCGGCAGATACGCGCGCAGTTCGCCGAGCGGAAGCCGCTGAGCGGTCTGCGCGTCGCAGCCTGCCTGCACGTAACCACCGAGACCGCGAACCTGATGCTCGCCTTCAAAGACGGCGGCGCCGAGGTCGCGCTCTGCGCCAGCAACCCGCTCAGCACCCAGGACGACGTCGCGGCCGCTCTGGTAGCCGAGTACGACATTCCGACCTTCGCCATCAAGGGCGAGGACCGGGACACCTACTACGGCCATATCATGTCCGCGCTCGACTCCAGGCCGAACATCACGATGGACGACGGCGCAGACCTCGTAGCCGTGCTGCACACCGAGCGCACGGGGCAGCTATCCGATGTCGTCGGCGGCACCGAGGAGACTACCACGGGCGTAATCCGGCTCAACAGCCTCGCCGAAGAGGGCAGGCTCAACTACCCCATCATCGCGGTCAACGACGCCGACACCAAGCACTTCTTCGACAACAGGTACGGCACCGGCCAGAGCACCCTGGACGGCATCACCCGCGCCACCAACATCCTCTGGGCGGGCAAGAAGGTCGTCATCTGCGGCTACGGCTGGTGCGGGCGCGGCGTCGCGCTCAGGGCGCGCGGCATGGGCGCTCACACCATCGTGACCGAGATAAACCCCATACGCGCTCTCGAAGCCGCGATGGACGGCCACCAGGTTATGACGATGGCCGAGGCCGCTGAGGTCGGCGACATCTTCCTCACCGTAACCGGCGGTATGAACGCCGTCGGACGCGATCACATAGCCGCCATGAAGGACGGCGCGGTCATGGCGAACAGCGGTCACTTCAACGTGGAGATAGACATAGACGCGCTCGAAGAGATGTCCGACGGCAAGCAGACCGTCAGGCCGTTCGTGGAAGAATATCTTATGTCGGACGGCAGGAAACTCTACCTGCTCGGAGAGGGAAGGCTGATCAACCTGGCGGCCGCCGAAGGTCACCCTTCCGCCGTCATGGACATGAGCTTCGCCAACCAGGCCATGTCGGTAGAATATCTCGCCCAGGCCGGCCATACGCTGGAGCAGAAGGTCTATCCCGTGCCGCGAGATATTGACGAAGAGGTCGGGCGGCTCAAGCTCCAATCCATGGGCATCCAGATAGACACTCTGACAGACGAACAGGAGAAGTACCTCGCAAGCTGGGACATCGGAACGTAATAATCCCCTCTTCCTTGGTGGGAGAGGGCTAGGGTGAGGGTGACTTGCCCCACTTCATCAACGTCTCATGGAACAGCCGAAAGATGATCCACACTAAACAGCGCGCCAAGCCAAGATCGTATCCGAACTGCTTCGGATGCGGCGGCGATAACTCCTACGGCCTCCAACTGGAGATGGAAATAGATAATGGCGAACTCATCGCGGATTTCACGCCTGCGCCTCACCACCAGGGCTGGCCGGGAATCGTGCATGGCGGCATCATATCCGCGCTGCTCTACGAAGTGATGGAGAACTGGACCTATCTCAACGGCATCGTGACGATGATGCGCTCGATGAACACACGTCTCATAGCGCCGGCGACGGTGGGACGACCAATCAGGGCGACATCCTGGCAGGAAAGCCGTAAAGGGCGCGAAATATACGTGGCGGCAAGGCTCGAAAGCGGCGGCAAGACCGTCGCCGAGGGAAGCGCGTGCCTGGTCGAACTCGACGAGCGCAGACGCCGACTGATAACCGAAAACTGACTACCTATAACTAACAACCAGGAGAGACCCCAAATGCCCGACAGTTTCATGGACAGCCCCTCTTACCTGTTCACATCCGAATCGGTTACCGAAGGGCACCCTGACAAGCTATGCGACCAGATCTCGGACGCCGTTCTGGACGCTATAATCGCCGACGACCCGACGGCCCGCGTAGCGTGCGAGACCTGCACCACGACGGGACTCGTCCTCGTTATGGGCGAGATAACAACCAACACCTACGTTGATATAGCCTCCATAGTCCGCGACACGATCCGAGACGCCGGCTACCAGGACTCCTCATACAGCTTCGACTACCAGTCCTGCGGAGTAACTATCTCCGTACACGAGCAGTCATCCGATATTTCGGAAGGCGTAAGTCGCTCCCTGGAAACCAGGGACAAGGCCCCGGACACATACGGGGACGCGGACAGCCTGGGCGCAGGAGACCAGGGAATGATGGTGGGCTACGCCTGCAACGAGACTCCTGAGCTTATGCCGCTGCCCATAGCGCTCTCTCACCGGCTCTGCCAGCGGATGGCGCGCGCGAGACGCGAAGGCGAGTTCGACTGGATCAGGCCAGACGGCAAGTCGCAGGTCACCGTAGAGTACGAGCGCGGTAAGCCCAAGCGTGTTCACACCGTCCTGATGAGTTCCCAGCACAGCGAGTCGGTGAGCCAGGACGTGATAGCGCGGGACTTGGAGGGGATCGCCAGGGAGGTCATACCCGCCGAACTGCTGGACGACGATACCCTCTGGTGGATCAATCCCTCCGGCAGATTCGTCATAGGCGGCCCCGTAGGGGACTCCGGTCTGACCGGACGCAAGATCATAGTGGATACCTACGGCGGCATGGCGCGGCACGGTGGAGGCGCGTTCTCGGGCAAAGACCCGACGAAGGTTGACCGCTCTGCCTCCTACGCCGCGCGCTGGGTAGCCAAGAACGTAGTCGCAGCCGGGCTCGCAGACCGCGTGGAAGTGCTGCTCTCCTACGCTATCGGAATGGCGCAGCCCACTTCCGTATCCGCCGAGACGTTCGGCACGAACGAGATACCTGACGAGAAGATCAACAAGCTGATAGCGAAGCACTTCGATCTCAGGCCGGGAGCCATCATCCGCGACCTGGACCTGCGCCGGCCCATCTACAAGAAGACCGCCGCATACGGTCATTTCGGCAGGCCCGAAGAGGACTTCCCCTGGGAGCGCACCAACAAGGCCGACGCACTCAGGAAGGACGCGGGCATCTGAGGATGCAGTAAAACACAGTTTCGTGGAAGGCTCACACACACGCCGCCGACCGGCGTGTGTGGTAGCATTAGGGGAAGGAGCAGATGTCATGGTTGCGAAGAACGCCGCGCTGGTCACCGAAATATCCACAGACATTTTCTATCCCGAAACGGACGGTATGCCATTGCCCGACGGAGAATACCAACTACGGCACTTTATGGATCTCATCGCAATCCTGAAGCACTTCTTCAGGGACCGCCTCGATGTCTGGGCCAGCGGCAATACGTTCATGTACTACGAGGAAGGCAATCCCAGGGTCTCAGTCTCGCCGGACTGCTACGTAGTGTTCGGCGTGGACACTGGCCTGATACTGAGCAACAACAACTATCGTATCTGGGATATGGGCAAGGCGCCCGACTTCGTTCTGGAGATAGGCTCACCCAGCACATGGCGCAACGATCTGGGAAGCAAGCGGGACTTGTACGCGAGTCTTGGTGTTGGCGAGTACTGGATGTTCGATCCAAGCGGCGGGGAGCATTACGGGTTCGCGCTGCGTGGGGAGCGGCTGGTGGATGGCGAGTACCACAGGATGGAGATTAATATCGGGCCGGACGGTGGCGCGTGGGGATACAGCCCGGCACTGAACCTGGAATTGCATTGGGTTGACGGCCGTCTGCGTATCTATGACCCGGAGGGAGGCCGCTGGCTCCAGAACATGACAGAGATGGCGGAAGATGCGCAGACGGAGCGCGCCGCTCGTGAGTCAGCCGAAGCGCTTGCACAGACGGAGCGCGCCGCTCGTGAGTCGGCAGAGGCGCGACTTGCGGAGATGGAGGCCGAACTGCGACGGCTTCGCGCCGAGTAGCGGACCTCCCACATCCTATTCACGACTGAGCGCATAGTGAGAACAACATGCCCCGCATAAAATTCGGAACCGACGGCTGGCGCGCCATCATAGCCGAGGACTTCACCTTCGAGAACGTGCGTATCTGCGCCCAGGGCACGGCCGACTACGTAAATTCCACTGGGCTTGCTCCACGAGGCTTCGTCGTCGGCTACGACACCCGCTTCGGATCGAAAGAGTTCGCGGAGGCAGTAGCAGAAGTGACGACCGCGAACGGCATCCCAACATTCCTGTGCGACAGGCCCGCTCCAACTCCGGTCATAAGCCATTCAATAGTGACCATGAGCGCGGGCGCGGGCGCAATCATCACCGCAAGCCACAACCCGGCACGATGGAACGGCTTCAAGTTCAAGCCCGAATACGGCGGGAGCGCGTCCGGCGAGATAGTCGAGGAACTGGAGAGGCACATCGCCAACATCGAAGAATCCGGCAGTGTGCGGACTATGAATCTGCTGGAAGCCGAACGCAGGGGCCTGTTCGAGCGATTCGACCCGGAGCCCGACTACCTGAACCACGTCGCCCAGTTCGTTGACCTCGACTCCATCCGAAACGCCGGTCTGAACGTCGTGATTGACTCGATGTTTGGCGCGGGCGCGGGCTACTTCGACAAGCTCATATCCGGTGGTTCCACGCGCCTGGTGGAGATACACAGCGAACTGAATCCGGCATTCCCGGGTATGGCGCAGCCTGAGCCGATAGCCCACAACCTTCGTGATCTGGTAGATGCGTTGGAAGACAACACCGCGGACATCGGTCTCGCCACCGACGGCGACGCGGACAGGCTCGGCGTCGTTGACGACGACGGCAACTTCATAAGCACGACCGAGACTTTCAGCCTCCTATGTATGCACCTGCTGGAGGTTCTGGAACAGTCCGGCCCGCTGGTGAAGTCCATAACGATGAGCGGCATGATAGACAAGCTCGCCGACCTTCACGACGTGGAGGCTATCGAGACGCCCGTCGGGTTCAAGCACCTTGGCCCTCAGATGATGGCGACCAACGCGCTCGCTGCGGGCGAAGAGAGCGGCGGCTATGCTTTCAGGGGTAATATCCCGGAGCGCGACGGCATCCTGAGCGGCCTGCTCATGCTGGATATGATGGTCAGGACGGGCGAGAATCCCGCCGACCTCAGAGCGCGCCTGTTCGAGAAGGTCGGCGTCCACATCTACGACCGCTGGGACGTCGAGTTCGACCCATCCATGCACGAGGCGATAACGCGACGGGTGAGTACGTCCAGGCCCTTCGATATGGCGGGACGCCCCGTCGTCGGCATAGATGACCGCGACGGCGTGAAGTTCCTGCTGGAAGACGGCTACTGGACGCTCATACGCTTCTCAGGCACCGAGCCTCTCCTCCGCATCTACGCCGAAGGCCCAAGCACGGCGGACGTAGCCGCCATGCTCGGCGAAGCCCGCGCGCTCACGGGTATATAATCCTCACAGGAAAACACGATGGCCCCGGAGGCAAAAATGAGATTGCGAATGTCGCCGCTCCCGTTCCTCGTACTATCCGCTTTCCTGTTCGCGCTGGCAGCCGCCTGCGACAATGTTAGCGTGCGGATCAATCAAGATGATGCCATAGGCGAAGAGGTAGCGCGCGGCCTGCTCGTCGGAACCGACGGCGCGAACGTCGGCGGATTCACGTTTACTCAGGGCATCAGCGGCCTGCTTCTGTACGTAGAAGTCGAATCGCTCACGCCTGGAGGACACGGAATCCACCTGCACAGCGTCGGCGCCTGCTCGCCCGACTTCAAGGCTTCCGCGGGACACATCAATACAGTAGATAAGCCGCACGGCCTGCTCAACCCCGACGGCGTTCACGACGGCGACCTGCCCAACATCTACGCCGCCTCTGACGGAACGGCCAAAGCCGAGATATTCACAACCCTCGTGGTTCTGGAAACCCTTCTCGATGACGACGGATCGGCCGTAGTGATTCACGCCCAGCCCGACGATCACACCACCCAGCCCATCGGAGGTGCCGGAGACCGCGTAGCCTGCGGCGTGATAGAGGGGTCATAGGCACCAAGCGCAGCGGACGTAGCCGCCACGCTCGGCGAAGCGCGCTTACGGGGATATAGCGAAGTAGGAACCCGCTTGTCACCCGTAACGTGTCGGTGTTAGACTCCAACAGTACATTCCCAGAACCGATCCCCTATCGAGGCAGGCTGGCAGAACCGGCAGGGTACGGCTGAAGGCAAAGGCAAGACTTTGAAAGAGACGGCGGCCCGCAACGGGATCTTCTACGGCTGGTTCATCGTAGCTGCTGGCGCCTTTGCTCTGTTCATGTCTATGGGCGCGAGGAACGGCTTCGGAGTGTTCGTCGTCCCGATGACCGACGACCTGGGCTGGAGCCGCACCGAGATTTCCGCCGCCATCGCCGTCGGCATACTGGTAAACGGACTCTCCCAGCCCTTCTTGGGGCGGCTCTACGACCGCTTCGGGGGCCGTTCGGTTATATCCCTCAGCCTGCTCGTGCTGGGCCTCTCCACGATACTGATCACCTTCACAAGCGACTTCGGGCTGGACTTCGCCCCGGCCATCAGCCTTCCGTTCCTCAAGATAGAGCTAAGCGCCAGTCTGCTGTTCCTGATGCTCATCTATGGACTGGTGATGTCCACCGCGTCCAGCGGCGTATCCCTGGTCACGGTTCACGCCGTTCTCGCCAAGTGGTTCGTGCGTCGTAGGGGGGTGGTCCTCAGCCTCTGCACCGCCGGGACCTCTCTGGGCGGACTTATACTGACTCCGTTCGCCGCATCCCTCATCATCTGGACGCACTGGCGGGTCGCCTGGCTGGTGCTTGGCGCGCTGGTGCTGATACTCGCTCTGCCGCTGGTGGGGCTCCTCATGCGAGACAAGCCGGAAGACGTAGGCGAAAAGCCGGACGGCAGCGGTGCACAGAATCCGCCTCCGATGATGCTGAAGATGATATGGAAGGTGGTATGGTCGTTCATCCAGTTGGTAGCGCTTCCGCTGGTCGCGGCCATCTGGCTGGTGGCATTAATCACCAGGGACAAGAAGGACTTCGTAGCTAACCCCGCCTCCACCGCGCCACTCGAATCAGATAGCTGGAGGGACTCGTTCAGGTCGCCTCCGATATGGCAACTGTCCGGCGCGTACTTCGTGTGTGGCGTGACCACGCTCATCATATCCACGCACTATGTACCATTCGCCATAGATCTCGGCATCAGTCCGGCGGTAGCGGCAATGGCCTTCGGAATGATGCAGGGCTTGAACGCGGTCGGCGTCATGGTGGTCGGCATTCACTCCGACAAGTTCAGCCGAAAGAATATGCTGGGCACCATCTACTTCATCAGGTTCTTCGCCTACGTCATGCTCGTTACGCCCAGCATTCTCGCGGACCTGCTGGGGGTTGGCATACCGCCTTCGGTCGGCATCTGGACCTTCGCGTACTTCGCAGGAATGTCCTGGATAGCGACGCCGCCGCTGACGTCATCTCTGACGGCGGACATCTATGGAACCAGGAACCTGGGCACGCTGGGCGGATTCACCACCTTCGCGCACCAGATTGGCGGCTCGCTGAGCGTCATCGTAGCCGGAGTCCTGTACGACGTCACAGGGACATACGTGATACCGTTCGGTCTCGCCGGGCTGACACTGCTGGGCGCAACCATCGCCAGCTACTCGGTCAAGGAGCGCAAGTTCTCCGTCCGGTACCAGCGACCTCGACCTTCACCCTCGGCCACTCCCATCGCCCAGGGCGCGAACGACTGACGACCGGCCTCATCGGGAGAGCCACGATGCCCGCGTTACTTATGTCCGCCCTGGCACACCACGGGGAGCCGGGAGATCCCGTTCTTCTGGGCTGGATACAGGACCAGATTGACGCCATCATAGGGCTGGGAGACTTGGCAATGGTCGTGATACTGGGCGCGGTGGTCGTCGCCATTCCAATCGGGATACTGCTGACCTACCTGTTGCAGCAGATCAGGAACATACGCTAACCCAGCAGCGCATCCCCGATCTTCTTGCGGTGGAAGCGCGGATCGCCGAGGTAGTGATACAGCGTCCGCGACATACGGGTATGCAACGTCAGACCATACTCTCGCACGACGCCTATGCCCGCGTGGACTTCGTGGGAGTGGTTGCAACCCTGGTAGTATCCTTCGGACGCGACAGCCTTGGCGAGATGCACGCTGGCGTCGTCGCGACGTCCGCTGTCCAGTTTCCATAGGGCTTCGTAGGTGGTCCAGCGCGCCGCGTCCAAGTGGTTGACCATCTCCACAATGTGGTCCTGGACGCGCTGGAAGCGACCAATCGGCGTGCCGAACTGGATGCGCGTCCTAGAGTATTCGAGAGTCATATCGAACACCGACTGCGCACCGCCAACCTTGAAGGCACACAACACCGGAATGGCCCTGCGGAAGGACCTCTGGAGTGGTTGCCATCCGCCGCCCAACTCGCCCAAGATGGCGTCAGAGGGCACCTCTACATCCTCGAATGCGACTTCTCCAACCCAGCCCATGAAGCCGGGCAGCAGCCTGGTTGAGAGGCCCGGCGCGCGGGAGTCCACCATCAGCAGGGTAACACCCTCGCGTCCGCTGGACCGAACGGCGCATATCAGAGTGGTAGCGGCCTTCGCGTCGTGTACGAACAGCTTCGTGCCGTTGAGAACGTAGCCCGAATCGGTCGGCTGGGCTCGCATCTGCACAGACTCGGCTCCCCACCCATATTCAGGCTCGGTCAGCGCGAGAGTCACTATCTCGCGCCCGGAAGCGATATTCGGAAGCCAGCGAGCGCGCTGTTCATCATTTCCCGCCTCGGACACTATCAGCGCTCCCAACGCTCCGGACGAGAAGAACGGCCCGGACAGAGGCCCGGCGCCAAGCTGTTCGTAAACCACTGCCGCGTCCGTCAGGGAACTTCCGCTGCCGCCATACTCCTCCGAGACGAGC
>DAOULF010000122.1:0-20847 GCA_034420555.1 Dehalococcoidia bacterium
ATACTCGGGAACAGATGGTGCTCGATCTGGTAGTTCAGCCCGCCGTACAGAATGTCGTTTATGAGACTCGACCTGACATTCCTGGATGTGAGCACCTGCCTTCTCAAGAAGTCGAGCCGCATCTCCCCGTCGAGCATCAGCATTCCCTTGTGGTTGGGAGCGAATGTCGAGCCAATATACAGCCCTATCAGCAATTGGTTGACCGCGATGAACAGCAGCCCGTGCCAGAATGGCAGCGACATAAACACCAGGCCGGTATAGACTCCAATGTGGCCGACCATCATAATTGGCTCGGCGATGGGGAACCTCAGCCTGTTTGTGAGCATGTACCGGATTCCCGAGTACCTGAGCACCAGACCCTCTAAACAGACCAGTGGATAGAATAGAAAAGCCTGGTATCTGACGATTAAGCGAGGGATTCCTCTCATCGCGCGCGCCTGGTCTTCCGAGAATGCGACCACTGGGATTTCGATGTCGGGATCCATGTCCAGGTCATTGGGATTGCTGTGGTGCTCGTTATGCTTCTCGACCCACCAGGTCCGGTTGATGCCGATTATAAAGCTCACGAACAGGCCGAGAACATCGTTGTTTCGGCTTGATCTGAACACCTGTTTGTGGCCCAGGTCGTGTCCGGTAAAGCACATCTGCACGATGACGAATGCCAGAAACGCCGCGTTCAACATCTGCGGCCACACGCCGTCCACAAGCATGAGAACCGCGACACTCATCGCCAGCAGGCTCATGTACACGGTCAACTTGACGACATAATGCCCCGGGTTCTTTTCCAATAGTCCGGCATCTTTCACAAGTCGCTTCAGATGCGCGTATTCGTTTGGCTCCAATTCTTTCCTGATAGCGCCGACCGGCGCGCCCGACATTTCTTCGGTTGACTCCGTTGCCATTCCGTTTTATACCTTTCGATTTAGCCGTATTTCGCATAGGGGTGACCGCCGGTCCCGGCGGCCAAGGCCAAATGCCATAGCAGGCCCTGGGAGGTCCGGAGGGAAGCTGGTGAGGAACCGAAGTGTGAGCTAGGGAGCCAAGAAGCGACTGGAGGGAACTCAGAGCGCCGACGCCAAGGGCAGTATATCACATAAGCCGGATCAGCATTGTATGGATCAGGGCAGTCGAGCCTGTGTCAAATCAAAGGCTGGTATCCAGGGGTTGGGGGCGGTGCGGGACTCATTTTGATTCACCTGGCAAATTGGGTACAACTTCGAGCATCCGTACCGCACTTGACTACCCCCACGCGCGTGATAACCTGTCTGAGAGCAACTGAGGGAGGTTTCAGCCATGCGCGCCGCCGTTTACCAGGGTAGTCAACAGTTCGATATTGAAGATATGCCTGATCCGTCGCCCGGCCCCGGGCAGGTGGTGATTGATGTCAACTACTGCGCCATCTGTGGCACCGACGTTCATCATTTTCTGTACGACATAGCGCCGCCTGGCACTGTCATGGGCCACGAGTATTCAGGCGTGGTGAGCGCAGTTGGAGACGGAGTGACGCGCTGGAGCGTGGGCGACCGCGTGGTCGGCGGGGGCGGCGAGCCTCCGCCGGAGGTGCGAGCGGCATCACCGAACAGGGGTGAACGCTACAACTACCGGCTCGACGGGTTCAGCGGTCCGAGCAGCCGGGTGCGCGCCTATGCGGAGAAGGTTCTGCTGGAGGAGTGGGAGCCTGTGCCTGTGCCGGACGGCGTAACCGACGAAGAGGCCGCGATGTGCGAGCCGTGCGCGGTCACGGTCCACGCCGTCAGGCTGTCCCAGCTCAAGCTGGGGGACTCGGTGGTGGTGCTGGGAGCTGGGCCGATAGGTCTGCTCTGCGCGCAGGTGGCACGCGCCGCCGGAGCTAGCAAGGTGATCGTGTCGGAGCCGGCCCCGGCCAGGGCCGAGGCCGCGCGGCGGCTGGGGATGGACGCTGTTATCAACCCGCTTGAAGAGGACGCCGAACAGCGCGTGGTGGAGCTTACGGACGGCAACGGGCCGGATGTGGTGTTCGAGTGCGCGGCGGCCAAAGGCACACTCGACCAGGCGCTCAACATGGTGCGGCGCAACGGGCAGGTGGTTCTGGTAGCGATAGTCTGGGAGCAGACGCCGGTTCTGCCGCCCGACTGGATGGCGCGCGAGGTCAGTCTGAAGACCTCGTTCGGCACGCAGCCGGAGGACTGGCGCATCGGGCTCGACCTGATACGCTCAGGCAAGGTCACGATGGAGCCGCTGGTGTCGGAGGCGAGCTTCCTGCCGCTGGACGAGATACAAGGCGCGTTCGAGGCTCTATGCAACCCGTCGAACGAGGTGCAGATGGTAGTGAGGCATGGCTGAATTATGAGTACACTGGCATTTAGTCCAAACCAGTTTGGCGGGGTTGTTACGGACCCGCATAATCTGCCCAACGACCCGCACGAGTTCAAGGAGATGCTTCGCGACTCGGTGGACGCCTGGATTGCCGAGGGGTACAGGCTCGTCTGGCTCGAGTTGCCGCTGTCCAGGTCGGCATTCGTGCCACTGGCGGCGGACATGGGTTTCGAGTATCACCACGCGAAGGAAGACTACGTTATGATGACGTTGCGCCTGACCTTTGGCGCGTACATCCCGCCCTACGCCACGCACTACATAGGGGCCGGTGCGGTCGTCATCAACGAGCGGGACGAGATACTGGTGGTGTCCGAACGCTACCGGATGGGAACCAGCCGGGGGCCGGGATACAAGCTGCCGGGTGGCGCGCTGCATCCGGGCGAACACATAGCGCACGCGGCGGTGAGGGAGGTGCTTGAGGAGACGGGCGTT
The DNA here is from genome assembly GCA_034420555.1 of Dehalococcoidia bacterium. GTDB lineage: Bacteria > Chloroflexota > Dehalococcoidia > Lucifugimonadales > UBA1123 > VXRN01. The sequence goes on from DAOULF010000122.1 coordinate 2,788, forward strand.
CACGCTAGGTTCGAGTCGTTGGCCTGTTTCAGGCACTGGCACGGCTACCGCTACGGCAAGTCGGATATATACTTCGTTTGCAGGCTGTCCGCGCTCTCCACCGAGATCACGATGCAGGAAGAGGAGATAGCCGAGTGTCTGTGGATGCCGGTGGACCGATTCCTGTCCGATGACACGATACACGGATTCAACAAGTCCATCGTGCGTGCCGCGCTGGAGAGCCCGGGCGTGTCGCCCGCCCCGATGAGTGGCTACGACGACGCGGAGCGGTTCGAGTTCTTCATGCCGGACTTGAAGGAATCAGACTCACCGAGTTCCTGGATTTTCAGAACTTAATACTGAAGACTTACAACTGAGAACTAGGTTCTGTTGACATTTGATACTTCAGGTATCTAAATGATCATAGCCATAGCGAAGTTAGCTATACTCCGCGTTTCTGGATTCCCGCTTTCGCGGGAATGACGATAAATGTCAACACAGCCTAAAGAATCTACAAGAAGGAGAAAAGTAAATGGCATCACTGAAAGAGCGAATAGTCCGGGGCGACATCATCGTCGGGGTGTCGGTCCCCATCACGGCCACGAAGAGCCAGATGGAGGACATTCTGGGCAAGGATGACTACGCTTTCATACACGCGGACTCGCAGCACTCGCCGTACAGCGAGGAGCGGCTCGTCCAATACTGTGAGACGGCGAAGGAAGTGGGCATACCCGTCCAGTTCAGGATCAAGCACCCGGGACACGCCTATCTGGTGGGGAACGTGCTCGACCTGGGGCCGCTCGGAATCGAGGTCCCGCTTGTCGAAGACGAGGCGACCGTGGACGAGGCGATCAACTGGTTCTACTATCCGCAGGTGGCGAAGCGGAGCTGGGGCGGCGCGGCGCGATACGGAGTCGAGGAACGCGGGGACCGGCTGGAGTACGCCGAGTGGTGGAACGAGAACGGCATCCTGTGCATCCAGATGGAGACGCTGCGGGCCGTCACGAACGCGCGCCATCTCGCCAAGCCCGGGATCACCTGCCTGACTTGGGGGCCCGCGGACCTTAGCTACGACATCGAGGCGCACCCGCATCACCCGCTCCAGTCGGTGGATGACTGCCTCAAGCACGTCATCGAGCAGTTCGAAGGCACCAACATCAGGATGAGCTTCCGCAACTACGACTACAAGCTGCGCGACTACTACAAGGACATGGGAGTAACCGTGTTCATGGAGAACCCGAAGCCGTAGCTGTATCTGGAACACACCCGGGCCGGCGAGGGATGCGGTGTACGACTGCCTCGCCGGTCGTGTGTGGTTTTCACATGGCGAAATAGTAGTTATTCCCTAATTCGATGTACTGTTAACAATATGTTAAACTGTTGTTAATGTAAAATTGGGATTTTTAGGGTAAACTACGGTGGTTCTAATGAAAATCTTTTCAGTAAAAAGGAGGACGTGATCAAATGAGAGAGATAGTTACCGCACAGAGTGCTCTGCGTGAGAACTCTGTGCTCTTCAAGTCCTGCATCCGCTGCAGTGGGGATCGCCAGATCCGCCGCGACTTCGAGGGATTCTACATTAGCTGCCTGGCCTGCGGGCACATCAGCTACCCCGAGGTCCACACCGAGGAAGTCGCCAGGCTGCTGGAGTGGAAAACAGCCTCCTAGCCCCCGACAACCGTCGCGCACCGTCCCAGGAATTTTCCTAGATTCAACAGGGTTCTGCTCAGTTCTGTAAATATGTGCCGCGCGGCCACTCAAACACAGACTGGGCAGGCTATACCCGATTCCACAGAGAATCCTCCCGCTGTCGCCTTTACGGGACAGCGGGGACGGGTGTACTCAGTTCTTCAGAAGCATCCCGGGCTGACAGCTTCGGCAGTAGCTCGTTATTCGCTGGTTGGCCCTGAGTTCGGTGATACTCTTCCCACAGCGCGGGCATGGTTCGCCGCCCCTGTTATGCACCAGGAGGAAGTCGCGGACTTTGTGGTCTATACGGTCGCCCATCCGCTCACGCACTTGCTCTATCGAATGCTCGATCACGCTTCGCGATGACTGGTAGATACGCCGCAACTCGTCGTTGGATAGCGCCTTCCGTCTCTTGAACGGGTACACCTTCGCGTCGAACAGTATCTCGTCCGCGTAGGCATTGCCTATTCCGGATATGACTCTACCCCTGGTGAGTACGCCCTTTATCTCGCCGTGGAACCCTTTCAGGCGATCCGTAAACTCCTCGAAACTGAAGTCGTCCAGCACGTCGGGGCCCTGCTCTGCGAGTCCCGGCACTTCTTCGACTTGCGTACTCTGGACATAGTAGAACTGCCCCATCTGCCGGTCGTCGGTGTAGCGTAGGTCAACGCCGCCGTCCAGCTTCATTCTCACGCAGGTGCGCTTCTGAACGCGGTTCTTGGAAGGGCAGTGTTGCAGTCCGCCGGTCAGCTTCGGGTTGATGACTATGCGCCGCTCACCAGACAGCGAAATGAGCAGGAACTTGCCCTCTCGCCGCACCGACTCAAACGTCCGGCCTGCGAGATCCTCATCCAGGTTGCCGCAGAGCGACCGCACGACGCTGGGCTTGAGTACCTTCGCGTCGAGTGTAGTCTTGCCCGGCAGACTTGAGTCCAGGAACTCGGCCACCACCTGCATTTCCGGCGCTTCGGGCATCGTTTGACCTCCGCTGTTCTGAGGGAGTGGGGTTCACCCTCACCCCGGCCCTCTCCCTCGGGGGAGCTGATAGGGGTAGGCATTTCACCCTCACCCCAGCCCTCTCCCTGAGGGGGAGGGGGTTTGTTGATTGGTGTTCATAGCTGGCTGCAAGTTTGCCTACCCTTGTTAGCCCTCGTGGGAGAGGGGGCTTGTTACTCCGGTTCCATCCATCCGTACTTTCGGAAACTCACGCGGCCCCTTGCGTCGAACTCGACGCCCTCCTCCTCCAGGAGTTCTCTCTGGAGCTGGCTGCCGTGTCCTGTGCTGCGCGGACTTACCTTGCCCTGGTGGTTTATGATGCGCTGCCATGGAACATCGCTGTCGAAATCCAGGGAGGCCAGGCAGTAGCCGACCATGCGCGGGGTGCAGTCGCCGACAATGAGCGCAATCTGCCCGTAAGTCGCCACCTGCCCGTGTGGGACCTGCCGGATGACTTCCAGTATCCGCTGGTAAATCGTGGCTTTCTGAGTAAAATCGGTCATCGCAATACCTGACGCAATAATGCTAACATCTACCGCGTGCGGATTCGATGGGTTTGACGACGTATGTAAAACTTCCAAACTCGAAGTAGCGCGACTTATCCAACAAGACGGGGAGTGGGAATGCTCAAAAAGACCGTAGTCGGAACCATCCTATTCATCATTATGTCCGTGACCGCGCTGAGTATAGCATCGGCTTCCCCCAGTGGGCAGGCGGATACCGGGCCGGACTCATTCACGTTTCTCATACTTGCCCTTTCCGACGCCAACGGGAGAGGTCTGCTGTCGGACGATCTAAGCGAAACCTTGACCGACTACGTCATCGAGAGTCTGACTATTCCGTACACCTTCGAGACTGCTGATGAAGTGAAGGACCGGCTGTCCGAACAGGGGCAGACTTCATTTGAGCTACTTATTAGAGTCTTGACGGACGCAAACGACAATGGCTTGATTTCGGACTACTTGGCCACTGCTCTTGCCGACTTTCTGGTAGAGAAATTCATAGCCTCTCATACGGGCGAAACGCCTGAGCAGGTGAGGGAGCGTCTTTCCCGTCAACCCACGCCGACGCCGACGGCTATGCCGGCCGCAACACCGCTGCCAAGCACTGTCCCCGAGGTCGTCAAGAACGCTGAAAAGGCGGTTGTCCTGGTTGAGAGCAGTGGAGGTTCTGGTACAGGGTTCATAATTGACGCAAATGGTCGTCTGATTACCAACGCTCACGTCGTGGACCGCGACTCTAGGGTACTCATCCAGATGCACGACGAGACCACGTATGTGGCGGATGTGTTGGGCATTGACGAGATTGCGGATCTCGCGGTCGTCCAGCTGCCTCCCGGAAGGCTGCTCTATCCGGTGCCACTGGGCGACTCATCCCTCGCAGAAGTCGGCGACGAAGTCATCGCGATGGGGTATCCACTGGGCTTTAGGACTGTAACAACAGGGATCGTATCGGCCACCAATGTAACATTCGGTGGTGTGGAACACATACAGACCGATTCTGCGATAAATCCGGGAAACAGCGGCGGTCCATTGTTGAACAGCGTCGGTCATGTGATTGGAATTAACGTCGGCAAATTTGAAGAGACCGCGAGTGGCCGGCCGGTGGACAATATAGGCTTCGCCATTGCGGTAAACGAATTGAAGACCAGGCTTAGCGATCTGACCGCGGGCATGAGCACGCTCGATCCCACTCCGCCCCCTGTGCCGGACCCTGATGTCGGCTGGAACAGGTATAAGAACGGCGAGTACGGCTACAGCATTGACGTTCCTCCCGCCTGGTCATTCACCACTGAGTTCGATGACGAGATGTACGCTCACTTCAGGTCCTCAGACAGCCAGGCGTTGACTGAAGTGCGTGCATACGACATTCCCGACTCGTTCTCCCTGAGAGAGTTCGCTGAACAGAGGAGGGACGCGCTCAACGCGACCGCACGGGAGAAGTCGGAGGGACTGCTCGAGGTAAGGACATTCGAGAGAGTGGATGAGACAGCGGACGAGTATTACGAGATTACCTACCGCTACCAGCCGACACCCGATGTCTGCGTCAGCGACGTGACCGAGCAAGTTCGCCTTTCATCTCTGCATCCCACCAAGCCCTACGGCTTCGGAATATCGGTCTCGGTGTGCGAGGACAGCCTGGAGGACTATGTATTCAGCAGAGATGCCATAATGGGTACATTCCTGGAATGGCAGATGTATGTAAACCCGACCTTCGGGTACAGCGTCAATCTTGCTCCCAACTGGCTTCTGGCGGGGCTGGCAGGAGGAGGGGCTCGCGCTGTGATTTATCCGCTGGGCAGCCGTGCCGGATTCGTTGACATCAATGTCTATGATACCGACGGCAGCGCCTCGCTTGAGGACTTCGCCAAGTTCAGGCAAAGCGAAATGTACCAAATAGCCGATGAGGATGAATGGGTGGAGTTGGACCACCACTTCCTGAAAGAGAGAGCGCAGGTCGAAGGACGGAAGGCATACGTATCAGCCTACACTGCCCGCAGAGGTTCCAACAGGTGCCTTTCAGGCTTTATAGACCTGATTGCATTGTCTTCGTACTATCCGGATAACACAAATGGCTACGTTGTCATCACCGGTGTATGTCTGGTCCTGATGGATGAGTTCAACGAAGACAGGCTTGAAATGCTGGACAGCTTCAGGTACTAGCCTCTTTTGCAGGAACCGATTCGAGGCGGGGCCGTTGGACGGCCTCGCCTCTGTCTTTAAGCGGAGTATGCACCGGACGGTGTGATACTCCGCTTGTAAGCCCAATCGAAACATCGCTATCATTATTTGGTGCCCTATCGGCGATGGTCCTAGCTCCTCGGTCAAACATCGCCACGCATGGGCCGGTAGCTCAGTTTGGCCAGAGCACCGGACTTTTAATCCGGGTGTCCTGGGTTCGAATCCCAGCCGGCCCACCACTTCCTGATACCTCCAGACCGCCGTAACCAGCCTACTGGTAAGCCAGGCGAGGGCGGCAACGAGAGCCCACTTGCATATTCACCTGTCCCGCGCCGGCTGACGGAATCACCGCGTTGTGGAGATAGTTTTACTGATGACATACTTACACTATAATCCAGATGCTGACACAACCTAACTACTAAGGACAGAGAACTATGAGACTGGAAGGCAAGGTAGCGTTCATCAGCGGTGGAGCCAGGGGCATGGGAGCGGTGGAAGCGCGGCTGTTCGCAAGCGAGGGAGCGGCGGTCGGAATAGGGGATACCCTGGAGGACGAGGGTCGCGCGGTCGCGTCCGAGATCAACGAGTCGGGCGGGCAATGCCTTTTCTCGCCCTTGGATGTCACTAGTGAAGCGCACTGGCAAAGGGCCATTGCCGAAACGGTCGCGGCGTTCGGGCGGCTGGATATACTCGTGAACAACGCGGGGGTAAGCCAGTGGAGCCTCCTCCACGAGACGAGTGAAGAGGACTGGGACCGCGTCATGGACATCAATACCAAAGGCGTCTTTCTTGGGACGAAGCACGCGATTCCGGCGATGAAGGAATCGGGCGGAGGCTCCATCATCAACATCTCGTCGCAGTTGGGTCTCGTCGGGACGGAACAGTCCAGCCCGCAGTACCAGGCGTCAAAGGGCGCTGTGCGTCTGCTGACGAAACACACGGCGATGCAGTACGCTCCGGACGGGATACGGTGCAACTCGGTACATCCCGGGCCCATAAACACCGCCATGACCGAACAGCGTCGCGCCGACCCTGAAGCCTACGCCAAGATGCTGTCCAGAATCCCGATAGGACGTTACGGAGAACCTATCGAGATTGCCAATGGCGTCCTGTATCTGGCATCGGACGAATCGCGCTGGGTGACTGGTAGTGAACTGGTACTGGATGGCGGGTGGACGGCGAGGTGAGAACCTAATGAAGCGGTCATAAATAAGAGGGGTAGAAGTAAATGCCAGAAATTCGCCGAAAGCTCATAGCTTTGTCCAAAGAGTGCGAAATCAAATGTGAGAGATTTGGATGGATATCCAATGATGGGACACCGGGGTTCCATCTTCTGTACTCAAGCGTTGAGACGTATGAAAGCGGAAATGGGTTGGTGATATTGGGGATGAATCCTTCGGGTAGCAAGAACGACGCAAACATTAAGAAGCAAGAGCGTCCTTTTCAGAGTCCTGGATACAACGCATATATGGATGATGATAACGGGGCTGGACCAGGGCAATCTGGGCTTCAGCGAGCCGTTCAGGGAGTAGTGATGGTACTATCAGGAGCCTCCCCTTCAGAGGCGATGGATGCGATGACCAATAAGAATCTAACTCCAGAAGAACGCATGGGTGGATATGCTGCAAATCGGCTTCGGAATGCGCCATCAGGGAACATCAACCCATTCCATAGCCCTACATACGATGAATTGCCCATAGAACTAAAAGTAGCCGGTGAGCGAATCGGATGGCGGATGCTTCGCTTGATCCAACCTAAACCACGCCTCATCATTACTCTCGCTATTGGGAGCGGTTCGCCTTGGCAAACAATTCGAGAAAAAAGCAGACACAAAGATGTGTATGCAGAGAAGATCTCTACAACACGCGTTTATCGTGACACAGAGATTACGAAAGGACCACTTAAAGATGCTTTGCTTATCGGTCTCCCTGGTGTTGTCAGAGATCATGTACGTGAAGATGTCACAAAACCGATACTTGAGATTCTTGCACGGAGGCTGAAAATCCACGGGTTGCTTGACTGATGCGGATTCATGGATGGGTCGCCGCGTTCGCCAAGTTGAGTTTATTGGGTGGGAATCTCACGAAGGTGGGCATGGTGATATGGAACTTGTAGCAGAGGTTCAGTGGCATAGCCGGAATAAGATGATGCTCGCATAATAGGACTGTTAATGGGAACTTGGAACAAGAAGAAGGCGATTCGTGTATCCATTCTGGGGGTAGTGGTGATCCTGGTTATTATTACCGGACGATATTTTACCAGCGAACTTTCCAAGTCCGACTTTCAGAGGTTAGCCGAAGCCGTCGTCAGCGTTCTTAGAGTAGATATGAAGTGTGAGAGTCGGGACATAGGGACTGTTGAGCATATAGCCTGCCAGGGGAGTGACGATGAAAGAGGCGTTTTTGCCCTGTTTGCAGATTACCCGGAGCCTAGAGGTGAACTCACGAGCTACTTTGTAACTGAAGGGAATATGGTTATTTTCAATTTATGCCAAGGTAGAGCAGTAGATGTTACTTCATTCCAAGTCTGCCAAATCCATGAAGAGATACATATATCGGAAGCTGTCAGTCGTCTTGATAGAATACAGATGGCATGGGAGGCAGGACAGTTGCGTTTAGGCCGCAACTGATGCTGATTCACGGTTTTATATCTCACAGACGGCGGGGAACCGTGAGTGATGCGAAGGAGACACCATAGAACGCTGGAAGCGATTTTCAGACGACCTACCCAGGGAGGAATTCGCTGGACAGACATCGAATCACTTCTGCTGGCGTGTGGAGCTACCATTGAAGAACGGTCTGGCTCCAGGATAAGAGTGAATTTGAGTGGCGCTATATTGCACGTTCACAGGCCACATCCACAACCTGATACTGCGAAGCCTGTCGTAGATGGATTGCGAAGATTCTTGATAAAAGTGGGGATAGAGCCATGATGGAATATAAGGGTTATCACGCGGCGATCAAGTACGACCCCGACGGGGAAGCGTTCCATGGCATAGTCGTCGGTGCCCGCGACGTTATTATGTTCGAGGCCACATCGGTCGAGGATCTGAAGAAGGAGTTCCGGTTCTCGATAGATGACTATATCGCTAGTTGCGAGGAGAAGGGCGAGCGGCCAGATGAGCCCTTCTCTGGGGACATTTCGCTAAGCGTAAGCCCGGATCTGCACAGGGCGGCAGCGGTCGCCGCCAGCGCGCGGGGGAAGAGTCTCAACGACTGGATAGCGGAGGCTGTCGAAATCGCGGCCAGCGATACTATGATAACCAACTGATGAATAACATGTGGCGGCGCTGAATCCAGAAGCGCGCAACGACGCAGGGAGACTCCAATGCAAATTACCGACGTAAAACACTTTCTGGCCAACCCCGGACGGGGCAAGAATCTCTGCTTCGTCAAAGTCGAGACGGACGAGGGCATCTACGGCTGGGGTGAAGCCTATACTCAATCTGACCGCGATGTTCAGGTGACCGCGCATATTGACCAGATGCGGCGCTACCTGATCGGGCGCGACCCGCGCAATATCAAGCATTTTCTCCAGTGGTCGTATGACGACTTCGCCGGACGGCGGGGCGCGATGGATTTCTGGTGCGCGGTGAGTGGCATCGAGCACGCGATGTGGGACATAACAGGCAAGAAGGCGGGAATGCCGGTGCATATGCTTATCGGCGGCGCGTGCCGGGACAAGATTCGTGTTTACGCCAACGGCTGGAGCGGCGGGCCGCCGGAGGAACTCGCGGACCGCGCCCGCGCGGTGGTGGAGATGGGCTTCACGGCGATGAAATTCGACCCGATACCCGGCCCCTGGCGCACCTTCGTCAGCAAGGAAGTGGAGAACGCCGCCATCGAGAACGTGCGAATCGTGCGCGAAGCAGTGGGCTGGGACGTGGACATACTTGTGGAGATGCACCGTCGGCTCGCGCCGATGCACGCTCGGCGCATAGGTCGGGAGATAGAGCGTTACCGGCCCTTCTGGTATGAAGAGCCTGTGCTGGCCGAGAACATTGACGCTCTGGCCGCGGTCAAGCGCGACGTGAATATCCCCATCGTTACGGGTGAGGAGCTCTACACCAAGTTCGAGTTCAGGGAAGTCTTCGAGAAGCAGGCGGCGGACATACTCAACCCCGACGTGTGCAACGTGGGCGGCATCCTGGAACTGAAGGAGATAGCGGCGATGGCGGAGCCGTACTACGTGGTGGTGTCGCCGCACAACTTCAACAGCACGACGCTCGGACTGGCGGCGACGATACAGGTGTCGGCGGCGATTCCGAACTTCCTCATTACCGAGTACTTTGTGAACCTGGAGGACTTCGGCAACGACATCGCGGTCAACCCGTTCGAGGTGGAGAACGGCTATATCAGGGTGCCGGACACGCCGGGCATCGGGATAGACCTGGACGAGGAGCAGCTTGCGAAGTATCCGTACAGACCGTTCGACCCGCGCTCGCCGCTCCAGTATTACGAAGAGGGGCCGTAGGGTTTTCACCCTCACCCCAGCCCTCTCCCTCAAGGGAGAGGGAGGACCCCTGTGGGTGGCCTGTCGGTCATGGGATAGGCTCGCCCTTTCGTTCGGGGGGCTGCTCCAGAACCTGGATGATGTTGCCGTCGGGGTCCAGGAAGGACGCTACCCAGCCTCCCCAGTGTTCCTTTTCCGGTTGCCTTATGAATTCGACGCCCTTAGCGGCAAGGTTGGCGTGGAGGGCGTGGATGTCCTCCACGTCGAAGTTGACCATGATGCGATGGGGGTCCCTCGCCTGTCCGCTCACGTGGTCGTGGCTGCCGATGGCGAACCTCAGTCCGCCCCACTTGAACGAGACGAAGTAGGGGCGCTCTGAATAGGGTTCCATTCCCAGCGTTACGCAGTAAAACTCTCTGAGGCGGGGCAGGTCTCCAGTCCATATAATGACGCCGTTCATGTGTCCGATCATGATGATTCAGGCCTCGACAGATTCAGATTCGGTTTTCATATTCTGGCGTTTCATAATATAATAGTCGGCAGGGATTAGGGAGGTGGAGGATGAAAGCCTTTGGAAGTGTCCCTGGAAAGGAGGTTGCGCAATTGGATAGTAGTAGCAGGAGGTGCTCCGGGTAGGTGTTCCCCGGGACGCCTCTAAGCAGTGGCGGGGTCTCGCTTGCGAGGCCCCGCTTTTGGTTTGCGTCTTTGTTCTACTGCTTGCCCTCGAAGAAGCGGCGGGGGTTGTCCACGAAGATGTTGTTGATGTCCTCGTCGGTCGCGCCTAGTTCCTTGAGGCGCGGGATGACGCGGCGGGTTATGAACAGGTAGCCGTCGGGGTTGTACTGGCGACGCTGCTCCTGCATCTCCTGGCTGGCGATGCTGAGGGTTACGGACCAGTCGTGTCCGAGCATTATACGATGGCTCCAACCGGCCTGTATCAGCTTCCAAGCCGTCTCGGTGCGGCCCTCCCAGTCGGGGGTGTGTTCGGTCTTTCTGCCCGGATACCTGTCCAGCCCTATCCAGACGCCTTTTTCCAGGAGGCCGATCAGGTACTCGGTATCGGTGGTGTCGTTGGAGTGGCCGACGTAAACGCGGTTGAGGTCAACGCCCTCGTCCTCGAATACTGCCACCTGCTGTTCTCCGACGCGCTCGGGTGCCCAGGTGTGCGTGGAGATGGGAACGTCGGTGGCCTTCTGAGCGCGGGCCGCGGCCCTGAGTATAATCTCGCCTTCCTCTGTAACTCCGCCCATGTCGTTGGCGACCTTGATGATGCCCGCCTTGATGCCTGTGTTCTCGATGCCCTCTTCTATCTCCCGGATGTAGAGCGGGGCAATCATGTCGGGCGTTGATGTCCAGAAGACCCTGGGAATGTCGCGCCATGTGCCGGTAGCGCAGATGATGTTGACGCCGGACTCGCGCGAGACCTGTTCCAGAAGGCGTATGTCGCGTCCAAGATCTATCGTAGAAACGTCTATGATCGTGCGCAGGCCCTCGGAGTAGGCGGTGCTCAGGTCGGCTATTCCGCGCTCGATGGAACCCGCGCGGTCTATGAATTCGGGATAGACGTACTGGATTCCGGCGGACGTGACAATCACGTGTTCGTGCGACAGGGTGAAACCCAGGTCGGCGGTGTCCAGTGGGCCAAGTACGGAGTTGATAGTCGCCATTCTGTATTCTTACTCCTCGGCTATAACGGGGTTGGTGAGCGTTCCTATGCCGGATATTTCGACATCCACGGTGTCGCCGGCCTTGATGTTTTCCGTCGCGCCGTCCGTTCCCATCCAGACCATGTCACCCGGATACAGCGTCAGGTATCTCGTCATCTCGCTGATGTAGTGGGCAACGCCGAAGATCATGTTGTTCGTGGGGAACTGGGAGACGACGCTGCCGTTGACTCTCACTGTCGTCTGGAGGCTTTCGAGTTCGACGTCGGTCTCTATCCACGGGCCCATGGGCTTGAAGGTATCGGTGTTCTTGGCGCGCCAGAGAGTGCGGTCGTTCGCCTGCCACGTACGCTCGCTCACATCGTTGCCGATGGTGTAGCCGAGTATGCAGTCGAGCGCCTCATCTTCGGACACGCGCTTGACCTGTTTGCCGATGACCGCGACGAGCTCGCCCTCGTATTGGACGCGCTCGGTGGCGTCTTTGGGTATGACTATCGGCTCGCCGTGCGCGATGAGCGCGTTGTTGGCGCGGTAGCCGATGTCCGCCTTTTCGGGCAGGTCGGGTTCACGTCCAAGAAGCGCGGCGGCCTCGCGGACGTGTTCTTCGTAGTTCACGCCCGCCGCGTAGAACGTGAGGGGCTCAAACGGGATCCTGATCTGGACCGCCGTCAGCGGGAATCGGTGTCCGGTCCTGCTATATTCGCCGAACGGGGTACCGGAGACCTCCTCGACCTGTTCGTCTTCGAGAATGCCGTAGCTGACCCGGCCTCCATACTGGTATCGTATCCACTTCATGTTTCAACCTCCACCATAGGGAAATTAGGAGTTGGAGCTCTGAGCCTCCGCGGTCTCTTCGTCCATGTTCTCTTCTTCGGTCTCGGACTGCTCGACGGATTCTGCGCCGCCGCTCCACTCTTTGTAGAAATAGACAAACACGTCTCTGGAAGCGGCTACCACCGGAACACCGATGAGAACGCCCCAGAGTCCCCCTATGCTGCTGGCTACCACCAATGTTCCCATTATGAAGATGGGATGAAGTCTGACCGCGCTGCCCTGTATTCTGGGGGAGATTATGTTGCTCTCGATAAACTGGACGACGATGAACAGTAGCGCGACCCATATCAGCTTGCTCGGATCAGTGGCAAGCGCGACCAGCAGCGCGGGAGCCGCGCCGATGAAAGCGCCGATGATGGGAATGAGGCCGAGCAGCCCGGCGAGCAGGCCGAGCGTGAGCGCGAACTTTATGTCCAGGGCCCACAGGCCCAGGAACACGAATCCGCCGACTATGGCTGCGCTGATGATCTGCGCGCGTACGTAGGAGCCGATGACGCCGTGGATGAGGGAGAGAACGTTGTGCGTGTGCCTGGCCACGTTCTGGGGCAGGATGGAGTACATCCCGTCGAGCAACTCCTCCTTGTCCTTGAGAATGTAGAAAAGCAGGAACGGGACTATCGCCAGGCCGAACAGCAGTGACACTGTTCCGGCCAGACTGCTCAGTGTCTTGCTCCCTATGCTCAACGCGGCGCTGCCCAGCGCGCCGCCCAGGGACTGGGCCCACTCCTCCACCTGCGCCTTGATCTCGTCGGGAACTTGCTGGTTGTACTCCTCGGACAACTCTTCAATCATGGCTTTGACGTCTTCATATATCTGCGGGACTGTTTCGACGAAATCTTGCGCCTCCCGGACCATAGGAGGAATGGTCAAGAGGATGAGCGCGACTATGATGGCGAGGAAGGCGACATAGATCACCGCAATCGAGAATATCCTGGCGGCTCGCGGGTAACGCTCGCGACCGGGCAGATGCCTCTCGATGAAAGAGACGATGGGAAAGAGGACCTCGGCGACGATGACGCTTATGATGATCGGCAGCAACGCTCCGAGCGTGGAGTACAGAATGAAGGCCACTATCAGGACGCCGACTACGACGAGGCCCGGGAGGCGCCACTTCATCCACAAGGAGGGCTGTTCTGTAGGCGGAGAGGACATGGGTGTCACCTTGTGCGAATTATTGCGCGATACCTTCTGAGTTCGTTCGGGGCCATGATGGCGACAGGTCTGTCGGCAATGCTAAAGGGCGAAGTCAGCGATGACAGCATATCACGATTTCTATCGGGGGATGCGTGTGATTCCTGAACTCTGTGGAAACTGGTCAAGCGCATGGTTCGAGAGATGGAACGCTATGACGGAGCGCTGGCACTCAACTGCGCGTCAGTTGAGATCGAGAGCGTTGAGTCAGGGTGTTGCGTACAGCGCGTGTTCGCGGATGTAGTCGCGCACGGATTCCGGCAGGCCGCAAAGCGGCGCGTTTCCTCCTGCGTGGAAGCGGATCTCCGTCGCGCTCGTGTCCACCATCGGCCCTTCTATTATCTTGAGCCTGCCTGTGGAGGAAGGGAATTCGAGTTCAATGTCCGGGATCGAGACGTCTGCGATGCCGGGCCGGGAGACGGCGACCACGATACACATCTCGAAGATAAGGTCGGGCCGTCGCCAGCGGACCAGTTCGCGTATCGAGTCCATGCCCAGGATGAGATATAGCTCTGTGTCCTTCGCCATGCTCTGGCGCAGTTCCGAGAGCGTGTCCACGGTGTATGTGGGGCCGGGACGCTCTATCTCGATGTCCGAGACCTCGAAGTGTGGGCTCTCCCGGGTAGCCAGTTCCACCATCGCGAGCCTGTGGCGTGGACTGGTAACGCGACGGTCGGACTTTAGCCAGGGGCGTCCGGCCGGTATGAAGATGACCTTGTCCAGATGCAGGCATACGCGCGCGGACTCCGCTATAAGCAGGTGCCCGTCGTGAATAGGGTCGAACGTACCGCCCAGTATGCCTATCTTCAACGAAGATGCGGTGTTATTCCGGCGCGCCGAGGATGCGTTCATGAATGCTCAGCGCCGGATGGAGGGCAGCAGGATGATCACCCCCAGGAGCGAAATCGCCACCGGCCAAACGATTTCCCATGGTATCGAGCCGAACACTCCCAGATTCCCGAGCAGTATGATCATACCGGCTACTATCAGCCCGACCCCGAGCATATTCCTGAGAATGTGTCTCTTTGACGGGCGGTCGGATTCGACTATGCCGTCACGCGAATCGCTCGAGGGCTCGCTTGTGAACTCGATTTGCTGACGCTCGCTATCCGGCGTGAATATCGCCATTACGATGTACGCCAACGCGGCGATTCCCGCCGTCGCTATCGTCAGCAGCACCCATCCCACACGAATCAGGACAGGTTCGGCATCGAAGTACTCGGCCAGCCCACCCGCTACCCCAAACAGGAACCGGTTGTCTTGACTTCTATGGAGTCGCCGCGCTTGTTGAACCATCCAATTCCTCCTGCTCAACGGTCAGCTAAGCATATCACAATGCCCGGCTGGGCAAGGGCAGAGCGGCGCGAGCTCATCTGACGGTGACATCGGCGGAAAGGGCTTCGATATCCACCCAGACGCGATTCCGCGATTCGGAATAGTTGGCTGATCGGTACACGTCATCCTCGATTTCCATAAACCGGGCTGGGGCAATCCAGGCTGAACCCAGCGGCGAGGCTATGTCTATGTGGGCGGCGACATTATCCGGTACCAAGAGCTCGATATCGGTGGCTCCGGCAGCGATATCTACGTATGTCTGACCCGCGTTGGCAGGAAGCTGGACCCTGATGTCCGACGCTCCGGCCTCGACGCCGAGATTGCGTACATTGAGATCCCTAAGATCGAGAGCTAGGTCCGTGGCCCCGGCGCTGATTTCGATATCTACCTCCACGTCGGGAGACACCGCTAGGTTCCAGTCCGCCAGGCCAACGGGAAAGCTGATCTCGCTCTCGCGCATGGTGTAGCCATCGTAGCTGGAATGTCTGAGGAACGGCCCGGAGGACACCATGTGGAACTCGACATCGCCATTCGACTGTTCGCGGATGACGCGAGAGGGGCGGCTCCCGAAGTCAGCCGCCAGCAGCCTGGCGGAAGAATCGGAAACGGCTGTATCCGAAGTAAGTTCCACGTCGCCTCCAATGAACGCCATGCTCAGATGCAGCCTCTGGGCGTTCCCCAGAGGCTCCACATACCCGGCGCGCAGCGGCTCCGGTGGATCGTACTCAGGCATAGAGAGGTACGCTGCGGCAACTACTGCCGCCAGAGTCGCGGCGATAACTCCCGCGCGTATGAGAGGCGCGCGCGCCGCGAGGATGATCTCCATACCGACCAGCAACAGCAGCACCGGCCAATAGTCCACGATCTCGATCCAGATGCCGAAGGACACCGCTCCTGTGGTTGTGAGCAGTAGAAGCGCGCCGAGCGCTATGAGCAGAGACCCCGCCAGGAAGGAGCCGCGTAGCCTGTTGTTTGTCGAGACTGAAGCCATCACGGATCAGCGCCTGGACTCAATAGCTGAGCTCTCGCCTGATCCGTCGTCCCCTGATCTGGCCCTGGACACCGGCAGTCTGCTGTGGAGCGCGGATATGTTGGGTCTCAGGATGATTATGCCCAGAACCACGATACCCACAGGCCAGACGATGTCCCATCGTATTGCTCCAATCACGTCCAACTGGTGGAGCAGTATGATAGCTCCGACTACTACCAGCCCGATCCCAAGTGCGTTTCTAGCTACATTTCTACCAGCCATATTTCTATTTGTTGGTTCCTCGTCCATGTCGTCCTCCCCAGGTATGACCCCGGCTACGGGCTGTCTGTTTTTGGGTGTGATAATCGCCAGAGCGATGTAGAACAGCAGCGCAATCCCTACTGTGGCGACTGTCAGCAGTATCCACCCCATGCGAATCAGAACGGGATCAACGTCGAAGTATTCGGCTAGTCCGCCTGCGACCCCGAATAGGAGTCGGTTGTCGCGGCTTCTGTGTAAGCGCTGCGCTTGTCGAACCATCCAAACTTCTCCCGTTCGGCATTGGTTGTGTAACCCACATAGGTTGTTTCGCGGTTCTCCAGACTTGTCTTCGCTTTGGCGCTCGTCCGATGCGGAGAGGCCGCAGCTCCGGTTGTTGGAGTCACAACCAATCTTGACACGCGGGGAGTCCGGCGCGAATCGGGAGAAAGGTCGGATTTCGATCAGCCAATTGGTCGGGTCCCGGATCATACTTTCGGCCAATGCGCCCGGGATTCCGGTATGTTAGACTTCGGCCATGTTTACGGGTGCATTGCAAAGGTTTTGGGAGTTGCCCCTGGCCCTGGATCCCCCGGAACAGTCATGGAGAGACTGGCTGCTCATGTTCGCGCTGGTCGCCGCCAGTCTGCTGGAGGGATTCTTGCGGTCGGACGTAGGTTGGCGTCCGGTTGTGGTCGGTGTCGCAATCGTCGCGCCCCTGGTGATCCCATGGGCGCGAGCCTACCCGCTCCCGGCGACCGTCATAGCTTTCAGCGGCTATGGAGTTCTCCACCTCGAAATGTTCGTCACCAGTGTCGAGAGCCCCCTGGTCAACCCATTCACCTTGCTTGTGTTGACGCATATTCTTACGCGCTGGGCGCCGGGTCGCCAGATCGCGCTTGGTCTGGGTGTCGCCGCTGTCTGCTGGATGATCGCCTGGAATATACCTTCGGACAATTTCACGGGGATGATACTCAAGGGCGTCGCTATATGCTTGCCGGTCTTGAGCGGCGCGGCCATGCGCCATTTGGCGGAATTGCGCCACGCGCGAGCCATCGAGTCGCGTTTCAAAGAGCGTCACCAGATCGCCCGCGAGCTGCACGACACGCTCGCCCACAGAATGACCGCCATCGCCATACAGGCCCAGGCCGGACGCGCTGTGGCGAAGTCAAACCCGGAAACCGTCCTGGAAACTCTGGCGACAATAGAAGAGACCGCCTCCAGAAGCCTCCAGGATATGCGCCAAATCATCGGCGTTCTACGGGACGGCGACGCGCCAATCGAGTCGGGTCATACAGTCTCCGATATCGAACGGGTCGCCAACGCCGGCGCGGGAGAGATTCCGGTCAGCGCACGGTTGGAGGGAGAGTTGGATGATCTCAGCGCGTCGGTGGAGGCGGGCCTGTTCCGAGTCGCGCAGGAGTCCATTACCAACGCTCGAAAGTATGCCCGCCGCGCGAGCCGAATCACTGTCTGCGTCAATGGGACCGCCGAAGCGGTCCGCCTGACTGTCACCGACGACGGCGATCCCGCGAGGCCCGGCGCGCGCCTCGGCTCCGGGTATGGGATCGTCGGCATGACTGAACGAGTGTCCCTGCTCGGCGGCCAGCTTAGCGCGGGCCGCGGGCCGGATGGCCGTTGGATTGTTGACGCGCTGATTCCCAAGGCCGGAGGTTAAGACATGGCTGTTCGGGTACTGGTTGCCGACGACCAAGCTCTCATACGCGCCGGGTTGCGCGTGATATTGGACCACCAGCCCGGCATCGAGGTGATAGGCGAGGCCGCCGACGGGCGACAGGCGGTCGCGCTCGCCCGTCAACTCCGGCCCGACGTTTGCCTGTTCGATATACGTATGCCCAAAATGGACGGCATCGAGGCCACTCGCATACTGGCCGGCCCACAGGCCGACACGCCCTTCGCTATCGTCATGATCACTACCTACGATCTGGACGAATACGTGTACGATGCGCTCAGGGCCGGCGCGCGCGGGTTTGTGCTCAAAGACGCGGGG
>DAOULF010000123.1:0-2726 GCA_034420555.1 Dehalococcoidia bacterium
GGTCCAGCCGATGCTGACTCACCTGCGCGACCTGGCAGTGCGGGCGGCCCTGGACTCGACGACGGCGAAGGCGGGCGACGAGCTCGTGCCGACGCTGGAGCGGGCGGAGCTCTGGATGGACGTGAACTTGCAGACGCTGGTCGGGGGACTGATTCCGGTATTCCCGATGCCCAGCCAGCCGTTCGACATACCGACCCAGTTGGGGGACGTGAACTTCTTCCCGGGCGCGGAGAACGCGGCGGTGAAGTCGTCCGCCCCTGAAACGGGGAAGGTGTCGCTGTCGGCGCACGAACTGGTGGCGCAGGTGCCGTTCAGTTTCTCGCTGGAGGAGGACAACGTGCTTCCGTCGCTGCTGGGAGAGATTCGGTCGAGCCTGGTGCGGAACACCGCGGAGACGCTGGACGACATCATCCTGAACGCGGACACGACACAGACGAACAACATCAACGCGGACGGCGCGAGCATCAGGAAGGACACGGCGGGGAAGGCGCACTGGCTCGTGGGCTACGACGGGCTGATACACCTGCCACTGGTGGAACACACCGACATGGCGAACGACCACAACGCCGAGGTCTCGGACGATATGTTCAACGAGATCAGGGCGAAGATGGGCCGGTACGGCGTTCGCCCGTCGGAACTGGCCTGGATCATGGACGTGAACACGTTCATACGGGCGCAGTCGGTGGACGCTTTCAGGACGATGGACAAGCTGGGGCCGAACGCGACGCTGCTGAGCGGAATGCTGGGCGCGGTGGAGGGAATCCCGGTCATCGTGTCTGAGCACATGAGGCTGGCCGACGAGGACGGCAAGGTTACGAATGCGGGCAACGACACGAACACCGGGCGTCTGCTGCTGGTGAATCGGACGCAGTGGGCGCAGGGCTTCAGGCGGAACCTGCGGGTGGACGTGGACCGCGACACGCAGAAGCGTCAGACGGTGGTGACCGTGAGCTTCAGGCACGCGCTCACCGAGCGGAGCGGGAGTCGCAACACCGCGACGCACACGGCGCTCCAGTACAACATCAAGGGGGTGGCGTAGGTAGTTTTCAGTTTTTAGTTCGGTAGCTGGCAGTAGCTGAGGTTTCACCCCCATCCTAGCCTTCCCCCGTCAAGGGGGAAGGGATTTTCAACATACAAATGACGGTTGGGCGAGGACAAGCCTCGCCCAACCGTCATTCGAGGAGAGAGATATGAACGCTTATGTGACATTGAATCTGATGAAGAGCGGGGCCGTGCTGAATATCACGGGACCGGAGGACGACGGGCGTCTGCTCATGCTGCTGGAGAGCGTCTCGCGGCAGGTGGACGCCTACTGCAACAGGCACTTCTTCACGCTTCGCGGGGAGATGGTGTTCGACGGCGACGGCTCGACCGCTCTGCGCATCCCGGACCTGGTATCGCTGGATGCGGAAGGCATGGCGACGGACGAGGACGGCGACAGGGTGTTCGAGAGCGTCTGGGACGAGTCGGACTACCTTCTGCATCCCGCCAACGCGGACCCGGCTGGCGGCCACGACCTGTCCTCGCCGTACACCGGAATCCTGGTGGACACGGAGGCGGGCGACAGAGGCGCGTTCGCGGCGGGGATGCGCAGGGTGCGTATCGCGGGCGAGTGGGGATACTGGCTCAGGATAAGACGGGCATCTGAGAGCGTGGCCGCAGCGCCGGACGTCGGGGCGAGTGAGATAGAGGTCGGCGGCGGAAGCGATATACAGGCGGGACACACGCTGCTGGTGGGTTCGGAGCAGATCTACGTTCGCGGCAGAGACGGGGACCGGCTCGCGGTACTGCGCGGGGTGAACGGCAGCGAGGCGACAGCTCATGCGGCAGGCGCGGAGGTCGGCATATACCAGTACCCCGGGCCGGTGAGCGAGGCGGTCATCATACAGGCGTCGCGGTTGTGGAAGCGCAAGGATTCGGCGTTTGCTGACGCGACCGGATTCGCGGGCGGCCTCGACCCTGACGCGGTGGAACTGCTCGCGCCGTACCGGAAGATCGTGGCGCTGTGAGTGGGGATTCACCCCCCATCCTAACCTTCCCCCATCAAGGGGAAGGGACTTTTGACTGCACCTGTGAGAATCGGAACGGGAGGATAGTGAGGATATGACGAACGAGATATTCGGCATGAAGCAAGGGATCAAGGCGAGGCTGGAGGACATTCCGGGCCTGCGGGTGATTACATACGAGCCGGAGGACTGGAGCGACTTCCCTGTGGCGGTCATCAGGACGGACCGCAGGAACGCGTCGCTCCTCGAGGCCGACTTCGTGGTCACAGTCATGGCCGGCGGATCGAATAGACGCGAGTCATACGACACGCTCGACTCGTACATCGCAGCGGATGGCGAAATGAGTATCGAGGCGGCGATTGACGGCGACCGGACGCTGGGCGGTATCGTGAAGCGGGCGTACCTGGTGGGCGTGGACAACATCCGCATCGTGAAGATGGGCGCCGGACGGTACACCGGCGCGGATTTCAGGATCCGGGTGGAGAAGCGGACGGAAGCGCGGGCCGCGCCGCCGAAGATAGAGAGGTCGGACACGCTGTCCAATGAGCTGGACGGGGAGAACCGCAACTACTTCGACATAACCGACATCCCTGGCGCTCATGGAACTAATGGAACACCGGCGCAGATCAAGATACACGATCCGTCTGGCACGTGGTCGGGGGCGCGAAGGATGTGGATAGCCAGGAGGTCGGGAGAAGGACGCGCCGACAACCTGTTCTT
>DAOULF010000124.1:0-19028 GCA_034420555.1 Dehalococcoidia bacterium
CCTGCCGGGGCCGCTTCGCTGGCGGCGCTGTTGTCGGGCCAAGTAGGGCTGCGTGGAGGCGAGTCCGTGGTGTGCGTGCTGAGCGGCGGCAACGTGGACGGCGACCGTCTCGCTGAACTGCTGGGCTAACCCGAATAAATGATATGGCCGCCGGTCTGGTCGCGGTTCAGCCTCCTGTTGAGATAGAGACCTTCCAGGATGAATTCGACCGCGGACGCGATGGCGGCGGGATCGTCAGACTCCTCGATCCGGTTTACCATCTCTCGCATGTTCGCCATCTGGGGCAGTTTGTCCGCGTAGGTGTCGGAGGGGACGTCCGTGCCGGTCTGAATCTCAAGGCCCTCTTCGAACCTCGTGAGCACAGCGCTGAATTCGCGCGGGCTGTAGTAGCGTCCGAAGGTGTTCTGGACCGCTTTCTTCACAAGTCCGTCCACCACTTTGAACTCGCGGCCTTCCTCCACACTTTCCATCTCGACTTTGCCGTTGGTGGAGGCCACTATGGCGGGCAGGTCGCTCACCCTGGGCGCGGCTTTCTCATGGAGCCTGAGGCTGCGCTTGAACGCGCTGCCTATGACGGTCTCGTAGTTGGCGATTGAGACGCGCAGGCTGACGCCTGAACGCTGGTTTATCTCCGGGCTGCGCCTTGCCAGCGTCGTAATCTCGGCTACGATCTCTTTCATGTACGCCGGAACGGTCACCGACTCGTTGGAGTCGTCGAATGAGGTGTGCTCCTGCTCCATAATGTGGATTTCCTCGCCGAGGTCGCGCGGGTAGTGAGTGCGAATCTGGGCGCCGTAGCGGTCCTTGAGAGGAGTGATGATGCGTCCGCGGTTGGTGTAGTCCTCGGGGTTCGCGCTGGACACAAGCATAACGTCTATGGGCAGCATTATCCGGTACCCCTTGATCTGAACGTCGCGCTCCTGCATCAGGTTGAACAGGCTGACCTGGATGCGCTCGGACAGGTCGGGGAGTTCGTTGATGCAGAAGATACCGCGGTTGGTGCGCGGTATGAGGCCGTAGTGAATGGCGAGTTCGTCGGAGAGGTAGCGCCCCTCGGCTATCTTGATGGGGTCAATCTCGCCAATCAGGTCGGCGACGGTTATATCGGGAGTGGCGAGCTTCTCGGCGTATCGTTCTTCGCGCAGGACCCATCTTATGGGAACGTCGTCCCCATTCTCCGCAACGGCGCTCTTGCACTCTGTGCAGATGGGCGCGAAAGGGTCGCAATTGATCTCACAGCCGTCCATTGCGGGGATCGCTTCGTCGAGCAGGTCCACCATGTTGCGTATCAGACGGGACTTCGCCTGTCCACGCTCGCCGAGCAGAATTATATCCTGTCCGGCCAGGATGGCGTTTTCGAGTTGAGGGATGACGGACTCATCGAATCCGACGATCCCGGGGAACAATACATCGTCGTTTCTTATCCTGGCTATCAGGTTTTTGCGCACCTCCTGCTTGACCGAAAGTACCTTGTAGCCGGACTCTCGCAGTTGAGCAATGTTCTGTGGGCGACCGTTGGATGCCATGTTGGAGTACGCTCCTGTGTCGAATCTGAGATAAGCCGCTGAACGAGCAAGCACTCAGGCGACAGTCTTGCACACAGGCCCGAAATTGGCAACCGCATACTGGCGATACGCTATGATATAGTACCCAGACGAAGGTTGCGGAACCGACTTGCCAGCCAGCCGACGGGAGTGTACCCGGATGACCCTCGAAGAACGAAACCGAGCCACAAAGCCTCGCCTGGACTTCTCAGATGAAGCCCGCCCGTTGCTGACCGATTTCCGAATCCACGCCTTGGAAACCATATACGAATCCGCCCGCAAAGAATTAGGCGACCTCCTCAGACACGCCTCGGTCTCCGTATATCACGACCACTACGAGCCTGTCCCGCCGATACTGGTTCTCGGCATAGTGGCCGATATAGACGGTGAAGCGTTTGGTCGAGTTCACCGGGCGCTAGTTAAATCTGTCGGCTTGGAAGCGTTGCTGTGGTCAGATGCGGAGAAAGAGGATTATAGAAAATCAATACGTTGTGAACTGGTACCGTTGGATGTATGAGACCTCTTGACTTCTACAAGCTTGCACTGCAAATGGTTGAGACCGCTACCACCGAAGCAGAGTGTCGAACAGTCATTAGTAGAATGTACTATGGACTTCACCACGAATCATGCTGTCGCTACTTCAGGGAAAATCCAGGCGCGGCTCCCCTGGGGCGAGGAAGCAGACATCTACGCTTGATTGAAAGATTTCTATTGTCTGGCAGTGATGCTGCTGACAGTATAGCGTGGTCTTTGAGTCAACTATCCCAAATGCGAAATATCGCTGACTACGAACTCACGGATCCTGTCAGCTATAACAACCGTCAAATCCCTTTGATCCAGTTTATGACAATGGCCTCAATCGTAGCGAGAGAACTATATCAGGCTCTCGAAGATTATTCTCCCGGCGACGCCCCTGACGGCTGCGAATGTAGAACAATCCAGCGGACTGTTCCGAACTGAGATGAATCAATCGGAGTAAGAAGCAATCATGCCGAATTTCATTTGTCGCACCTGTGGCGTTCAGTTTGCCGAGTCAGCCGGGCCGCCCGATGAGTGTCCTATCTGTCTCGACCCCCGGCAGTACGTGGGCTGGGAGGGTCAGCGGTGGACTACTATGGACGCGCTCACGCGGGAAGGACACAGGAATGATGTCCGCGTGGAGGAAGATGGGCTTCTGGGCATCGGAATCGAGCCCTCGTTTTCGATAGGCCAGCGCGCACTGCTGGTGCAGACGGAGCATGGCAACGTGCTGTATGACTGCATCAGCGTTCTGGACAGCAATGCGACCTCCCAGATCCAAGACTGGGGAGGGATTTCGTACATCTGCTTCTCGCATCCCCACTTCTACGACAGCATGGTGGAGTTCAGCCAGGCATTCGGCGGCGTCCCGATCATCGTGCCGGAAGCGGACAGGGAACACGTGATGCGTCCCGATCCGGCGATAGAGTACTGGGACGGCAATCCGCTGGAGCTCGTGCCGGGCGTGACGCTGATCCAGTGCGGCGGACATTTCGACGGCAGCGCGGTCCTGCACTGGGCCCAGGGCGCAGATGGCAGGGGAGCGCTGCTGGTTGGCGACAGCATAACAGTCGTCCCCGACCGCAGGTACGTGAGCTTTATGACCAGCTATCCGAACCTGATTCCCATGTCGGCGGAGAAGATAGAGAAGATTGTGGAGGCGGTAGAGCCGTATGAATTCGACCGCATCTACGGCGGCTGGTGGGGCCGGAATGTGATGTCGGGCGGCAAAGAGGCGGTGCGTCGTTCCGCGAGCAGGTATGTGAGTCACATCGAGGGTTCCGGCTAATCTGAGTCAGACGGCCCAGTCCTTCGACCTTTCGACCGCTCTCTTCCACTGCGCGTACAGTCGGCTTCTGTCCTCCGCGCTCATCGTGGGCTCGAATATCCTGTCCGCGCTCCACAGACCGGCAAGCTGGTCTGTTCCGTCCCAGAAGCCGACTCCCAGGCCGGCCAGCCAACCCACACCGAGCGACGTGGCGTCCTTCACGGTCGAGCGATGCACGGGAATGCCGAGAATGTCCGCTTGGAACTTCATCAGCAGTTCGTTGTTGGTCGCGCCGCCGTCAACGCGGACCGAGTCCAGCGCGATGCCGGTGTCCTGTATGACGGCGTCCATGAGGTCGCGCGTCTGGTAGGCGATGGACTCCAGGGCGGCGCGCGTGATGTGGGCGCGGTTGGCCCCTCTCGTGAGGCCCACGATTGTTCCGCGCGCGTACATATCCCAGTAGGGCGTACCCAGACCTGAGAAGGCAGGGACGAAATAGACGCCGCCGTTATCTTCCACCTCAGCGGCGACGCTTTCCGATTCTGCCGAACTGGATATTATCCCAAGCTCGTCGCGTAGCCACTGGACGGTCGCGCCCGCGGAGAAGATCGCGCCTTCCAGCGCGTAGGTAGTCTCGCCGTTCAGAGTCCAGCCGACCATAGGCACGAGTCCTGCGGAAGAGTCCACTCTCCGAGAGCCCGTGTTGGTCACGAAGAAGCAGCCTGTGCCGTATGTGTTCTTGGTGTCGCCGGGCGCGAAGCACGCCTGGCCGAAGGTGGAAGCCTGCTGGTCTCCGGCCACTCCGGCTATGGGAATCGGCTGACCTGCGGACAAGTCTCCGGCGACGTAGCCGTATATCTCGCTGGCGGAGCGGACCTCTGGGAGAAGCGAGCGGGGAATGTCGAACAGGTCCAGCAGCTCGGAGTCCCATTCTAGCGTGTTGATGTTGAATAGCATGGTGGTGCTGGCGTTGGTCGTGTCCGTCGCGTGGACCAGCTTGTTGGTGAAGTTCCACATCAGCCAGGAGTCCACCGTGCCGCAGGCGAGTTCACCGTTCTCGGCGCGCCTCTGGGCATCCGGCACATTGTCCAGGAGCCAGCGCAGCTTGGTGGCGGAGAAGTACGGGTCTATGGGCAGGCCGGTCTTCTCACGAATCCAGTCCTCCAGGCCGCGACTCTTCAACTCGTCGCACAGGGGCGCCGACCTGCGGCACTGCCACACGATTGCGTTGTGCAGCGGCTCGCCGGTGCGCCTGTCCCAGAGGATGATGGTCTCCCGCTGGTTGGTGATCCCAAGCGCGACTATCGAGCGCGGGTGTACCTCGGCCATATCGAGCAGGTCTTCGATAGCGTACAGGCAGGACTCGAAGAGTTCCGCCGGATCGTGCTCCACCCAGCCCGGTTGCGGGTATATCTGCCGGATCTCGCGGTTGACAGTCCACAGCGGCATCCCGGTGGAATCTATGAGCATCGCGGTCGTGCCAGTAGTTCCTTGATCGAGAGCGAGGATGTAGCCCGGGGTTGACATGGGGGACTCCTGTTCTCTCCGACCGCCGTTTCAGTCTCCGAATGAGAACAGGGGAAGGAGCTCGTCGCGGATGTAGTTCACGTCGTCGCGGTCTATTCCCACGTACAGCCCCTCGTCGGATGAATAGGCCCAGTCGAAGAAGTCCGCGGCGTCCTTGACGTCCTTGAGAGAAAGCGTCAGGGAGTTGGTCCTGCCGTACTCGTCGCGCTGCTGCACGGTTATCCTGCCCTGGTCCAACAGGTAGTCCAGGAACTCTTCGGCGTCCACCGTGTCAATCGCAACGCGGGTGGTATTGCCGTCGGCGTCGGTCACGATGGTCTCCAGGCTGCCGTCTCGAATTATGACATAGCCGTCGCCGGCCGAGGAAGCGCTACTGCCCCTGTCAGAATCCAGCAGAGACTCGTCAAAATAATAAAGCAGGTACTTTAACGCTAATTTATCAAGCCTTAGTTCTCTATCCATTCCGCTGTATCCTTTAACTTGCAACAGCTTATAGACTGGAACAGAAAGATCATCAAGCGACACCTTGATTTCTCCACCGCGAAAATAAGTCCTCTTCTCCTCAGAAGTTATAACGCCCTCCTGTACCAAATAATCTAAGAAAAACTCAGGATCACTAGTACCACCACCACCACCACCGGTCTCTGCACTGTAGAGATTCAGCGAAGGAAAATCAGCAAAAAATTCTATTGCCGCTCTCTCATCAGGGGCAAATCTTGATTTATAAATAAGAACATAATAATCCTTGCTAGGGCGGGGCGTGGGAGTAGGCTCAACAACAGTCCGTGCCGTACTGCCGGAGTCCAGCAAAGACTCGTCAAAGTGATAAAGAAAGCGCTCTATCTCTAGTTTATCGAGACTAAATTCTCCTTTAAGTCGGTCATAGCCTTTCTCCTGCAACAACTTATAAACAGCAACAGAAAAATCATCAAAGTCAATCTTAATATCTATATCACGATCATGAGTATTTTTCTGTTCAGGAGTTATTGTCCCTTCCCTTAACAGATACTCCAGAAAAAGATCAGAATTCCTAATAGAAGCGAAACTACCTCCAGTATTTGCTCCGTAGTAATTCTTAGAAGGAAAATCAGCCCAATACTCGACCAACCCTTTGTCAAAAATAACATAGTAGTCTTCGCTTACGCGGGGCGTGGGGGTAGGCTTGACGACAGGAGTAGGCTGAGGAGGCGGCGCCGCGGTGGGAGCGGGTGTCACGGTGACTACTACCACGACCTCTCTGACCACCTCTTTCTCCACCACAACCTCCTTGACGACCTCCACCGGCACTTCCCTGATGACCTCGACGGTTCTTTCTATCACCACCGGCTCGACCCGGCAGCCGATGGATATTGCGAACAGCAGGGCCAGGAGGACCGGGGTGGCCCACATCAGCGTCTTCACGTCGAGCGGCTTGATGGATTGAAGCATCGTCTCAGTCTCCCCGTGGGTTTGCCGGGAAGCATTATACACCCCGCGTTCAACTTGCGCTTGCGCGCATCCGGGTTATGTCGAGTTCGACAGGGCGACGACGGCGGCTGCAAAAATTCCTTCCCCCTTGATGGGCTTACAAGGGTAGGCAAAAGTTCCTTCCCCCTTGATGGGGGAAGGTTAGGATGGGGGTGACCCCGCCAATTCAACTTCAATGCCTACCCCTCTCAGCCCTTAATGGGGGAAGGTTAGGATGGGGGTGATCCACCCTACCGACCAGATTGATACAGCATCTTCAGACAAAGTTGCCCTTGACGCCCACAGAATATCCGTGCTATCATCCGTCTAAATCGAATACACCGACCTTGCCCGCAGAGGTGTCCCCAGCAGACGCCCTCACCGGGCGAGGGGAAAAGCGCTCAGTGAAAACTGGGCGCTTCCGCTTATAAGAACCAAAGACTAACAACAAGGACTGAAGACCAAAATGTACGACAACCTGACTCCACGCGAACGACTCGCCAAAATAGTCGCCGAAGAAACCGGCGACGGGCGACGCATTGTCACGTTCCTCGTACAGGTCACAGAAGGCGAACTTAACTCAGAAGGCTTCCAGCCCTGCCACCGCATCGACTCAGCCAGAGAACTCGTCAAGATAGGTCTCACCGAGTTCGAAGACTACATACAAGCCAACTCCACGCCCCGGAAGCCCAGGGCCAGGAGAACAAGCACTCCCGACACCGACATCTCACCTGAGATAGCCCAGGCGCGCGAACAACTCGCCGAGTACGCAAGAGAACTCACCCAGGACGGTCGGACCGTTATCAAGATGTACTCAGAAGTGATGGAAGGCGTCAGAAACGACGAAGGCTTCAAGCCTCACCACCGCATAGCCGCAGCCCGAGAACTCATCAAGCGCGGCTTCGACGAAGCATACACCCAGTCCGCGCCCGAAGTGCGCCCGACTGAAACCCCTGAACTGATAACTGATGACTCCGAATTGAAAATTGACGAAGAACCCATTGACTATGTTGCCATGGCAAAGGAAATAGCGGAAAACCTCGATCCCTCCGAACTGGAGGAAGAGCCTCCGACTCCATACAAGCCCAGCTACGCCATGTGGGACATCATCAACAAACAGCCCAGACCCGTTATCACCGAGGAACACGCCAGGATAGGCGCGGCCAGGTTCAACGAGAGGATGGAACGCCAGAGACAATGGCGAGAATCCAACGTAAAGATCCCCGACCCACCCGAAGGACTAACCCGATACGACGACCCCTGACCGACTCGGCATCTAAGCGTGGCAGTCCAAGTCCTTGGTGCCGCTTCGTGTCCTTCGTGGATAGAACCGAATGTGCCGCTGCAAACCGCTTTTGTGCCGCTTCCCAGTCTCTCGTAGGACTATACTTTCGCGCCCCTCATACGCTATAATGCGAACATACAGACTAATCAAGGAGCGTTTCCGACAATGATCCTGAACCTCGACATACATAAATACTCAGTTATGCTGGCCCAATATCGGAGGGACGGTTAATTTCCCCCGTAGCTAAACTCTGGTTATCTCTGGTGAATCTCTGGCGTTCTAATCACCTGTTGGTCACCAGTTGAGCCACCTGTTGCCACCTGTCGCTTTATAAACGAAAGTATATAGACCGCTCAAAAGCGCCATCTTGAACTCAGTCAGAGAGTAGAATACATTTGGAGCGAGACGTGGACAAACCATCGGGAAGCCGGAGGTATGGGACGCCATGATGGGCACGAGAGACGCGATAAACGACTGGCTGGAAAAGCGCCGTCGGCAAGCACGCACGGAGGGCATAGCTGAAGGCCGCGCTGAACTGGTGGCCGAGGTTGTCGCCTGGAATGAGCGAAGGTTGGCGGCGGAAGCCAGGGGAGAATCCTTCGACGAACCGCCGCCGGGGGTTGACGACGGACAGGGTTAGGCGTCGGTTTCCGTTTCCGCCGCGCTTGCTTCCGCGCGATCCGTCTGGTTGTCTCAGGACACCCCGACAGGCTAATATGACCCAACCCACGAAGACAGGATTTAATGGTATGACGCCACGAAATGTTAGAATCACGGCGGGCGGTGTGGAAGTGACCGCCGAACTGTACGACACCCCGACGGCGGACCTCGTTTGGGACGCGCTACCCATCACAGCTTCGGGCAGAGCCTGGGGAGACGAGATCTACTTCCGTACTCCGGTGAGCGCGGAGGAGCAGGACGCGGTTCCGACTGTGGATATGGGCGCGGTCGCTTACTGGCCGCCGGGACAGGCGATATGCCTGTTCTTCGGCCCTACGCCGATGAGCGTGGGCGACGAGATACGGCCCGCGAGCCCGGTGAATGTCTTCGGCCAAATTGAAGGCGACCCGACTGTGCTAAAGTCCGTGTCGTCGGGTTCGGAAGTCAGGGTGGAAAGAGCTTAGATCGAAGCGGAAGGACAGCGTACATGGGGTTTTCTGACGAACTTCGCCAAAGGGCGGCCTCTACCTGGGACAAGGAGAAGGCTCACCCGTTCGTTACGGGCATTGGGGACGGGACGCTGCCCCTGGATAGATTTCGCTACTATATGCGGCAGGACTATGTGTTCTTGATCGAGTTCTGTCGCGCCATTTCGCTTGCCGTGGCCAAGGCGCGGACGCTTGAGGACATGGGCTGGTTCGCGCAGATGATTCACGAGACGCTGAACATGGAGATGGCGCTGCACGTCAGCTTCTGCGCCGATTTCGATATCACCGAGGAAGAACTGCTCGCCACCAAGCCATCTCCCACCACCTGGGCCTATACGCGGCACATGATAAATACGGCGCACCAGGGAAGCGTAGGGGAGACCGCGGCGGTGATTCTGCCCTGCTCCTGGGGATACGCAGAGATCGGGCAGACGCTGTACGCGCAGGGGACGCCCAAGGACCAGCCGCTCTATACGAGATGGATAGAGACCTACAACTCCCAGGAATTCGCGGACATCGCGGACTGGCTGCGGGGTTTCGTGGACAAGCACGCTGAGACGGTCGGAACATCGGAGATGGAAGCGATGGAGCGCGCCTTCAGGATCAGCAGCCAGTACGAGTACATGTTCTGGGACGCCGCCTGGAGGATGGAAGAGTGGCCTGTCTAGGCCGTGTTGACATTTCTCGTCATTCCCGCGAAAGCGGGAATCCAGAAGTGCGGGGTGTAGCTAACGTGGCTATAACTACTGACGTTTAGATGCCTGAAATGTCAAATGTCAACAGAACCTAGCCAAATATCAATTGTCAATTATCAGTACCCAGCTAACAGGCGCTTTCGGCGCAGGCACGCCTGCGGTCAGAATCAGGACCACTATGAGGCGACGGCGAGAGGGATAACCGAATGACTCCGATCCTTAACCAGGCCTTCAGAGAGTCCATTTGAACTTCATCAGGAGAGAGAACTACAAACTCTGGGTCTTTGCGGCCCTGTCTATCGGGCTGTTCGCGTCGGTGGCGGACCATGGAAGCGTCGGGGTGGCGCTGCCCACAATCGCGGAACACTTCAATACCGACCTTCCGACCAGCCAGTGGGTCGTCATAGGATACGCGCTCACGATTAGCGCGTTCCTGCTGCCGATGGGCAGGCTGGCGGACATGGTCGGCAGGAAGAAGATATACTTGCTGGGGACGGTGATCCTCATCACTATGGGGATCGTCGCCGGATTCGCCCCCAGCATCGGGGCGCTGATCGGGGCCAAGCTCGCGCAGGGCATCGGGTCGGCGATGACCCAGGGGACGTCTATGGCGATGCTCATCGCCAGCTTCCCCAGCGAGGAGCGGGGCAAGGCGCTCGGCCTCCAGATGAGCGTGGTCGGAACGGGCAACGTGGCAGGGCCGGCCGTCGGCGGGTTCATCGTCGGGGCGCTCGGATGGGAGTGGGTATTCTTCGCCACCTCCATAATGGCGACCGTTGGGCTCGTCTCCGCGTACTTGTTCATAGACTCCGAGCAAGCCGACAAGGGCTCGGCGTTGGGTCAGAAATTCGACTGGCCAGGCGCCGCGCTCTCCACCGCGACGCTGCTCACGTTCCTCCAGACGCTCACCTGGGCTTCGATTCTTGGATTCAACGATCCCGCGATAATTCTCTCGTTCGCTCTCTTCCTCGGACTGCTCGCCGCATTCATCTACTGGGAACTCCGAACACCCGCGCCAATGATGGACGTGCGCTTGTTCAAGCGTCGGCTCTTCTCTATGGGCGTGGGGGCGAATTTCATCGGCTTTATCGGTATGTCCTCGGTGCGTTTCCTCATGCCGTTCTACCTTCAGGCGGTATTGGGGCTCTCTCCGAGCCAGGTCGGACTGACAGTCGTGCCCGGCGCGGTTTGCATGATCATAATGGGGCCGCTTTCCGGCCGTCTGTCGGACAAGTTCGGCTGGCGATGGTTCACGATGGGCGGCCTGATTACGTCTATCGGCGGACTGCTGACGCTGGCGACGCTGACGACCAACTCTCACTTCGGGTGGGCCGTAGCGGGCATGGTAATGCAGAGCGCCGGCATGGGCACTTTCTACCCACCGAATAACAGCTCCGTCTTAAGCGCCGTGGAGCCGAGCAAGTACGGAGTCATATCGGGATTCCTCAACCTGGTGAGGAACGCTGGGAATCTTTCGGGAATCGCAATCGCGACGGTGATGGTGACGACAACGATGGCCGTGCTTGGGCACGAACCAACGCTTGCGTCCGTATCGTCGGAGGGCGGAGCGTCCCTTCTGGCCGCGTTCACATCCGGCCTGAAGGTTACGTACTTGGGTATGTCAGCCATACTCCTGGTTGGTGTGGCGGCTTCGGCCTTCCGAGGCGGTCCTGTAGAATTCACTGAGCCGGTGGAAGGGACCGGTCAGCCAGCGAGGCAAGGGGCGGACTGACTCCGGCAAGACTCAGATGCCGAGGGCTCTTTGGCTGAAAGTCAATTCGGCCGGGCTTTGCCCCCTTGCGCGAAGGGTTTTCGAGTGTGCGGCTGTGTTAGAATTTCGGCATGGCATCACGACTCGCTGAGAGAGTAACCAGCCTTCAGGCTGTCAGCGCGCTCAGACATCGCAACTTCAGGCTGTACTGGTTCTCCGGAATGGGTCAGTCTGCCGCGCTGGGAATGCAGTTCCTCATACTGGGATGGCTGGTGCTGGAGATCACCGATTCGCCCGCGCAGTTGGGCCTGGTGGTCGCAATCTACGGCGTTCCAAACCTCGCAATGCTGATGTTCGGCGGGATAGTGGCCGACAGGCTGGACCGGCGCTGGATGCTGTTCTATAGCCGATTGATCGTGACGGCGCTTGTAGTCCTTGCGGCTACACTGACACTCACCCAGGTAATCAACATCTGGTTCATCTACGTTATTTCGTTCACGCTGGGCACTATCCAGGGTCTGAATATGCCCGCGCAGATGGCGATTGTGCCGGACCTGGTGGAAGAAGGCGACATCCTTAACGCCACATCTCTGAACATGGCGGTGTTCAACACAGGACGCATCATGGGGCCCTCCATTGCGGGATGGATCATCCAGCAGGTGGGGATTGACTACGCGCTGTACTTCAACGCAGTCTGCTATGTAATTAGCTGCATCTTCCTGTTCACGATGACAGGAGTAAGTTCGCGCGCCCAGGCCGAACCGACGAACATGGCGCGCGATTTCGCGGACGGCATCCGGTTTGTGGCGTCAACGCCGATAGCGTACACGATGGTAGGTCTGAGTTTTGCTTTCGGATTCTTCGGCGCGGCCTATGTGCAGGTACTTCCAGCGTTCGGTAAGGAAGTCCTGGAACTGAAGGCGGACGGAGTGGGCATTCTGCTAACCGTGGCCGGTCTTGGTTCACTGGCAGGGAATATGTTCCTGGCGTCGCTGGGGAATACTTCATACAAGAATTGGCTGCTGCTGGGGATGATCATTCTCTTCGGCTTTACACTCTTCCTGTTCGCGTTGACGCCGGTGTATGCGCTCTCGCTCATCCTGCTCTTCTTTACGGGCGTGGGGTTCACAGGCTTCATTTCGATGGGCACCACAGTCCTCCAGTTGAGCACGCCGCCCGAGCTTCGCGGACGCATGATGAGCCTGTGGCTTATCGGGGCGGCGCTGCACTACATCGGCGCCTGGCCCCTGGGGGCGGTGGGCGAATATATGGGATGGGCGGTGTCTCTGGGCGGCGGCGCGCTGATTATGCTGGCGTTCGTACTCTGGCTCGGCATATTGAGGCCGACTCTGCGGCAGTTGAAGGTGTAGAGATAGTGGCTGTATGGGCGCTTATGCCGCTTGGCTGAACTGTTGACAGGTGACCGACCTGTGGGTAGTCTTGCCGCTAGGTTCAATGACTCCTCCGACACAGCAAGAACGCCCCCTCACGCCGTACACCGCGCTCGACCTCACGGAAGGCGGCTTCAACTGGTGCGGCAAAGTCCTGGCCGACCTGGGGGCTGACGTCATAAAAGTCGAACCTCCGGGCGGCAGTCCTACACGAAATATAGGGCCATTCGTGGATGGGATCGAGGGGTCTGACTGCTCGCTGTTCTGGGCTTCATACTGCGTCAATAAGCGCAGCGTGACTCTGGATTTGGAATCTGAGGTGGGCGCAGCAGCCCTGCGCTCCCTGGCCGCCAGCTCGGATATTCTCATAGAGTCGTTCAGACCGGGCTATATGGCTGAATTGGGACTCGGCTACGATGATCTGAAGGCCGATAATCCCGCTCTGGTTTACACTTCGATTACGCCTTTCGGTCAGACGGGACCCTATTCGCAATTTGTCGCTCCCGATCTGGTCGCCTGGTCAATGGGCGGGATGCAGTACCTCGGGGGGAACGAGGACCGCCAGCCGGTGAGAATCAGCGCGCCCCAGGCCGAACTCCACGCAGGCGCTCACGCCGCAGCCGGAACGATGGCGGCCTTCTGGCAGAGCCGGAAGACGGGTCTGGGCCAGCACGTTGATGTTTCGATGCAGACGGCGGTCGTCTGGACTCTGATGAACGCCACGCCGTTTCCGCCGCTCCACGGAACCAACATGGAGCGGAGCGGTGACTACCGGGCCAGGGGACACATCGTTGTCCGCCATGTATTCAATTGCCGAGACGGACACCTGAGCGTGGTGCAGGCCCCGAGGACTTTGAGGGGCCTGGCCCAGTGGATGAAAGAGGAGGGCGCAGCTCCCGATTGGCTGGCCGAGATTGACTGGGACAAGTGGAATCCCGGCGCAATAGCGGAGGACGATCTGGACGGGATAGAGATGTTCAACTGCATCCAGTCCCGGATGGAGGATTTCATCGCATCCAAGACCAAGAATGAGCTCTATCTAAGGGCGATAGACCACGGAATGCTCATTGCTCCCTGCCACACCGTCAAGGACATTGCAGAAAGCATCCAGTTGGAAGCGCGGGACTTCTGGCGCGGCCTGGAGTACCCAGAGCTAGATCGGTCCCTTACTCAGCTAGGGCCGTTCATTCGCATGAGTGAGAGTCCTATCGAGATCAGCCTGCCAGCGCCGCGGGTCGGTGAGCATAATGACGAAATACTGCGACAGGTCGAGCAGGTCACGCCTCAGACGCGACAGTCCGATCCGACGTCGTACAGCACACCAGTCAGGATGCCATTCGACGGGATCAGGATTCTGGACTTTACATGGGTGGGTGTGGGGCCGATTACGATAAAGCATCTTGCCGACTTTGGAGCGGACGTGATACGAGTCGAGGCTGCGAGCAGGCCCGACGTACTTCGTTCCGCCGCGCCGTTCAAGGACGGTCAGCCGGGTGGATTCAATCGCAGCCAGTTTTCCGGGAACTACAACAGCAGCAAGCGTGGTTTAGGTCTCAATCTCGCGCTGCCGGAGGGCAGGGAACTCGTCCGGCGTCTGATCGCCGAGTGGCAGCCCGACGTAATCGCCGAGAGCTTTACCCCGCGTGTCATGCGGGACTGGAAACTCGACTACGCAAACATACGCGAACTCGTCCCTGACGTCATCTACCTCAGCACCTGCCAGCAAGGTCAGACCGGACCGCATTCCAAGTACGCCGGATTCGGCCAGCTTGCCGGAGCGCTCGCCGGGTTCTATCACATAACCGGCTAGCCTGACCGTGATCCGGCTGGCCCGTACGGAGCGTACTCCGATTTCGTCAACCCACCCAACGCTGCCGCAGCGATAGTCGCTGCGCTCGAATACAGGCGTAGGACCGGCAGGGGACAATACCTGGATCTCTCACAGTACGAGTGCGCTGCTCACTTTCTAGCTCCGGCGATCATGGACTACATAACCAACGGCAACGTTCTCAATAGGCGCGGCAACGATGACGACAGTTTCTTTCCGAACGATGCTTACAGGTGCAAGGACAAGGAGCGCGGTTATACCGGGGTAGGGCCTTCATGGATTGCGATTGCCATTACGACGGATGAGCAGTGGCGGCGTCTCTGTGAACACATGGGGCGCGACGACATGGCTACCGACGACATATTCGAGACCGCTGAATTGCGGCGCGAGAACAAAACAGAGATTGACGCGGCTATCAGCGCGTGGACAAAGGACAAAGACGCTCATAAGTTGATGGCCGAATTGCAGAGTGCGGGTGTTCCGGCAGGCGTAGTCCAGAGCCAGGCCGATCTCTGGGAAGACCCTCAGCTACAGCACAGGGGCTTCTTTCAATGGCTGGACCACGCCGAGTGCGGGCCGATGCCGTATGACGGGCTGACGTACCATCTTTCCGAAACTCCGGGGGCGCTCAGGATGCCTCAAGCGCTGATCGGTCAGCATAACGAAGAGATACTGAAAGAAATCCTCGGCTTTGGCGACGATGAGATCTCCGAACTCGTTGTCGGCGGCGTTTTGGAAAGCTCCTGACAGGGCGGTTGGAGAGTCTTATGGCGATGGCGTTGGACGGAATAAAGGTGGTTGACCTGTCGAGGATGGCGCCGGGGCCGTTCTGCACGATGGTCCTCGGCGACCTGGGGGCGGACGTAATCAGGGTAGAAGAACCGGGCGGCGGGAGGATGGCGCGTGAGAGGGCAGGGGGTACAGATGAGAGCGAAGCCAGGCGAGCGGCGGCGTTCAACGCCCTTAATCGAAATAAGCGCAGTATCGCGCTGAACCTCAAGGAGGAATCCGCCCAGAAGGTACTGCACCAACTTGTCAGGGACGCGGACGTATTCGTGGAGGGATTCAGGCCCGGAGTAGTATCGCGGCTAGGGTGCGACTATGAAACCTTGAGCGGCATCAACACTCGCCTAGTGTATTGCTCCCTGTCCGGCTATGGGCAGGACGGTCCGTACTCTAGTCTGGTTGGGCACGACATCAACTATATATCGGTGGGTGGCGCGTTGGGAGTGATCGGAGAGCGAGGAGGCCCGCCTGTCATTCCCTACAACATAATCGCGGACTTCGCGGGTGGCGGACTGCACGCGGCGACGGCTATTCTGGCGGCGATTATCGCGCGCGGGCATACGGGTAAGGGCCAGTACGTTGACATTGCCATGTCGGACGGGGTGGCGTACATGATGGCCTCGGTGATGTCGGCGTACTTCTCGGATGGCGTGGTTGCATCGCCTGGCGCGATGTCCCTGAACGGAGCAGCGCCTTACTACAACGTGTATAAGTGCCGAGATGGGCGATACCTGAGTGTCGGGTGCATCGAGCCGTGGTTCTGGGCGGCTTTATGCAACGCCTTGGGGCGCGATGACCTGATTCCCATTCAGTTCGATGCTGAACGGGCGGAGTACATCAAGGGTGAACTGCGAGACATATTTATCACGAAGGACCGGGACGAGTGGTGGGAGACGCTGTCGGGGATAGAAAATATCGCGGTGGCCAAGGTGTCTTCGCTGGATGAGGTAGCGTCTGATCCGCAGAATCTAAATAGGAACATGGTGATACAGACCGGTGAGGTAGATGGGCAACCTGTTAGGCAAGTCGGCATTGGCCCCAAGTTGTCGGACACGCCCGGTTCGGTGAGGTTCACAGGCGCGACGACAGGGCAGCACACAGATGAAGTGTTGGACGAACTTGGCTACTCGGTCGAAGATATAGCTGTCTTGCGGGAGTCGGAGGCGGTCGCCTGAGCCTTTTTCATACCTTCTACAACCCAGTTATGTATCAGGACGTCAGGGAACACTCCGCGTTCATCAGCCATCTCAAAGAGCTTATCGAACGTGTCGGATTCAAAGAGAACTATCACGCCATGATTTATGCTATCCGAAAACTTCACCTTGACAGGCTTGAGTTCATCCAGATAGTCAGTAATGTCATGCGTATCCCAGAATTCTGCTACTTCCTCTCTGCTAGCGAACTCTGGAATTCTGCTTCGACTTTGCTCATCCATTCTATTCACCTCGGTCATCTCTATACAGACGACGTTCCTTACGACTAGCTGAACGAGCCGTAACTACATAGTACCTGCCATCAACGCTGGGTTCAACTACAACCGCTAAAGTCCGTCCGGTTTGGGTTGGCCCAACAACCACAAACCTGCCTCCATAGCTACTCCAAGCCATGAACCTGCTTTTACAGGTTTCCTCAACCTCATTGCGCGTGACGTCGTGCCTAGCGATATGACCTAAGTTCCCTGGGTCCCATATCAGAGATTCAACTGTGATTTCGTATGGTAGCATAGCGGGACGCGCTTTATGAACCCTCGGCGCGCAGGAAGTCGAAGTCGCAGCCGGTGTCGGCCTGGAGGACGTGCTGGGAGTACATGGAAGCGTAGCCGCGCTTGTGGACGGGTTTCTGGGGCGGAGACTCGTGGAGGCGGCGCTGGATTTCCCTGTCTTCGACGAGCAAGTCGAGGCGGCGTTCGGGGACGTTCAGGCTGATGCGGTCGCCGTTGCGGACGGCGGCCAGCGGGCCTCCGGCAGCAGATTCGGGGGTCACGTGGACGACGACGGTACCGAAGGCGGTGCCGCTCATGCGGGCGTCGCTGAGGCGAACCATGTCGCGGACGCCGGAGGCGAGTATCTTCTTGGGCAGGGGGAGGAATCCCCATTCGGGCATACCGGGCGCGCCTATCGGACCGCTGGCGCGCATAACGAGAACGTCGTCGGGGGTGAC
This sequence comes from Dehalococcoidia bacterium, assembly GCA_034420555.1. Taxonomy (GTDB): domain Bacteria; phylum Chloroflexota; class Dehalococcoidia; order Lucifugimonadales; family UBA1123; genus VXRN01. The sequence goes on from DAOULF010000124.1 coordinate 17,308, forward strand.
GTCGAGATCGGGGTCGTCTATGCGGGCGAAGAGGTCATCGTGGTCCTCGAAGACTATGGCGCGACCCTCGTGGGTCATCAGGGATTCGGACGCGGCGGTGGGTTTTATGAGCGCGCCAGTCGGGGCAAGCGAGCCTGTGAGGACGGCAAGGCCGCCTTCGGGGTCCATGGGTTCGTCCATGGAGCGGATTACATCGGGATTGTAGTTGATGGCCGGGGCAATGTTCTCGGCGAGGGTCTGTCCGGTGACAGTCATCTGGTCGTCGTGGAGGAGGGGCTGAATCTCCTTGAGCAGGGCGGCGAGTCCTCCAGCGTAGAAGAAGTCCTCCATGAGATACTGGCCGGAGGGCTTGAGATTGAGGACGAATGGGGTGGTTCTCGAAAGCTCGTCGAACAGCGAGCCGGGCAGGTCTATGCCGAGTCGTCCGGCTATGGCGGTGAGGTGTATGACGGCGTTGGTGGAGCCGCCGAGCGCGTGCATGGTGCGGATGGCGTTCTCGAACGCCTCCTGGGTCATAATTTGAGACGGACGGACGTCTTCTTTTACCAACTCGACTATCTGGCGTCCGGCGAGCTCTGAGAGGCGGTGTCGGCGGGAGTCAACGGCAGGGATGGCGGCGTTGCCGGGAAGGGCGATGCCCATAGCCTCGGCCATAGATGCCATGGTGGAGGCGGTTCCCATGACCATGCAGTGGCCGGGGCTGCGGACGATGCAGGTCTGGAGGTCGGCCCAGTCTTCGCTGGTGATGTTGCCGGCGCGGAGTTCGACTTCGTAGCGGCGGCAGTCGGTGCAGGAGCCAAGTTCCTCTCCACGCCAGTTGGCCTTTAGCTGAGGGCCGCCGGTGACGATGATGGCGGGAATGTCGGCGCTGGCCGCGCCCATGAGAAGGGCGGGGGTGGTCTTGTCGCAGCCGCCGAGAAGGACTACGCCATCGAGAGGGTTGGCGCGCAGGGATTCCTCGACTTCCATGCTCATGAGATTTCGGAAGAGCATCGTGGTGGGGCGCATGTTGTATTCGCCGAGGGACATGACGGGGAACTCCATTGGGAATCCGCCCGCCTGCCAGACGCCACGCTTGACGGCTTCGGCCAATTGTCTCAGGTGAGCGTTGCAGTGGGTGAGTTCACTCCAGGAGTTGCAGATGCCGATGATGGGGCGATTGTCGTAAGCCTCGGGGCCGTAGCCTTGGGACATGAACGCGGCTTTTCGGAGCCAGCCGTAGAGTTCGGGGGTGTCGAACCATTCGGTACTGCGGAGTCGGGGGGAGTCGGTCGTCATGTTTGGAGTCCTTAGGGCTTGTGCAAAGTTATTCTATCGGATGGATTCCGATGATCATATACCTTGATTTATAGAGTAACAGACGGGAACAGGGAGTTTAACAGGCAGGTCACAGGGGTTAGCAGGGGAATTAGAACACCAGCGTTTCCCCAGAGATTCCCAGCGTTTAGCTATGGCGGAGTCTTTTTGTCCTTTCGGTTTTCGGCTTGCATAACTGAGAGTTTATGTATATCGAGATTCAGAAGCATGGTTGGACACGCTCCATGATTAGTTTGTATGTTCGGATTATAGCGTATCTGGAGTGTGAGTGTGTAGTCCAAGTAAGGGTACGAACCTGTATCAGTTTGGTCGGTAGGGAAGTCACCCCCATCCTAACCTTCCCCCATCAAGGGGGAAGGGAATTTTCTTGCCACAGGCAACACCGACTAAATTGGTACAGCATC
>DAOULF010000125.1:0-5504 GCA_034420555.1 Dehalococcoidia bacterium
TATGCGTGCGCCGCGAAAGCCGCCGCCTGCTCATGCCTGAAGTCAATGCAGCGGATCCCCTGGTCCTCCGCCGCCATCACTATATCGAAGTTGGGGCCGCCCATCAGGTAGAAGAGCGTGTCAACGCCTTCCTCCTTCAGCGTCCGCGATATGAGATAGCTTCCAATAACCTTGCTCATGTACATCTCCTCGCCTTGAGTCATTGATCAATAGGCCGCGATCCTGCCGAGACCTGCATCGCAGCCAAGGTTATCACAAACCGCCAATAGTTGTGTAACCGAAGCGTGTTATAATTGCACGACCCGCATCCATACCGATACGGCGGGCGCAAGGCATCCGCGCGCAACCAATGTGGAGACCGCCATGACTACCCAGACGCTCACGCGAACCAAGCCCGATACTCTAACCAATGCCCCCGGGAAGCGTCTGTTCACGCGCAAGGAATACCACGCCATGGGCAAGGCAGGCATTCTTGGATATGAAGAGCGCGTGGAACTTCTCGAAGGAGAAATCATTGTAATGTCCCCAGTCGGAAACCGGCACGCCTTCTGTGTTGACAGTCTGAACTACGAGTTTGCCGCTTTGAATATCTCCAGAAGGGCCATTGTCCGCGTTCAGAATCCCGCGGCGACATCGCCCACTTCCGAGCCTGAACCGGACCTCATGCTCATGGCATACAAAGACGACAGATACTTGTCAGGACACCCTAATTCACAGGACATCCTGCTGCTGGTAGAGGTTGCCGACTCATCACTCGGATATGACACGAACGTCAAACTCAGACACTACGCCCAGTCTGGAGTATCCGAGACTTGGATAGCAGACCTCAGAAACGATCAGATTGTGTCGCATACCGAACCTTCCCCGGAGGGCTATCTGGTCTCACGTATCTACCGGCCAGGCGACACAATATCGCCGACCGCGTTCCCGGACCTGAAGATCGCGGTCAACGACATCATTCCAGCCCGCCCGCCAGAACAGGCAGGAGAATAGCATGACCACTCAGACATTGATACGGCCCGCCGCTGAAACGGACGCCCCCGCCCCCGATATACCGAAGAAGCGCCTATTCACCCGCAAGGAATATCATGCCATGGGCAAGGCCGGAATCTTTGCCCCAAACGAGCGCGTGGAACTTCTCGAAGGAGAGATTATCGTTATGGCTCCCCCCGGAATCTGGCACTTGACACGTGTTGACCGCTTGAATCACATATTCATGCCGCTGGGGATAGAAAGACGCGCGATAGTCAGGGTACAGAATCCCTCGGTCATAACTCAGATCTCCGAGTTCCAGCCCGACATCACGCTGCTGGCCTTCAGGGACGACTCCTACGGATCTAGGAATCCTCGCCCCCAGGACATTCTGCTTCTAGTTGAGGTAGCCGACTCATCCCTGAACTATGACCGAAATGCCAAGCTCCCGCGCTACGCCGCATTTGGCATCCCCGAAATCTGGATAGCCAACCTGCGGGACGACTGTATCGAATCCTACACAGACCCTTCCCCGCAAGGCTACCGCGCGACGCGCATTTACACTCGAGGCGACACAATATCGCCGACCGCGTTCCCGGATCTGAAGATCGCGGTCAGCGACATCATCCCGTCCCGCCCGCCAGAACAGGCAGGAGAATAGCATGGCCACTCAGACATTGACACGGCCCTCCCCCGAAACGGACGCGCCCGCTCTCGACGCTCCCCAAAAGCGCCTCTTCACGCGCAAGGAATACCATGCTATGGGAAAGGCCGGAATCTTTGCCCCCAACGAGCGCGTGGAACTTCTCGAAGGAGAGATTATCGTAATGTCGCCCGCAGGAGACAGACACTCGGCATGTATAGTACGGCTCAACCGCGTATTCGCTGGATTGAACATCGCCAATCGGACGCTGGTATCGGTTCAGTCCCCTGTCGTGACATCCTCCACCTCCGAACCCGAACCCGATTTCATGCTGCTCACCTTCCGTGACGACCTCTATGATTTCGGCAAACCACGTCCCCAGGACGTCCTGCTGCTGATAGAAGTCGCCGACTCCTCACTGGACTACGACCGCGGCATCAAACTTCCCTACTACGCATCACTCGGTATCCCGGAAGTCTGGATAGCCAACCTCCGCAACGACCGCATCGAATCCTACACAGACCCTTCCCCCGAAGGCTACCGCGCCTCCAGAATCTACCGGCGCGGCGACACCATATCCCCGACCTCCTTCCCAGACATCGAAATCGCGGTCAGTGACATCATCCCATCCCGCCCGTCAGAACAGGCAGGAGAATAGCATGACCACTCAGACATTGACACGGCCCGCCGCCGAAACGGACGCGCCCGCCCTCGATATGCCGAAGAAGCGCCTCTTCACGCGCAAGGAATATCATGCCATGGGCAAGGCCGGAATTCTCGGACATCAAGAGCGTGTGGAACTTCTCGAAGGAGAAATTATCGTTATGGCTCCTCCCGGAATACCACATCTGACACGTGTTGACCGCTTGACCCACATATTTTTGCCGCTGGGGATACAAAGACGCGCGATTATCAGGGTACAGAACCCCTCGGTTACGACTCAGTTCTCCGAATTCCAGCCCGACATCACGCTGCTGACCTTCCGTGACGACTTCTACGAATCAGGACATCCACGTCCGCAGGATATTCTGCTTCTGGTCGAGGTAGCCGACTCATCCCTGAACTATGACAGAAACCTCAAGCTCCCCCAATACGCCGCATTCGGCGTCCCCGAAGTCTGGATAGCCAACCTCCGCGACGACCGAATCGAATCCTACACAGACCCTTCCCCCGAAGGCTACCGCGCAACGCGCATTTACACCCGAGGCGACACTATATCCCCGACCGCGTTCCCAGACCTGAAGATCGCGGTCAGCGACATCATCCCAGCCCGCCCGAATCCACAGAACGGAGACAACGATGACAACCCAGAGCAGTGACTTCTACCAGAGACTCGGTGTCAAGCCGATAATAAACGCCGCTAGCTGGATAACGGTGCATGGCGGCAGCATCATGCCCCCGCCCGTCGTGCAGGCCATGGAGGAGGCTTCGCGCTGGTTCGTGGACATGCACGATCTCAACAAGAAGGCCGGCGACGTAATAGCGGAACTGACCGGCGCCGAAGCAGGTCTCGTGACGGCGGGATCGGCGGCGGGCATGGTCCTCGAGGCCGCCGCCTGCATAGCAGGAAACGATCCATCCAAAGTGTGGCAGTTGCCTGATACCGCCGGCATGAAGAACGAAATCGTCATCCATCGCGCCCATAGGGTGAACTACGACCACAACTTCAGGACGGCAGGCGCGAAGTTGGTCGAAATAGGCAATACCGGCGCGACCCATGAATGGGAGTTGGAGGCCGCCATCAACGAAAACACCGCCGCCGTCGCCTACATCTTCGGACCGCGACCCGGTGGCGCGCTCCCGCTTACCAAGGTCGTCGAGATAGCCCACGCCAGGGATGTGCCGGTCATAGTGGACGCCGCCGCCATGCTTCCCCCGCCCGAAAACCTGAGCAAGTACATCCGGCAGGGCGCCGACATGGTCAGCTTCAGCGGAGGCAAGGGCGTGATGGGTCCGCAGTCCACCGGCATTCTCGCCGGACGCGCCGATCTCATCGAGGCCGCCTACGCCAACTCCGCTCCCAACTCCGAGTCCATCGGACGCTCTGCCAAAGTCTGCAAGGAGGAGATAGCCGGACTGGTAACCGCCTTGGAGATGTTCGTGGACACCGACTTCGAGGCCGTCCAGGCCGACTGGAGGGCCAAGTCCGCTCACGTCGTGGAGCGACTGAGCGACATCCCCTGCCTGCGGGTAGAACTGCTCGAAGCGCAGCCTGAACTTGAGGAGCCCGACTCCAACCACGCCAGCGCCGAAATCCACTTCACCCCAGAGTGGACAGGACCTTCGAGAGATGAAGTCGTTCGTATGCTGGAAGAGGGTGAGCCTGGAATAAGGGTGAGAGTGAGAAGCTACACCGACAGCATCCTCTTCATACCCGTGAACGTCCGCAACGGTGAGGAAGAAATCGTAGCCCGCCGCCTCCGCGAAATTCTTACATAGGCGCATTTGGCATCATGCCTAATTCAGTATATCATTCGTGAAAGACATCCAACTGGAGGCCGACCATGACCACTACTGTTAGATACTCCCTCGACGAATTTGTACATGACATGAGCGCGCTGGTGGACGAACAGCCTGACCAGGAGCGTCTCTTCGATCTCGGCTCTTCCTACCTTGAGCGTCTCATCAACAATCCCGACGCCGTGCCCGAAGAGTACAGAATCCCCGCCATCAGGAACGGGCGCAGGGCCAACCACGGCACTTACGTTCTTCATTACGGAGACAACGGTCTGCTCGTAACCTCCGTCGTCTGGGGTCCCGGCGACCACATCGGCCCACACGACCACTGCACCTGGGGCATGATAGGCGTCATGGACAACGGCATTACCGAGACTCGCTTCACCCGCCACGACGACCGCTCCCGCGACGACTACGCCGTCATAGAGAAGGACAGAGAGACCCTGGTCAAGCCCGGCGACGTCAGCCTGCTCATCCCCGAGGTTGACGAGATACACCAGATGGACAACTACTCCGACAGGCCCACCGTCGAGATACACGTCTATGGGAACGACCTCCGCGGACTCCAGCGCAGCAACTACAACCTCGATACGGGCGCGGTGAAGCACTTCGCCACCACCCGCTTCGACAACTGCTAGGCGACGACACTCTCAGGCTCCGTACAGGGGCGGTCTATATCCCTCTAAGGGCAGGCGAGTATGCAACCAGCTATGATCACCAATCAACAAACCCCCTCTCCCTCAGGGAGAGGTCCGGGGTGAGGGTGAAATGCCCACCCATCTCAGCCCTTGATGAGTGAAATCGTCCTAGAACGAACATCCAGCAAACCCTGATTCAGACAAAGAGAACACAACAATGCCCTCCACAATATCCTGCGCCGACCTCGCCAAACTGTTCGACGGCAACGCTCCCTTCGCCCTCATAGACGTTCGGGAGGCGGGAGAGTACAACAGCTCCCACATACCAGGCTCCAGCCTCATTCCTCGCCGCGACATCGAGTTTCTCATAGCCGACTCCGTGCCATTCCGAGGAACTCAGATTGTAGTCTGCGACGACGATGGACGCCGCGCAGGGCTCGCCGCAGGCACGCTCGAAAAGTTAGGTTACTCCAACGTCTCGGCTCTCGAAGGCGGCATGAATCGCTGGGTCACTGAGAGGCGTCCCACCGAGTGGGGCGTCAACGTCCCAAGCAAGGACTTCGGCGAGAAGGTTCAGGTGCAGCACGGCGTCCCCGAGATTGACGCAGTTGAGCTAAAGAGTCGCATGGATAGCGGCGAGAAGATGATCATCCTCGACACCCGCACCCCCGAAGAGTTCCGCCGCTTCTGCATTCCGGGCGGGCGCAGCGTTCCCAACGGAGAACTCGGCCTGCGAATTACGGACATAGTGGAGCAGACCGACGACGATACAACAGTGGTCATCAACTGCGCCG
>DAOULF010000126.1:0-5811 GCA_034420555.1 Dehalococcoidia bacterium
TAGGGGAGATGCTCGATGAAGTAGTCAACGTTCTGATCCATCTTCCAGCTTTCGCCGGGAGTATGCTCGGTCAGGAAGAACGGCCCCGTGCCGGGAATGAACGCCGAGTCGCGCATACTGTTGTTTACGCAGTCCAGGTACTTCTCGGACACGACCATGTTCCATCCGCTTGCGAGCGCCGGGACCAGTGTGGTGCGCGGGCTTCCGAGTACGAACTTGACGGTATGGTCGTCAACGGCGACTATCTCACGCAGGTCGGCGCCGTCCACCATCAACTCTTTGCGAAGGCTGATCATGCCTTCGGGCGGGTCAATTATGCGGTCGTACGTGGCTACTACGTCGTTGGCCGTGAACTGTCCGCCGCCGCATTCGAACTGCGGGCCGTCGTGCCACTCAATCCCGCGTCGCAGCGTGAATGTGTATTCCTTGCCGTCGTCTGAGACTTCCCACGCTGTCGCCAGGTCGGGGGCTACGGTTAGACCGCCGTCACGGGGATCGAACTGCACCACGCCGTTGTACATAGGCTGCTGCGCCGTCAGGTTATTGTGAGTCGGCGACTGGTGGAAGTCGTACATCGAGGGCTTCGCCCTGCCGCCCCACTTGAATGTGCCGCCGTACTTGGCGTTCATAGGGTTCTGGAAATACTCCGTGAAAGACGCGGCCTGGGCAATCTCCGATTGGATAGCCGGCACCTCGACTTCCTTGACTATCTCCTTGATGATTTCCTTCTCGACGATCTTTTCGACTTCTACCTCTACTTCTTTTTCTACCTCGACGATCTTCTCTACCTCGACGATTTTCTCGATCACTTCCGGCTCGCTGCTGCTGCAAGCCATCAGCACGACGGAAACTATCGCGCCGACGAAAAGAGTCAGCGCAAGGCTCCGCAAACGCAAATTAGACATACCTGTACCCCTCCTGTCATATTGGGAATCCGCTCTATTTCCAACCAGCCACAGCCTCTCCCCAATCTTGTGGCACACACTACGACTGAATCTGATTGTTGTCAACTGTTTCCTGAAAATCCGTGCGTCATTCATGTTTCCTGAATTTTCCGACGAGGCAGAGGCGACACAGATATAGCTTCGTATGCCGTCTGGAAATGGAAACGCGGCTCTGTTAGAGTGAAAACAAGAATAATCGAGGAGGGGATAATATGGCTGCTCAGACGCAAGAACCGGGTGGACGCTCCAATCAGCCGGTTAAGACCCCCCCGCCGTTGCGACCAAGACCCCCGTCAACCATCATGACAACCAAACCCAGCAGGCGTCCTAAACCGACGAGATAACACTGTATGCCCACCAGAGGCCGAACATTATCTCACTAAAGAAAAGTGTCGCTACCCAGTCCGAACCTCGCGCCTTTTTCTCCAGAAGGATCATATTCTCCGTGAAGTCCTCACCCGCATAGTAGGCTACATATTGCTTGAATGTGTGGGGAGAGAGATTTCCCCAATCAGCGTACATACCGCTGATGTCCATGAACTTCAGTTCGCCCTGCTGTCTGGTGATTATTCCCAATATGGCGGTGGCTAGAAATAGTCCAAGAGCCACTATCCCCTGCCAGTGCAGCAGATCTGGCTGATTCTCCGCCCCCGCGACGGCGATGGTCACCACCGGCACGGCGAGCGTAAGCGTGAATGTCAGGGTCAGGAGATGGTCGAATCTCCGCTCGATGGTGTCGAGACGCCTTGCCGCCCAATCGTAAGAGGGCAGAGCGAATTCGTAAATAAACTCAATAGAGGGGAATTCATCCGGGTTAAGCTCGCCTCTTCGTTCTTCTGCCATCCTGACCATCTCCACAGACATTGATATCCGGTCCGCGTGGCTACTCTGCTCTTACAACGTACAGTTGACATCTCTGGCCCGTCAATTCAGCCAAACCTGGCGAAGGACGCGCCGCGCCTTACCATGGCGTGTCCAGAAATCTTATCCTGTCTAATGCCAATGGTTGAGCCACGCCCGCCCGATGATCAAGTAGTTCAGACCTCATATGCCACTGGTGCTATAATCTCCCCGGCGATAGGCGAAGTTCTCGCCGTCGTTAGCAACACTACGCGATTGGAAGGCCCCATGATCTCTATCGAATTCGACAAATTCACCCTGTCCAACGGCCTCGACGTGATACTGTCCCGGGACGACTCGCTCCCGGTGACCTCAGTCAACCTCTGGTATCACGTCGGCTCCAAGAATGAGGACGAGGGCAAGACCGGCTTTGCCCACCTGTTCGAGCACGTTATGTTCGAGGGCTCCAAGAACCACGACACCAGTTTCTTCGAGCCGCTCATGAAGGTCGGGGCCAATCTGAACGGCTCCACCACCCCCGACCGCACCAACTACTGGGTTGACGTTCCCTCCAACTACCTCGAACTGCTCCTCTGGCTCGAATCCGACAGGATGGGCTACCTGCTCGAAGTCCTGACCGACCGCAAGCTCGACGTCCAGAGGGACGTGGTGAAGAACGAACGTCGGCAGAACTACGAAAACCGTCCCTACGGCATGGCCCACATGCTGCTCCAGCCCGCCGTCTTTCCGGCGCCCCATCCGTACAACTGGACTACCATCGGCTCCCCGGAAGACCTGGACAACGCCTCGCTGGACGACGTGAAGTCCTTCTTCCGCCGCTTCTACACTCCGAACAACGCAAGCCTCGCCATAGTGGGCGACTTCGACCCCGACGGCGCTCGCTCGCTCGTCGAGAAGTATTTCGGAGACATCCCCCCGGGCCCGCACGTCGAACGCGCTCTCAGGATGGACTCCTCGCTTTCCGGCGCGGTGGACATCACCTCCTACGACCGCGTGCAACTCCCCAGGCTGTACATGACCTGGCCGACCGTGCCCGCATTCTCCGACGACCAGCCCGCGCTGGACATGCTCGCCGCCATACTTGGGGATGGCCGCAGTTCGCGCCTGTACCGCTCCCTGGTGTATGAACGGCGTTCCGCGAGAGAGGTGCAGGTCTATCACCACGACCAGGAGATAGCGGGTGAATTCATCGTTCAGGCGACCGCCAACCCCGAACACTCGCTGGACGAACTCGAAAGTGAACTGATGGTCCAGCTGGAGGACATACGCTCCGGCAACGTGACCGAACGCGAGTTGGAGCGCGCCAGGAATCGCATCCAGGCTTCCCACGTCTTCCAACTCGAACGCTCCGGCGGCTTCGGCGGTCGCGCGGACCAGCTCAACTACTACAACACCTACACCGGCGACGCCGAATTCATCAACAAGGACCTCGACCGCTACATGGCCGTTACCGTCGAAGACGTGAGACGCGCCGCCGGTATGCTCGGTGATGCGCGGGTCAAGCTGTCCATCCACCCGGAGGCCGACCGTAACGCTACGCCATCGCCGGTAAAGCGCGAACAGGTACCCGCCGCCGCCGCGCAGCCCTCCTTCGCCGCTCCGGTCCCCAACAGGGCGCGGCTCGACAACGGACTGAACATACTGCACGTCGAGCGGCGCGGCATTCCCACCGTCGCCTTCGGACTCGTGATACGCTCAGGTTCCGCGGACGACACCCCGGACAGGGCTGGCATCGCCCACCTGACCACCACCATGCTGCGTGAAGGGACCGCGACCCGCGACTCAGGACAAATCTCAGACGAGATGGAGTTTCTCGGAAGCCAGATCCGCGCCGTCGCAAACCGCGAACACATCCTGATAACCTCGGACGGACTCACATCAACCTGGCGCGACACCCTGGCCGTGCTCGGAGACGTCGCGATGAATCCCGCGTTCCCGGAACACGAACTGGAACGAATCCGCGCCAACACGCTCACCGACCTGCGCCGTGTCTCCGACAACCCCGCAACCATATCCGCGCGCGCCACCAGGGGGGTGATGTTCGGGCCGGGCACTCCATACGGACATCCTCAGTCCGGCAGTGAGGACTCGGTGAGCGCGGTCACGCGCTCCGACCTCCAGGCATACTTCGACGCTCACTTCGATCCAGGAGCCGCGACTTTCATCATAGTCGGCGATCTGTCCCTTGACGAGGCCCTGGACGCCGCGAGCAAGACATTTGGCAATTGGCGCGCGTCGTCGGGTTTTGCGGAACGCGCCCGCGCCGTGGTCGCGCCGCCCGAACCATCTTCCACGACGATATATCTTGCCGACAAGCCCGGCGCCGCGCAGTCCGTCGTCCGAACCTGCCACCTGACCATCCCCCGGAATCACCCGGACTATCTCGCCTTCAACCTGTTCAACTACATATTCGGCGGCCAGTTCTCCGCGCGTCTCAACATGAACCTGCGCCAGGACAAGGGGTACAGCTACGGGTATATGTCCACTGTGGATTGGAACCTGGCCCCGTCCATGCTGGTAGCAGGCGGCGGAGTTCAGACCGCCGTAACGAAAGAGACGGTCATAGAGACCCTCAAGGAGTTCGAGGAGATAGTAGGGGAGCGTCCCGTAACCGAAGACGAATTCACGGACGCCGTACAGGGCCTGCTGCGTAGTATGCCCGCGCAGTTCGAGACCCAGTCCAGGATAGTCGCCCAGCTTACCCGCATGGTCGCCTACGGCCTGCCTGACGACTATCTCGCACGCCTGCCCGACAGTCTGGCCCAGGTAAATCTTGAAGACGTGCGCCGCGTGGCTTCCGAACTGCTCGACGTCGGTCATCTCAATATCGTCATAGCGGGCGATGCCACCGCCGTCGAACCCGGCCTGCGTGAATTGGGTCTGCCCATCGTCCACATAGACTACGAGGGAAGGGAGATTAGCGAGTCCTGACATGACCGCCACGCCTACAACCAACCTCCGACTGATGGACACGTTCAGGAACCTCTTCTACACGCCAATATACGTGGCCGTGTCCGGCGGGTTCTTCTATAAGCACGGCCTGAACGTGATGCTGACCACCATGCCGGATGGCGGCTCCGCGATGGACATTCTGAGATCCGGCGAGGTGGACATAGCCCAGACCGGCATCAGCCGCAGCCTCATGGAACTCGACCTCGGACACGAGGATGCGCCCTTGCACGTCGCCGAGATCAACAGTCGCGACGGCTTCTTCCTGGTCTCGCGTCAAAGCGTGGACGGCTGGAACTGGAAGATGCTCGAAGGCGCGACCGTCGCCCCCGTGGGCTTCACGCCAGTTCCATGGAACTCCCTCCGCGCCGCCATGCTCAAGCACGACGTTGACCTGGAAGCGGTTGACCTGCTCACCGGCCTATCCGCCCAGGACGCTATCGAGGCGTTCCGGTCGGGCAGGGCGGACTACGTTCACCTCCCGCACCCGCAGGCCGGGGTTCTGGCAGCGGAGGGCGTCGGTCACATAGCCGTCGCGCTCGGCCCCGAACTCGGACACATCTGCTACAGCTCCTTTGCTGCGATGCCTTCCTACATAGACGCCAATCCCTCCACGATTCAGTCCTTCGTCAACGGCTTCGACGACGCCCTAGCGTGGCTGTCCACCGCTGAAGACGAACAGGTCGCCGAGCGCGCCGCCCCATTCTTCCCAGACCTGTCCCCAGACCTGTTGCAGCGCTTCATCCACCAGTACCGCGCCAATCACACCTGGCCCGAGTCTTCACTGATACCCCGCCAGTCCTACGACTCCATGCGCGACATCCTCATAGACGGCGGCCTTGTCAAAGCCAGACACGCCTACGACCGCCTCGTCAGGCCCGAGTTCGCCCAGAAGTCTCAAGAACGTCCCAGATGAGAACCCCCGCCACCATCACCCGCATCGCCCGCCAGACCCCCACCATCAAGTCCTTCGACCTTGATCTTGGCGGACGCGAACTCGGCTTCAAGCCCGGCCAGTGGGTTGACTTCTTCGTCACCCTGGAGGGAGCGGAGGCCG
>DAOULF010000127.1:0-21996 GCA_034420555.1 Dehalococcoidia bacterium
ACGCTCCATAGATTCGATATGCGCCGCGGCAGGCTCCGACATACCCTCCACCACGAGGCCGCTGACTGCGCCGATATACCAGAACTCCGTATTCGAGATAGAAAGCCTGGAGCAAGTTGACGACATATACGAAGGTCGGCAGGACGGCTTCATCTACTCCCGCGACGCCAACCCCAACGTCTCGATACTGGAGCGAGTGGTTGCCGACCTCGAAGACGCGGATGACGCCGTGGCCTTCTCTTCCGGCATGGCGGCGGTCGGAGTGACACTGCTGGCGCTAGTGGAGTCGGGAGACACCGTGCTTGCCGCCGACGCGCTATACGGCGGTACAAACCTGCTCCTGCGACAACACCTGACCCGGCTGGGGGTCAAGACCGAGTTCGTGGATGCCTGCGATCTCGACGCGGTGGAACGATCCCTAGAAAGCGAGCCAAAGATAATACTAATCGAGTCCATAACCAACCCGCTCCTGAGCCTTCCCGACATACCAGCCATATCGGGCATGGCCCACAAGCGAGGATCCGCCCTTGTCGTTGACAACACACTTGCGACTCCGGCGCTTCTGCGACCGCTCGAACTGGGCGCGGATATTGTCGTCCACAGCGCCACCAAGAGCCTCGGCGGACACTCGGACGTGACCGGCGGGGTCGCCGCAGCGCGCGCGGACATCGCTATGCAGATTCGTCAGTCCAACCGAGTGTGGGGAAGCGCTCCGGACCCGTTTGCCACCTGGCTCATTGCTCGCGGAATACGCACTCTTCCTCTCAGGGTAGAACGGGCTTGCGACAATGCGATGCGCGCCGCTGCCTTCCTCTCCGACCACCCGAAGGTCAGCGCAGTTTACTACCCCGGCCTCCCCGGACACCCTCAATATGAGCTTGCCAAAGCCACAATGCCCGGAGGCTTCGGAGGCATGGTCTCATACGACCTCAACGGCGGCGGAGTTGCGGCCTCAGAATTCGTGCGCTCCCTTAACATGATCAAGTTCGCTCCAAGCCTCGGCGAGGCACGCACAACCATATCCCACCCGGCCAAGACCTCACATCGCTCACTGTCTGAAGAAGAGCGTACCCAGTCGGGCATCTCCGATGGCCTGATCCGAATGTCCTGCGGCCTGGAGTCTCCCCAGGACATCATCGCCGACCTGGAACAGGCGCTGGACAGGATTTAGCAATACCCATCTTCTAATGAGAAGCACCACAAAAGTGGCGCGCAACAGCATATCCGATTCTATCCACGAAGGACACGAAGTGGCACAAAGATACTGGGTATTGGATACTACGCTGAACACGCACCATATATTTGACGATTCCCTTCTAACGCCAAGAGGCCGCCGAGATCTCGGCGGCCTCTTGATCCATTTCGCTACCTGATTAGGCAGTGAATTCTACAAGACGTGGTACAGCAGCAGGTGTTCCCGCAGTACGTCGTTGGCGAAGTCGTTCTCGACGTCCCGCCAGACCGAGTGGATATGGTTCGCGCCGTTCTGCCGGTTGTCGAACTCGACGACGAAGTTGCCGCCGTGAATCCGGTAGTAGTGCTCCTTACCTTCCTCAACGGGACCGCCCCAGGCCCAGTGCAGGCCGTCGAAGCCTTCTTCCTCAAGTCGCTGGAGCTTCTCCTGGGCCATGTCCGTCCGCACCTGGTTCACATAGACGTTGACGAGGTTACGGAGGATGTTCTTCTGGGTATCGTTCATCTTCGACGCCGGCAGACCCTCTTCAGGAGGCAGAGAAACGCGCGAGGCGTTGTATGTGAGTATGTCATACGGAGCCTCGCCGTAGATCGTCGCCTTGCTTGTCTGACCCTGGTCCAGGCTGTTCATAAGCTCGAACGCTAGGTCTTCGCGCTGGTCCAGGATGCGGAGTCCCTTCTTCGGACCCTTGCGTACTTCAGCCGGATTCGCGCCGAAGAAGAATGGCGTCATGGAGAGGAACTTGTCTCCCCACAGACTGAAGTTCAGCGAGATGTGGTGTCCTTCGACACGCCAGCCCCATGGCTCCTTATCGCTGCCAGGATCGCCGAACACTGTCCAGTAGTATAGGTCCGGGTCGCGTACGAAACTGGTAACGCCGGCTTCCTTCTCCAACGGGCCGAGCACCGATTCGTGCTCGATGATCAGCTTGGCCTGGTCGAACGACCTGTCCGTCAGTCCCGTCTCCATCAGGGAGTAGGCGAGCTGGCGCTGGTCGTCGTCCATGTCCCTGAGAGGGATTCCGTGCCTGTTGACTGGCGGGTAGTACCAGAAGATACGCTCCCCGTCCATGTACTCGTAGATGGTCTTGTCGCGCTGGTCGCCGCTCAGGCTCTCCACGAACCTCTTGGCCGCCTTCGTCATGCCAGCGGCCGATGCGTGCTTGTGTGCCGTTGTCATCGTAAATCCTCCTTCGTGTGCATGGGCTGAGGATAGCACGAATTGATGAAATTGGGAATTCAGGCCCGTGCCAACTTCTGGAACGCGCGAACATTGGGCGGCGGAGTCTCGGTGTGGCTGATATTTGTGTGCGCGACCTCCGCCACATAGATGCTGTCCTCGGAATCAAGGCAGATGCCGTGCGGAGCGATGAACTGCCCCGCGTCCAGCCCGAAGCCGTTGCCCAGTCGCTCCAGAACCTTTCCCGCAGTGGTCATGATTGCGACGCGCGGCCCAATGTTCGGCGTGTCGCGGTTGACCGACATTCCGAAGCCGAGCTCACCCACGTACACTCGCTGGTCGTCGCTGATGTATATGGCACAAGGCCGGTGCAGGTTGTACCACACGTCCTCCAGCTTTCCGTCGCGGTCGAAGACCTGCACGCGATGGTTCTCGCGGTCGCATACGTACACGTAACCGTCCCGGTCGGTCGCGATGTTATGCACGATGTTGAACTGACCCGGATCGGTGCCCGGGCTTCCCCAAGTCTTGATGTGCTCACCGTCAGGGCTGAACTTGTGGACGTTCCCGTTGCCGTACCCGTCCGAAATGAACAGATCGCCGTTCGCCGGGTCAATCGCGACGTGAGTGCATCGGTTGAACGGCTTGTTGCTGTGGGCCTCGGCGGGCTGACCGGGGACGCCGATTGTCATGATCACCTCGCCGTCCAACGTACACTGCCGGACAGTGTGGTCGCCGTCGTCGGTGCAGTACAAAGTATTGTTCGGCCCGACGCTCACACCATGCGCCCGCGTGAAGACGCCCTCGCCCCATGTCTTGATGAAATTGCCATCCTTATCGAACACGACCATCGGATGGTCGCCCCGGCTGAACACATACACGTTGTCGTCGGCGTCCGTAATCACGCCAGCCGTCTCGCGCCATCCGACGCCATCCGGCAGTTTCTCCCAATTTTCGATAACCTCGTAGGCGAACCGTCCGCTGCCCAGTTTTACGCTATTTGCCAATTTGAACCTCCCCAGATTGGCTCTGTCCGGATATTTCTTATGCCGCCGATTATATATCGTTTCTTACCCATTCGGAAATTCGCGCCGCCGCCAATTGACCCCAGACGCCGTATTGGACTACATTACATCCCAAGACGATTGAGTATCAGAAAATCCAAAGGGGGACATGATGAGCGGTTCGGTGATTTCGATTCAACTCTGTGTCGGGCACAGAGACCCTATGAAGTCGGTCGGGTCGGCGCGGATGATAGAGAACTACGGCATAGAGGGAGACAGGCACGCGGTATCCGAAGGCGTCAGGACCAAGCGCCAAGTCTTGCTGACCGACGAAGAGACGCTCGCCAAGTTCGGACTTTCTCGCGGCGACATCCGTGAGAACATCACCACGACCGGCATCGAGATACACTCGCTCAAGGAAGGCGACCGCGTGTCTCTAGGCGGCGAGATCGTGGTAGAGATAACCGGGCACTGCGCTCCCTGCGCCCGCATGGACGAGATAAGCGACGGCCTCAGAGTTGCCCTGGAAGGCAATCGCGGAATGCTTGCCACCGTCGTCAGCGGCGGAGAAGTGAGTGTCGGCGACGAGGTGAGGGCATTGCAGCCAGCGATGAGCTGATAGCTTAGGCTTATAAGAAATGAGCTGGAGTCGCGACTCCGCTCGCCTGCAACAATTCTGTCAGAATATGCGTGAAGGCTCAGCCTCCCTCGGCAAACCTGTATATTTCCCCGTCCAGGTCCAGTATATACAGTTCGCCGTCCGTGTCCTCCGCGAAGGACGATATTCGGAGTTTCGTGTCTGCGACTTGGATTGACTCGGTCACTCGTGAGCCGTCATATCTCAGCGCCCATATCTTGCCGCTGCAATAGTCACCATATACGTATGCCCCGTACAGGCTGGGCAGCCGGTTTCCGCGATAGACGTAACCGCCGGTTATCGAGCATCCGTCATCGCGTCCATACACCGTGATAGGCAACTCCAGTCCGCGAGTGTCGCATGAGCGCGAGTAACATTCGTCGCCCTCCATGATGTTCCATCCATAGTTACGGCCCGGCCTTATGAGGTCAACCTCTTCCAGCTTGTTCTGGCCGACGTCCGCCGCCCACAGGTCGCCCGTCTCCCTGTCGAAGCTGAAGCGCCACGGGTTGCGCAGTCCGTAGGCCCATATCTCGGATCGCGCTCCCTCCACTCCGACGAATGGGTTATCTGCGGGAATCGCGTAGCCTCCCGCAGCATCCGGAGAAGACACGTCAAGTCTGAGAATCGTGCCCAACAGTGTTCCCGCGTTCTGACCGTGGCCCTTGGGATCGCCCGCGCTGCCCCCGTCGCCCAGACCCACGTACAGGAATCCGTCCGGCCCGAAGACTATCTGGCCGCCGTTGTGGTTGGCGTAGGGCTGCTCCACCTCCAGTATCAGCGTCTCGCTGCCCGGATCCGCCGTGTCGTATCCGGGGCCGGCGCTGAATCTGGATATCACCGAGCGTCTGGGGCCGCTCGCCGTGTAGTAAACGTAGAAGAGTCCGTTGGAATCGAAATCTGGGTCGAAAGCGAGTCCGAGCAGCCCTTCCTCATTGCCTCGGTCGTTCACCCTGTCCCTTATGTCGAGAAATGTACCGGCGTCCTCACCATCGTTCAGAAACAGAATCCGCCCGGCCTGTTCGACGACGAAACCCCGATGTACGCCATCCTCCTGGAACACCAGAGCCACGGGCCTGTCGAACGACAGTCCCGGATACACCCGCTCTATGTCCAATTCCCTGAGCGGCTCCGTCTGTCCGAATCCTTGCCATTTCGGTATGGGCGTGACGGTCGGAGCGAACGCGAATGTAGGCGCTGGGGTAACGGTTGGAGCGAGTCCGAATCGGGACATCGGCGTGATGGTGGGGGCAAGTCCGAACTTGGGCAGAGGCGTAATGGTCGGGGGCGGCGTGTACCTGGAAAGCGGCGTAACTGTTGGAAGCAGACCACGCGGGGAAGGCGCTTCACTACTATCGGGAGTCGGGAACGCTTCCAATACCGCGTCGGCATCAATACAACCAATGCCGACCAATGCCGCAAATATCGCTGCCAGTACGATTCTCATGTGGACATTGTACCCTGAAATGTTAAAGCGCCGGGTCCGACGTACCGGGGCCCGGCGCTCATTATATAGGTAGTAGGAACGCGGCGCCTGTGCTTGCGGAATCTCATCCGCGTTGCGGGGAGAAGGTATGGCCGCCGCGTCCCCTTCAGTGGGTTGTAGTCGTTTCGCTTAGCTGCGGAATGCCGAGAACCTGGTGTGGATGTCCCGGAAGTCCTTCTGCGCCTCCTCGAAAGTAGGGCCGCCGGACTCCCCCGGCTTACTCACGGCTCCGAAGTAGCTCTCCACACTGGTCGCGGTCGAAAGACGCGGCCTGCCAAGCATCCTCTTCACTCTGTTCATCATGGTGCGCCTCCTATTGACTACCATCCCGTCTTGTATCGGAATGGACTATAATGTTTTCTACATATACAATTGTCTCAAGATGATATAATCTTGAAAAGTGATATTTATGGATATGTATCATCTATTTTCTCGATATAGGGGCGTAAAGTGGAGATAAGAGAGCTCAGGAGTTTCTGCATGGCTGCGCGCCTCCGCAGCATTTCTCGCGCGGCGGAACGGCTTGGCATCGGACAGCCTACAGTCACGACGCACATCAAGAAGCTGGAGGGAGAACTTAACACCGTCCTCTTCGACCGCGTTAAGCGGCCTATCCAGCTTACTCTGGCGGGTCGGAGACTGTCCGAGCTGGCGACACCTCTGGTCGAAGGCATTGACGGTCTTGCCGATACGACCGCCGAGGCCGAGGAGCGTGGTCCCGTTGTCCTGGCTGCCACGCCGGACATCATTCCTCACACCCTTCTGAGAGTCGTGCGGGTGTTCCTCGCCCGGTATCCTCATATTCACCTCACCATCAAGTCGGCCACCAGGATCCAGGTGAGCCAGATGATCTCCGAAGGGGAGGCCGATGTCGGCATCATCCAGCACTATGACAGGGACGAATCTTTCGCCTTCGAGGGGCTTTTCGTATATGAGCGCGTCTTGATTACCCCTTTGGATCATCCTCTCGCAAATCAGCCGGTGGAGTCCTTGGAACAGATAGCGAACTACCCCCTCATTCTCATGAATGAAGGAACTCATACCCGCGACCTCCTCGAGTCGGAACTCAAGAGGCGTGGGGTAAACTACGAGATAGTCGTGGACCTCGACAGCATGGACATGATCAAGCGGTACGTCGCGCTTGGAATGGGCGTATCCGTAGGTCCCAGGCTCGCCATAGATCCGGAAGACGACGAGGTGCTGGGAGTCGTAAGCCTGGCGCACATACTGCCGGTCGAACAGGGCGGAATCATAACCCTCAAGGGCAAGAGGCTGTCGAAGCCTACGCAACGCTTCATAGCCGTCATGCGAGACGTACTGTCGGTAGGAGTCCCGGGGGTTATAACCTAGTTTCCGACTTATCCCCTCTCCCTGTGGGAGAGGGCTAGGGTGAGGGTAGGCAAGCCGTCAATCCAAAGATGTTGGAACACTAGGCGGGCTTTCTGATACCGACCAACTTCCCTGACACCACCAGTCGCTGGTCGTAGATCAGCCTGGGGACGCACGTGACCAGCGTAATGGTCGCATCCTCAGTCTCGTACAGCGACAGATCGTCCCTGTGTACGACTGTTGTGTTGGTAACCTGGTACATGAACTCTTCGCCATCCACGTTCAGAAGGCTCACATATACCGGGTCTCCGTTCTTGAGAATCTCGGGGATCTCCGGCAGTCTTCTGAAGACATTGCCCTCGCCGCGGATGGGACTCTCGAGGTGCCCGAACAGCCACGTATTGCCTGTCTCCCCTGGGTTCGAGGTCTCCGGTATTCTGCCGACAACGTGGGCGGGAGTCTCATACTCCCTGCTGTCGCCGAGATCCAGGATGGACAGGTTGGCCACTCCCGAATCAACGCCAATGCTCGGAATCCGGATGTGTACCGCGTCGGACAACGATCCCTTCGGCAGCCCGTTGTCGGACGCAACTTCCAGGAATCCATCCTCTCTGGGCATGACGCCGTATGTGTAATCGTCCGCTCCGGCCGTCAGTGGGCGATCCCAGTACTTCGGATGAATCCTGTGTCCGGGGTAGATGGTGTTGTACACCAATACGAGCTCACGGGTATCAAATTCCACGTCGGACACCGTCGGTTCGGGAGCGGGAACTGCCTCGACCTCCGGCTCGGACGCCTGGGCGGTCGCCTCGACGGGTTCAACGGGTTTCACTGACGTTACAGTCGGCGCGGTCTCTTCAGCCGGTGGCGATGTTTCCGTCTCGGTTGGCGCTATCTTCACCGCGGGCGCATATCCGGCCTTCGCTTCGTCTTTCACGACAGGCTGCGGATTCCTGATGACCTCTATCTTGTTGGGTGTACTCTCAGGTACCAGCGCGCTGTGTTCCTGCGTCTTGGAGACGGAAGGCTGTTCCGGCAGCGATACCGGCCCCTGTATCGCCGTATTAAGATTCTCAAGATTAGACTTGTTGTAAATCCCGAATGCCGCGTATATACAAACTCCCGTCAGCACCATGATGCCCATGAGGATCGAAAAGACCCCTACGAAAAACATCCGGCGAGGCCGGCGAGGTGTCGGGGCGGAGTATGTTCTCTGCGGGTAGTTGTACATCTGTCGGGATTTCCCGTGGCTGCGTCTTCTGAAACGTACTTCACGTTATTATATCATTCGCGGCTCTGTCGGACACACGAGATTCGCGGCCCTTTTCCTCGCGCAAGGGCGCGATTCGTTGGCGCAACCTGTCGTGTGGTCGAAATATCCCTTCGGTGACGAAGACGGTGACAGCAAAAACAGCCCGCGACAATGGGGCTGTTTTGGGTCCCTGGACGCCTGAAGTCGCTAGCGGAAACGCGGCGTGTACGTTGCTCCGTTCGCGATAGGCTCGTTCAGATACACATCCCCGTTGCGAATCTTGATGTTGAATCCGCAATCGGGATTGCTGCATACCCAGGCCTTATAGTGTATGGGAGCGCCCTGACTTCCAAAGTCGGATAGCGGCAACAACTGGCCGCCCGCCGTGCAACTCAAACAACTGGGGAAATCTCTGCCTTCCACGAAATCCTCCTCTACCCTATTTTCAAAGCGCGCAAAGTATAGCACCGAGAGTCAGAGTAAACAAGTTCGGCGTGGCGCGCCTTTTCGTACACTGTACGCTCTCAACTATAACGACAGTTGGCGCACCGCCTTCTCATCTATCTCCACACCGAGTCCGGGGCCATCGGGAACCGCGAGGAAGCCGTCCTGCTGGTCGAATGGCTCGGCCATCAGTCCCTCGCGTATCCGAGACGGCGTTCTGTCGAACTCCATCACCGGCTCCTGGACGTAGGGTTCCGGGTCTCCGGACGGCGGACACGGCGGAATGGTTGACGCCACGTGCAGGCTGGCCGCAATCATCACCGGAGACCCCCATACGTGCGGATTGACCTGGATTCCCTGCGTGTTGGCTGTCATCGCGACGTTACGCATCTCGGTGACGCCGCCCACGTTGATCACGTCGGGCTGGGCTATGTCGTATGCCCTGCGTGACAGAAAGTGAGAGAACTCGTAGCGTGTGCGCAGGTTTTCGCCGCCCGCTATCGCCATTGGCAGCGCGGACTTCACCTGAAGATAACCCTCGATGTCCTGCGCGTTCACCGGCTCCTCGAACCACAGTATGTCCTGGTCGGCCAGGCGATTCCCTATACGAATCGCGCTCGTGGCGTTGTATGCCTGGTTCGCGTCCACCATCAGTTTGATGTCCGGGCCTATCGCCTCTCTCAGCGCCGCCACCCGCTTCACGTCCTCGTCCATCGGCAGACCGCCCACCTTCGTCTTCATGCCCTTGAAACCCGCTTCCACGTACCCGAGCGCCTCGTCCAGCAGCCGCGTCGGAAACTCGCCCTCGGTGTAGTACAGCCCGGTCGCATAGACCGCCACCCTGTCCCGCGCTCTGCCTCCAAGCAACTGGTAAACCGGCTGGTTCAGCGACTTGCCCGTAATATCCCACAGCGCCGTATCAACCGCGCTTATGGCCGAGCCGCCCAGACCCACAGCCACATTTGCGTTGTACTGCATAGCGAACATCTTCTGCCACAGCCCGATGCGATTCGTGGGGTCCTCCCCTATCAGCACCGGCGCGAAGTCATTCTCCACAACCGCCGCAGCCGCTCCTCCACAGCCCTCGCCCCACCCAACAATGCCGTCGTCAGTGGTCACCTTCACGAGTCCGACGCTGCGGTGTCCAATCCACCCCTGCGACCACCCAAAGGGGCGCTCCAGCGGCGCGCTCAGTTGAAACGTCTCGATTTCGGCTATCTTCATTTTGGGCATGACCTTCCTTGATACTTAGCATTACGTGATCTGAGTACACATATTGCAGGGCTTTTTTATAGTCAGCGGTGAACACATCCCACGGGACGGATTCGCTAGGTTCTGTTGACATTTGATGTTTCAGCTATACAGGAGGTCGGCGTAGCAACAACATTGGCTACACTCCGCACCTATGGATTGCCGAGCGGCGAGCCCTTCGGGGTTCCCGCTTTCGCGGGAATGACGATAAATGTCAACACGGCCTAGTCATATACTTTCGTTTATAAAGCAACTGGTGGCAACTAGTGGTTTAACTGGTGACCGACAGGTAGGCAACAGGTGATTAGAACACCAGAAATCCACCTGTTAATCACCTGCGTTGGCTTTGGGGAGAATTTTTCAACTCTCCGATATTGGGCCAGCATAACTGAGGATTTATGTATGTCGAGGTCCGGGATCATGGTCGGATGCCCTCCGCTATTAGTTTGTATGTTCGCATTATAGCGTATGCAGTGCACGAATGTGTAGTCCTATGAGAAACTGGGGAAGACTTTGAGGAGACCATGTTCTCTACTCTGATACTATGAAGGCGTGATTCGAAGGAAGTCCCTGGTACGAAACCGTTGTCGAAATAGAAGGCGAGTCTTTCCAATGTCCGTATCGGTAATCCCATCCTACAGAGTAATGCTGCACCTCGCCCGTCGCGCAAGCGACCTCGACTATGCCGAAGCGCTCGACTCGCTGGAAAACGGTATGCGCGATTACGTCAGGACCCAACTCGCGCAGATGCACACTTCACTCGTGGAACTTGGCGTTCGCTCGGTCATCGGTCAACTCGGAGATCCCGAACCCGACCAACTCAGAGAGACGTTGACCGAACTAGACGACTCCAGACCGCAGGAAGTCGCGCGGCAGGCCCTGGAGGTCGCGTCCCGCTCCCTTCCCAGGCCCGACCTGTCCGCCAGAATGTTCATATTTCCGGGCGACGGAGAAAGTACGGTCCTGGTCAATCAACTGGGAGGCGTGTTGGGCTTCAGCCTCGGCGCGAGCGCGACGCTGCTCTTCGTGTGGCCTCGCGGCGACTGGCGCGAGAACCTGACCTACAACGTAGTCCACGAGTATGCCCACCTCGTCCGCAACCTCCTGTTCCCCAGGGGAATAACAGGAGGCAGGCTCGTGTACATGAAGACCCAGATGCCTGAAACGCTTCTCGACGCGATGGTCGCCGAGGGCATATCGGACTGCTTCGCGCAGGAGTGCATGAACGGAGCGCGCCCGCGCTGGATGGACACGCAGGACGAGGTTGAGCCTCGGAGAATGTGGCCCAGGCTACACAGGCGTTTCGGCATATCCGACCCTACCGAGATACGTCGCTTCCTGTTCGGCGATGGGGACAGGGTTCCCGCCTGGACCGGCTACACCCTCGGATACATGATAGTCCGAAGATTCCTGGATAATAACCCCGACATGACAATGATGCGACTAGTTTCCATGCCCGCTTCCGAGGTGTATGATGGTTCGGGAATCGAGTCCGACGGAATATGAATACCCCTGATTGATCTACCTGACGAGGAGAATCGCCCAATGCGCTATTATACCCTGCTGTCCAACGATGGAGACGCCCGTCTCATAGTCGAGACCGACAGGGGCGTCGCCATGGACCTCACCAGCCTCGACCCCGACGTCACCGATCTCTCCGACCTGCTTCTGGCCTCTTCCCTCTCCGGCATGTCGGTGGACGAGATAGCGAGTCTCACGCTCGAGACCGGCAGCGCGGACAGGTTCGACCTGAACGAAGTGATGGACACCAGCAGGAGCGGCGAGGGATTCTACCGGCTGGACCGTCCCTTCGACCCTTCCGAAGTTTGGGCCGCCGGCGTCACTTACAAGACCAGCGAGATGGAGCGGATGCGCGAGAGCGACACCCCGGACGTGTACAGCAAGGTCTATAACTCCGAACGGCCCGAGGTATTCTTCAAGGCATCCTCCGACCGCTGCGTAGGCCCCTTTGAGTCCGTCGGCATAAGGGCTGACTCCGACTGGAACGTCCCCGAACCCGAATTGGCGTTCGTCCTGTACAGGGGCGACATAGTGGGTTACACCATAGGGAACGACATGAGCAGTCGCACCATCGAGGGCGAGAACCCACTGTACCTGCCGCAGGCGAAGGTATTCGACAGGTGCTGCTCCATCGGACCGTGCTTCGTGCCCGCAGAGGACATCAACCCGACCGACCTGGAGATAAGCTGCACCATAGCGCGCGATGGTGTCGAGGTCTGGAATGACAGCACCTCCACGTCCCAAATGGCCCGTAGTTGCGAGGAGATAGCCGACTGGCTCCAGCGTCACAACTTCGTCCCGGACCTCACTACCGTCCTGACAGGAACCGCCATTATCCCGCCGCCGGAGTTCTCCCTCCAAGAGGGCGACATAGTAACGATGTCCATCGAGGGAATCGGAGTCCTGGAGAACGACGTTATCGAAGTATAGGGCCAGGCGTGGCTGGGACCGCCTCAGGAATCCAACAGCGAGTCCAGCGTCCGCTGAACGAAGTCAACCCCGACCAACTCCTTCCAGCGCGACGTTATCTTACTGGTTACTTCGCCCGGCACCGAGTCGCCGAGCGGGAAGCCGTTGATAGCAGCCACCGGCAGAAGACAGTAGCGCGTGCTGGACACGAACGCCTCGTCCGCGTCGTACAGTTGACCCTGGTTGTACAACCCCTCATCCACCCCTATTCCCAGGTAGTCCACTATCTCAAGCACCGTCTGCATACTGACGCCCGGAAGCACGTTGCTCCGGTCGGGGAGCTTGATTCTGCCATCCGACACGAACATGAAGTTCGCGCCCCTGCACTCCGTGATATGCCCCTGGGCGTTGGACATCAGCGGAAGTATCTGCACGGCGCCGCTCTTCCCATCGCCCGTTGGCTGTCCCTTTGGCTCAGGGTATGTGTTCGGGGTGTATAGCTGGACCCCTTCCACGTAGCTTCTGGCGAACCCTGACACATCGAGCGGCTCGCAGTAGATAGCGATATCCACTCCGGGAAGATCGTCCGCCGAATCGGGACGACTGATCGTCACGGTCTGGGTCACCGTCATCTCCCCGTCCCTGTCCTTCATCAGCGAGTGGTTCGTCTCGATCAGGCCGGTCGAGATTGTCTCGAAATCCGTTATCGAAAGTCCGGTATCTATCTTGGAATAGGCCAGTCCGTTGAAGAGCCTCTCCAGGTGTTGGCGGAGCTTGAACGGTCTCCCGCCGAATGTGCGGGCCGTGTCGTAGTATCCACCCGCCGAGCGCGCGTTAATCCTTCGGAGGACCGGTATAGCCTCCGAGTACGGCATCACCCGCCCGTTGATGTAGGTGAGGAAGTCTTTCTGGTTGGTAGTCATCTGTCGAAGATGCGCTTCTTGATCTTGGTCATCGCGGTAACGGCGTGGATGAGGGGCGTCATCTTTCTGGCATGAATAGCGCCCTCGGCGGGCGAGTAGTTCGTGTGCATGTGGAAGTCGGCTTTGAGCATCACCCGATGTCTTCCATGGCGCCGAACCCGTCGTCCTCGGGAGCGACCATCCGCATCTGTTCGCCGTAGGTGGTGCGAATCCTGGTGATGCGCGCCTCAGCCGAGTTCAGCATTTCGTTGCAGATACGCGCCAGCTTCATGCCGCGCTCGTACATAGCCGTGGACTCTGCCAGCGTCAAACCGCCGGACTCCAGCGCCTGCACCGTCTGTTCGAGAAGACTCACCGCCTCCTCGAACGACAGGTTGTCCGGCACGGCCTGACTCTCCGTTGCTCCTTCTGAAGCCATCTTCACTCCTGTCTATTCACCCAACCTGAACGGCGGATACCTATCGGTCGTTAGCACGAATGCATAGGCGGTTACCCGATTGCTCCAGCGCATGACGCCAACCGTAAAGTCGAACATCCCCCTTGGGTATCGCCCGACTATCAGTATCGCAAACCACGCGATGAGCGATATTACCAGCACGACCAGGGAGAGTACATAAAGCACGATTAAGTGGGGTATTGCGAGTATCCACTTCACTAAGGGCATGAACCTGTTCAGATCGCCCTCGTCGGGATAGGACATATCCAGGTGGATAGCCTGTTCGTCGTCCGTGGCCGGATACTCATCGCGCAGCAGCAGGACATAGGAATTCACCCTGGAGACGAATCGCATCACTTCCAGGTTCCAGTCGAACCACCAGCGCGGATACTTGCTGCGGAACAGGATCATGAAGAACGTCGGGACGATCACCTGCCACGCCGCGAATATGCTGATTATGATGATCGGAATGGCGAGAATGAGCCTCACCAACGTCGTGAGCCGGTTCCTGGGGCCTTCCGGGTAGTCAACGCTGTACTGAAGAGGGTACATATCTGTAGAACTGGACATTTCATTCCTCCCCTCGGATCCGCTACTCACTCAGTCTGAAGGGCGGATACCTGTCGGTGGTCAGCAGGAAAGCGTAGGCGATAACCCGGTACGACCAGCGGTCCACTCCCACCACGAAGTCGAACATTCCACGAGGATACCGGCCTACTATCAGGATTGCGAACCAGGCTGTGACTGTAACTACAAGCGCGATTATCCAGAGAACCATCAGGACTATGTAGTGCGGAATGGCGAGCAGCCACTTTACGAGAGGCATGAACCTGTTCAACTGACCTTCCACGTCCGGGTACGCAATGTCCAGGTGGACGGCCTGTTCCTCGTCGGTGGACGGGTATTCGTCCCGCCATAGGAGTACATAGGCCCCGACGCGGGCGCTGAA
Organism: Dehalococcoidia bacterium; assembly: GCA_034420555.1. Taxonomy (GTDB): domain Bacteria; phylum Chloroflexota; class Dehalococcoidia; order Lucifugimonadales; family UBA1123; genus VXRN01. The sequence continues at coordinate 14,516 of DAOULF010000127.1, forward strand.
CCTATTCAATTCCAAGCCCCAGTCGAACCACCAGCGCGGGTACTTGTGTCGGAACAAAATCATGAGAATCGTGGCAAGCCATATTCCTCCGGCAGCTACCAAAGCCACCACAAACAGATCGGGATCGAATTCCTGGTTCTGATCAGACGAGAAGTATCCGCTTATCAGGGTAAGCACTACTAAAATCGGAATGGCAAGAATAATCCTCACCAGGGCGGTGAGCCTGTTTCTGGGTTCTTCGGGGTAGTCAACGCTGAACTGGACCGGATACATATCGTCGTTGTACATTGCCATTTTGCGCCTCCTTCACGGAGATGGTTGCTGAGCCGACTTCTGGACGTGGAAGGAAGGTGCCCCGTCGGTCTGACGGGACGTCAGGGAATTCAGTCTCTCTTCAGATGGAACAGAATGAACGCGGCGGTAACGACGGTCGAAGTTATCAGGCTGAGCAGCCCGCCAATGAGTATATCTATGGGTATGAGGGCAGCGGGCCAGGTGGAGATCTGTAGGTAGATGGGAATGATGTAGGTAGCGTAGGCGGCGCATCCCAGAACGAAGCTGTTCTTCGCCGCTCTGAGAAGGCTACCCTCCTTGAGCGCAGGTTCTATCGCCAGATAGCTGTTGCCGAAGGCTATCAGAAGCAGGAACGCGAGTATGGCGATTATCTCCACGCCGCCCCAGGTATCCATCTGTCTTCCGAAGGCGTCGAACATTTCTTTGTTGCCGCTGGCTTCGTAGAGTCTTTCGTACATACCCGTCGCTATGGGCGACAGATTCCATCCGACGTCAATTATCGTGTATATCAAGAACGCCGCTATGAACCTGACGTATTTCATATCTCACCTATCAGCTATGCTCAGAGTCGTCTGAGGTGGACTCAACGGAAGCGACGATCTTGCCCCTGTGCAGGGTGATGTCCAGTATATCACCTGTGGAGACATCGCGATTGTCGGTCAGAATCCCGTCCGAATCGCGGGGCGAGACGATTGCGTATCCGCGTCGCAGCGTTTTGTCCGGCGAGAGCGGGGACAGCGCCGAGGACAGTCCTGAGACCCGCGCGCGGGACAGTTCGACACGATGGGACAGCGCCGTCTGAGCGTACTGAAGAAGATCATCAACTCGGAGGCGGAGGCTGTCGAGTTCGGGCACGGCGCGGTGGGCACGGGATTGCAGCGCTTCCGCTTCACCCGACGCGCGGGCCATGTGCGCGGCGAGGCTATTCTCGATTACCTGGACCGCACCCAGGACTCTCGCGGTCATCTCCATCCGGTCAGGAACGACAAGCTCAGCCGCGGCGGATGGCGTGGGCGCTCTCACGTCGGCCACCATGTCGCATATCGTGAAGTCAGTCTCGTGTCCTATCGCGCTTACCACAGGCGTCGTACTTGCGAACACCGCCCGCGCGACGGACTCCTCGTTGAACGGCCACAGGTCCTCGAGCGACCCGCCTCCCCTGGCGACTATTATGACGTCAACGTCGGGTTCGGCATTGAGAGAGGCCAGCGCCTCTACTATGGTCGGCGCAGCGCCGTCGCCCTGGACCATCGCCGGGGCTATCAGCAGTTCCACGAGAGGCCAACGCCGTCCTATGACACTCTGAATATCGTGCCAGACTGAACCGGTGGGCGAAGTAACGACGCCGATACGCTTCGGGAATTCGGGCAGCGGCCTCTTGCGCGAAGGGTCGAAGAGACCTTCGCGCTCTAGTTGGAGGGTTAGCTGTTCCAGCCGCATTTGAAGTTCGCCGACGCCCTCCGGCTGGATGATGTCCGCTATCAGTTGAAGGTCGCCCCTCACTTCATAGAGCGAAACGCGCCCGTGCGCCACGACCGCAGCCCCGTCCTGAAGGTGCTCCAGCCCGCGAGAGTTGCGGAACAGCACCCCTCGAAGCGAACTGTTCGAGTCTCTGAGAGTGAAGTAGGCGTGTCCCGAACCGGGACGGCGCAGGTTGGAGACCTCACCTTCTATCCAGATGTCCGCGAGAACGTCGTCATAGGCAAGAAGTTCGCGCAGATACGTGGTTACCTGGGAGACCTCGTATATAACGGCCATGTCAGACCCGGGACAAGTAGGTGGCGTTGCGTGTGTCCACCTTGACGTACTCGCCCTCGTTCACGAACAGCGGCACCTGTATCAGGAGCCCGGTCTCGAGAGTCGCGGGCTTGGTCGCGCCGGTGGCGGTGTCGCCCTTCAGACCGGGAGGCGAGTCCACCACCTGCAAGTCCACGGTGATTGGAAGCTCGATGGCGATTGGACTGTCTTCGAAGAAGACCAGGTCCACCGTCATCTCCTCCTTGAGGTAGTTGAGTTCCTCCGCTATCTGATCCTTGAGAAGGGGGAACTGATCGTAGGACTCGGTGTCCATGAAGTAGCAAACGTCGTCCTCGTCGTATATATACTGCGCGGAGCGGCGTTCCACGTCTGCCTGCGTGAGCTTGACATCGTAGCCCGAGAAACTGCGGTCCAGAACCTTGCCGCTGCGAATCTCGCGGAACCGTATGCGCATCGTGGGCGCGCGCTGCTGCATCTTGCTTCGCTCGTAGTCCACGACCATGTAAGGCTCGCCATCCAACTCGATGGCCATTCCCTTTCTCAGGTCTCCATATCCGATTGTCATTGGTCTCACTCCTTAGTCGTCTCTTTGGTGTACCCACCTGCCCGGTATGTATCCCTACCCGCCAATCCGATGAAATCTGTGATAGCTACCTCGGTAAATTCATTTGCGCCCGTAAGTGCGCTGTGGCGTACCGGGATACAGAGAGAAGTGCGTATGCACCGCGAGCCAGACTCCGTCGCGCCGTTCGAGGGTAACGGTCGCCCGCCCCGGACGGTGGAATGGCTTGTGATCGCTGTCGTACCCTATGGACGTCCAGGTGACCACACCCCACGCCTGGTCGCCGCTTCCACCCGCGTTCACATTCTCCAGGTCCATCTCGAAGCCGGTGATGTTCCCCCAGATGCTTTCCCACTGGCCCTCTCGCAGCGCCTTGCGTCCGCGTACTATGTCCATCCTGGTACCGAAGGAAACGACATCCTCAGCGAAGATGTTCTCGGCGCCGTCGTAGTCCACGCTGGCGCAATATCGCCCCATCAGCGCAAACCATTGACCGACCGCCTCCACGGGGTCGCTCGTCGTGACCGGGGGACTGACCTGATTCATTGCTCTCCATTCTTCTTTCGGGATTATCGTCCAAGACAATGTAACATGCGCGCCAAAATCATTCCAAACAGTATAATGAGGAGGTCCTACTGACTCGCCACAGAGGAGTGCCTCAAATGACCAAGACCCACGTCGTTACAGGAGTTACAGGCTATACCGGACGCTATATCGCTCAACGGCTGCTGCGGATGGGGCACAGGGTCAGGTCCCTCACAGGGCACCCGGACCGTAACGATCCCTTCGAGGGTCAGGTCAGGATGATGCCCTATCACTTCGACAATCCCGGCCTGCTCGCTCGCAGCCTGGTTGGGGCAGACACACTCTTCAACACCTACTGGATACGCATGGCCTATGGGGACGTCACGCACGAGCGGGCTGCCGAGAATCTGAAGATACTCTTCGCCGCGGCACAGTGGGCCGGGGTCCGGCGTATCGTGCATATAAGCATCGCCAACGCGACCATAGACTCTCACCTGCCCTACTACATGGGCAAGGCAATAGCGGAACAGTACCTCCGCGAGTTCGGACCTTCCTACGCTATCATCAAACCCACGCTCATCTTCGGGCACGGGGACATACTGCTCAACAACATATCCTGGGCGCTGCGTCGTTTCCTGGTCTTTCCTGTTCCCGGACGCGGCGACTATCCGGTCCAGCCGGGCTTCGTAGAGGACATCGCCGACCTGGCCGTCAGGCTGGCCGAGAGTGACGAGAATGTCGAGTTGGACGCCGTGGGACCGGAGGTGTTCAGCTATTCCGACTACGTGAAACTCGTCAGGCGCGCCATCGGAGCGAAGTGCGTCGTCCTGCAAACTCCCCCAAGTCTCGCGCTGCTCGGCTCCAAACTTGTCGGCGCTTTCGTGAACGACGTGACGCTGACCAAGGACGAGATAGACGGTCTATCCGCCGGCCTGCTCGCGTCCAGGGAGACCGGCGAGGCCTCGCTTCCAACGAGGCTGACTCAGTGGCTCCCTGAAAATGCCGACGGACTTGGCCACCGGTATGCCTCGGAGATAAAGCGTCATTACCGATAGAAGGGCAGTCTCCGGGTTTACGAACCATACCTATGGGTACTCCCCTGGGACCCTGCACGGTTTTGAATTTCTGCCCGTGTAATGCGTCCAGATCTGACAAGACCGTGTGATACAATCTCCCGACAAATCCATCACAGGCGAGCAGCCGCCGGGGAGAGAAACAGAAATGGCAACCATCACCGCGCGAGGCAGCGAGGACGATTTCGAAAGAGTGCAGCAGGGCATTGACTGGCTCGAGCGGCTCGAAGTCATAAAGGCGCGCCAAGACCGCGAATCCGCTATCAGAGAAACGGTCGAGTACGTAAACAGGCTTCGGGAAGCGCTAAACTCGCTTGTCGGCGACGACGACACCGACGACATCGCAGGCTGGCATGGCAGCGATGTAGCGGTACTGGTGGACGGCATAAGAGATAACGGGTCCACAGATCCATGGACGGAATACTTGCAGCCCACGCTGCTGGAAAGTTAGGCCGCCTCAGCCAACCACCCTCGACTCGCGCTCCTGCAATGTCACGCCCAGGTTTCGAACCTGCCTGTTCATCAGCGCAGGCCCGAGCGCGAACATTGTAACCAGACCGCCGCCTAGCGCCACCGCCACCGGAACGCCCACGAACTCCGCCAGCGCGCCCGTCTGGAACGCTCCCAGAGGCATGATGCTCCATGTCATGCCAAAGAACCCCATTAGCCTGCCGCGCATAGTGTCCGGCGTCATCAATTGCAGCGTACTCCTTATCGAGATCATGTACGTCGAGTTCGATACTCCCACAACCAGCATCAGCGCCAGCGCGAGGGGGACAGAACCTACGTAGAGCGACGTCAGGGCGAACGTCGCTATCGAGAGTCCGAATGCCGCGCTTCCGCCAACAATCAGCGGGCCCCTGTTCGCCGATCCGCTCATGGAACTCATCACCATGGTTATGGCGAGCGAGCCTATCCCACTCATGCCCATCAGCAATCCCTGGCTGTCCGCGCCCACCTTGAGGACGTCAACCGCGAACGCAGGCATCATCATCATGTATGCCATGCCGAAGAAACTGTTGAAGAAGGTCATTCCTATCAGGAAAGAGAACACCGCGCTGCCGCCGATGAACTTCAGTCCCTCTATTATGTCGTGAATAGGGTTTCCACCTGAAGCGGACTCTATTCTGGGAACTTTCAGCAGAAGCATGACCGATGCCATCGTGACGAACCCAGCGCTCGCGAGAAAGAACGCGGTGGCTGTCCCGGTCAGGCTGATCACGAATCCAGCCGCCGCGGGCGCCACAATCCTCATTCCCTGCCACACGGCGGAGTCCAGCGCGACCGCGCTCACTATCGCCTCTCTTTCGATAAGGTGCGGATACAGCGCCTGCTGAGCCGGTTGGTCGAATGCGCCCACACCTCCCGCGACGAACGCGATGAGTATGATGTGCCATACCTGCACCACCTCCAACAGCGTAATCACCGCAAGCAGGAAGATGAGCGAGGCGGTTATGAGCTGAGTTATGATAATGAGCCTGCGCTTGTCCAGCTTGTCCGCGAACACGCCCCCAAAAAGGTTGAGCGCTATCGAGGACGAGGCGCTGGCGAGGCCGATATAGCCCAGGTACAGAGGCGATCCGGTCAGTTCGAATGTCAGCCAGCCCTGGCCGAATATGAGTGTCTGGTAACCGGCGACCGAAGCCAGCGCCCCGATCCAGTAAGCGCGGTACTTCGGATACCGGAGCGCCGGCGGTATGTTGAACAGCCTCGCCCGACCGGCCCTCACCCCACGGCCCTCGCCTCGCGCTCCTGGAGAATCACGCCGAGATTTCGCACCTGCTTGTTAATCATCGCCGGACCCAGCGCGAACAGCAGCACCAGCGTCCCGCCTATGGCGACCGCTATCGGGACACCCACGAACTCCGCTATCGCGCCCGCCTGGAACGCGCCCAGCGGCATGATGCTCCAGGTCATGCCGTAGAAGCCCATGACGCGACCGCGCATATTGTCCGGCACCAGCAGTTGCAGCGAACTCATTATCGCTATCATGTACGTCGAACTCGCCGTTCCCATGATGAACATGAGTATCAGAGCGAGCGGGAACCAGCCCACATACTGCGATGTGAGAGCGAAGGCCGCGACAGATATTCCGAACGCCGCTCCGCCGCCAACGATCATCAGACCGCGATAGGAAGACCCGCCCATAGAACCCAGCGCCAGGGTTACGGCAAGCGCGCCCACTCCACCCACGCTCATCAGCACGCCCTGTCCGTCCGCGCCCACCTTCAGTATGTCCACCGCGAACGCGGGCATCATCGGGATATACGCCATGCCGAAGAAGCTGTTGAAGAAGGTCATCCCTATCAGGAACGAGAATACCGCGCTGCCGCCGATGAACTTCAGACCCTCCAGCATATCCTGCATCGGATTAGTACCGGAGCGAGACTCTATTCTGGGTATGCGCAGCGCAAGAATGACAATTGCCATCGTTACGAATCCCGCGCCCGCGAGGAAGATGGCGCTTGCGGTTCCGGTGAGGCTTATTACCAATCCCGCCACCGCGGGCGATATGATCCGCGTTCCCTGCCAGATCGCGGAGTTGAGCGCGACCGCGCTCATCATTACCTTCCTGTCTATCAGGTGGGGATACAACGCCTGCTGAGCCGGCTGGTTGAATGCGTTCACCGCGCCGGACAGGAAGGCGATCACTATGATGTGCCAGACCTGCACCACCTTGAAGAGCGTGAGGAATGCAAGCAGGAATATGAGCGATGCGGTGATGAGCTGGGTTACGAAGATGAGCCTGCGCTTGTCCAGCTTGTCCGCGAACACGCCTCCGAACAGGTTGAGCGCAATCGAGGACGAGGCGCTCGCCAGACTCACGTATCCAAGATACAGGGGAGACTCGGTAAGCTCGTAGGTCAGCCAGCCCTGCGCGAACATGAGGGTCTGGAATCCGCCAACCGAGGCCAGCATACCGAGCCAGTAGGCGCGGTACTTCGGATACCTCAGCGCCGGAGGTACGTTGAAGAATCTGGACAGTCCCTTCGCGGGGGTCTGCGTCTCCTGAATGTCCAAATAGGATTTCCCGGCTGGGCGGTCGCGCCCGAAAGTTCGGCCAGCATATCAGACAGTGGCTAATCAGTAAATCGAATTCACGAGAGTGTGAAATTTCGTCTTGACAGCGGCGAGCATAGTGTTATAGGATTCATGCCTGCACCTTAACAACTGGATAGTGGAAAGAACCAAAACCCAAAACAAATCCGTAGAGTTTGATCCTGGCTCAGGACGAACGCTGGCGGTGCGCCTAATGCATGCAAGTCGAA
>DAOULF010000128.1:0-35079 GCA_034420555.1 Dehalococcoidia bacterium
GAAGTTGGCTGAACTCCTCCGGCGTCAGCGCTCTGCCTTCCGGATGCAGCGGAACCGGCGTTATGCCCACCTGCGTGAACGAGAGCGTAAATCCTTGCGCTCGCGCATCGCTCTCTATCTGGTCCGTAACGGTCTGACGCTCACGCTGAATCTCCTCCATGACCTGCTGGATGCGGTGCGCGTAGTCATCGCTTTCGAACGCCGACGGAATCTCCGCGCGGCAGGTATGGATAAGCTCATCCACGTCCCGCGCGAAGGTTCGCATCTCCCCGCAGGGCAACGCGACCGGAATAGGCTGTGCCGGGTCATGGAAGTTATAAAGATAGCCCCAGTCGGGCGGATTCGGCTTATCCCTGGCGACCCTGTCCAGGTATTCCCTGATCGCCGTATTCCTGCCCGTGCCCGGAAGACCCGACACGAAAAGGTTGAATCCCTCGGCGTCAATTCCGAGTCCGAGCTCCAGCGCGCTCATAGCCCTCTCCTGGGCTATATTGCCCTCAAGGGGTTCTATCTCGGAAGTCGTCTCGAAACCCAGGCTGTCGGGATCACAAACTCGCGTCAGGCTTTCTATGGGAACATTCAGTAGTTCGATGGACATACCCAGCCTCCACTGAGTCAAGTATAGTCTCATACAAAGGCCGACGCTAGCTCTAATCTGTTAGGACATCAGCCCCCTCGACTCTGCTGTTGACACCCCGAAAATGCTTTCGCTATCATCTCAATTAGCAGTCTGTTTGCAAGACTGCTAACCATCAAATCAAGCAGTCAACATAACTCTGAAACGAGGAGGTTCTAGCAAGAATGGCGACTGAAACGAAAGTAATGTTCAAGCCCCTTGGCAACCGCGTGGTTGTCGAGCCCCAGGAGGGCGAAGAGCAGATGACAGCGGGCGGGATCTACATCCCCGACACCGCCAAAGAGAAGCCCCAGGAAGGCGTCGTAGTGGCCGTGGGCCCCGGACGCCTCTCCGACGACGGCAGCGCCCGAATCCCCATGGAAGTCGCGGTCGGCGACGTGGTCATCTACTCCAAGTACGCCGGTACAGAGTACAGCGACGGCAGCGTCGAGTACCTCGTTCTCCGCGAAGAAGACATCCTGTTCAAGAAGTAATCCCCGCTCCCCAAGTACCCAAGAAGGAGGACTGAACCCGAAATGCCAGCAAAACAGCTTCAGTTCAGTGAAGAAGCCAGAGCCGCCATGAAGCGCGGCATAGACGTTATGGCCGACACCGTTGGCGTAACGCTTGGCCCACGTGGCCGCAACGTCGTACTCGACAAGAAATTCGGCCCGCCCCAGGTATGCTCCGACGGCGTTACCATCGCCAAGGAAATCGAACTCGAAGACCCCTTCGAGAACATGGGCGCCCAGCTTCTCAAGGAAGCCGCGAGCAAGACTAACGACGTCGCCGGCGACGGCACCACCACCGCCACCGTGCTCGCCCAGGCCATCATTCACGAAGGTTTCAAGAACATCGCCGCCGGCGCCAACCCCATGGCCCTGAAGCGCGGGATCGAGAAGGGCGTCGTCGCCATGCGAGACGCCGTCGAAGAGATGTCCACCCCCGTCGAGGGCCGGATGCAGATCGCGCAGGTCGCTTCCCTCTCCGCCCACGACGAAGAAATGGGTGAACTCATCGCCGACGTCATGGAGAAGGTCGGCAAGGACGGCGTTATCACCGTCGAAGAGTCCAAGGGTCTGTCCTACGAGCAGGAGTTCGTGGAAGGTATGCAGATAGACCGCGGCTACATCTCCCCCTACTTCATCACCGACCAGGACCGCATGGAAGCGTCCATTGACGATCCCTACATCCTGATCACCGACAAGAAGATCTCCGCCGTCTCCGACGTGCTGCCCGCCCTCGAGAAGATTCTCCAGGTCGGCAAGAACGTAGTCATCGTCGCTGAGGACATCGAGGGCGAGGCGCTAGCCACCCTCGTCGTCAACAAGCTGCGCGGCACGCTCAACTGCGTCGCCATCAAGGCCCCCGGCTTCGGCGACCGCCGCAAGGCGATGCTCGAAGACATGGCCGTCCTCACCGGCGGACAGGTCATCAGCGAAGAGGTCGGACGCAAGCTCGACTCCGTAACCGTCGAGGATCTTGGCCGCGCCCGCCGCATCGTCGCCTCCAAGGAAGAGACCACCTTCGTGGACGGCTCCGGCGCCGAAGGCGACATCCAGGGCCGCATCAACCAGATCAAGGCCCAGGTTGACGAGACCACCTCCGACTTCGACCGCGAGAAGCTCCAGGAACGCCTGGCCAAGCTCTCCGGCGGCGTTGCCATCATCAAGGTTGGCGCTGCCACCGAAGTCGAACTCAAAGAGAAGAAGAACCGCGTCGAGGACGCGCTGTCCGCGACCCGCGCCGCCGTCGAGGAAGGCATTGTTCCCGGTGGCGGACTGGCCGTTCTGCGAGCCAGCGTCGCGCTCGACGCCCTCGACCTCTCCGGCGACGAGGCCACCGGCGCCTCTATCCTCAGCGAGGCTTTGCAGCGCCCGATCAAGCTCATCTCCGAGAACACCGGCGTATCCGGTGAGGTCATCCTCTCCGAGAGCCTCAAGAGCGAAGGCGACTGGGGCTACGACGCCGAGGATGGCGAATTCTGCCACCTCCTCGAGAAGGGCATCATGGACCCCGCGAAGGTCACCCGCGCCGCGATTGAGAACGCTTCCTCAGTCGCCGCCATGGTCCTGACCACCGAGTCCCTGATCACAGACGTGCCGGTCCCCGAGCCCGCGGCCCCCGCAATGCCGCCAATGGACTACTAGACCCGCGCGCCAATCTGAAAGCGTAAGCTAACCAGTGGGGCTGACCGGAATGGTCAGCCCCATTTGCGTCTTGAAGAACACATCCATCGTTCAATACTGTGGTTCGAGAGGATTGAAAAAGTCCGCAAGTCTTGGCTATGCGTCATTCCCGCGAAAGCGGGAATCCAGGAATTGGCAACTTGGCGACTGTTACAACCCCACTCCTGAAATTGTCTCTGTGGTTCAGATGCACATTGCCGACACCCGCCCATACTGCTAAGCTATATATAGCGACCCCGCACGGTTTTCATCCATCCACGGAGGTGGTACAGCGATATGCAAGACGTATTCCACGAAGCCGTAAACTTGCTCCAGAAGGAAGAACAGTTGGTAATGGCGACTGTTATCCGCACAAAAGGCTCCACGCCCCAGAAGCCCGGCGCCAAGCTCCTTGTGCGCAGCGACGGCTCCGGCGTCGGAACGCTGGGCGGCGGCTGCGTCGAAGGAGACATCTGGTACGCCGCCAGCCAGCTCATGCGACGTGGCGGCGACGCGCAGTACCGCGAGTACGAACTTAACGAGGACCTTGCCGCGCAGGACGGCCTGGTGTGCGGCGGCACGATGTTCTTCCTCATAGACCCCGTGTACCAGCCCGACCAGTATCTCGACTACGCCAAAGAGATAGACGCCGCTTACGAAGGCGGTCCCTCTGTCGCTCTCGCCAGCCTGATAAAGTCCGCCCCCGGCAAGAATCTGCCGGTAGGAGCGAAGCTGTTCATCCGTGAAGACGGCTCCACCGAAGGCTCTCTAGGAGACCCCGATCTCAACCGCGACGCGGTGAAGCGCGCCCACGGCCTCATGGCTATGGGCCGCAACGAATACGCCACCGCCGAAGACGGCTCCGAATACTTCGTAGAGGCATACACCACTCCGCCCCAGTTGGTAATATGTGGAGGCGGACACGTATCCTTCGCTCTGGCCGCTCACGCCAAGCCACTCGGCTTCAGGCTGTTCATCACCGACGACAGGGAAGAGTTCGCAAACCCGGAACGCTTCCCGGACGCCGACATTGTCATCGCCAAGAAGCCCGAGGACGCGCTGGACGAACTCCCCATCAACGCCAACACCTTCATCGTCGTCGCCACGCGCGGCCACAGGTTCGACAACGTGGCGCTGGCCGCCGCGGCCGCCACCCCCGCGAGATACGTCGGCCTTATGGGAAGCAAGCGCAAGACCATCCTGATTTACGAGGACCTGGTGCGCATGGGACTGGATGAACAGCGTCTGCGCGACATCCGCTCCCCCATCGGCCTCGATATACGAGCCAGAACGCCCGAGGAGATCGCGGTCAGCATCATGGGAGAGATTCTCATGTTCAGGCTTGGCGGCACTGGCCTGCCCATGAAGCTGGAGCAGCATCGCATAGACCGCATCATAGCCAAGGTGGAATCCGAACGGGTCGCGGCAGCCGACTAATCCCGCTATGCCTTTCGTCTCAGCAGTCCTGACGGCTGCCGGTCTCAGTTCGCGCATGGGCAGACCCAAGCCGCTGCTTCCCTGGCGTGGCAAGACTCTGGTCGAGAGCCAGATCCAATCGCTGCTCGATGCGGGCGCGCGCGAAGTCATCGTCGTCCTCGGACACAAGGCGGATGAAGTGGCCCCCTACGTCTCCGGCAATACCGTGCGCGAAGTGATTAACCTCCGCTACAAAGAGGGGCGCACCTCATCCATAAGGGCCGGACTCGAAGCGGTATCATCCGACGCTACCGATATCGTCATCATGGCCGTTGACCAGCCACGCGCGCCTCAGATCGTGTCTGATGTAATCAACGCCCACCTGGAGGCCGACGCCCTGCTCACCTCGCCCAGGTACTGTGGACGTGGCGGCCATCCCCTCGTATTTTCAGCGCGTCTCCTCCCGGAACTCGGACGGATTTCCGAGGAGAACCAGGGACTCAGGGAGGTATTCGAGCGCCATCGCGCACAGATCAATGAGGTGCTATTCGATGATCCGGAGATTCGCCTCGACCTGAACACTCCCGATGCCTACAGCGAGGCGTTCGAGAAATATGGGCGCGATGAACCTGTATAGACGGCCTTGCCTGTCGCGAAAATCCCCTCTCCCTCAATGGGAGAGGGCTAGGGTGAGGGTGATTCCATCTAACGACCAAACTGATACAGCGTCGTGAGAATCAGACCGCCTTACCCCAGTCCCTTCACGACGCTATGCTGCTGAGCTTGGCGTCTGCGTCTGGGAAGAATTCGTCCAGAATCTGCCGCGTAATGCCTTCGGCGTCGAGTTGAAGGCGTCGGCGCTGGTCGGCGGCGGTTCCGTGTTCTATAAACGAGTCCGGCATACCGATGCGAAGGACTGTCGCATCCTCTTTGCCGGCCGCCGCCAGGGCCTCTATCACTGCCGACCCGAACCCCCCGGCAAGGACATTCTCCTCGACGGTGACAATTCGTCCGGCATTCTTGGCCGCGTCCAGTACCAGTTCTTCATCCAGGGGCTTCACGAATATGGGGTCCACGACACCGCATGAAATTCCGCAGTCCGCAAGTTGGTCTGCCGCTTCCAGGGCCGCATTGAGCGACTTCCCAAGACCGAATATAACTACGTCCCGGCCCTCTCTGATGACCTCGCCTTTGCCAATAGGCAACTCTCGAAGTTCCTCATCCAGCGGGACCCCGACAGCGGCGCCCCTCGCAATCCGAATAGCGAACGGGCCTGCGTGTTTGTACGCCGTGTAAACGAGGTGTTGCAGCGCGTTTTCGTCCCTGGGGGCTGCCAGCGCTACGTTCGGGAGGCATCGAATGTAAGAGATGTCGAACGCGCCGTGATGCGTCTTGCCGTCCTCGCCAACGATACCCGCCCTGTCCGCTATCACCGTCACCGGCAGATTCTGAAGGCATACGTCATGAACGATCTGGTCGAAGGCGCGCTGGAGAAAGGTCGAATATATGGACACGAACGGCTTGAGTCCCGCCGAAGCCATTCCCGCGGCCATGCTCACAGCGTGCTGCTCCGCTATGCCGACATCGAAGATTCTGTCAGGAAACTCTTGCATGACGCTCGCCAGGCCCGTGCCTTCCAGCATCGCCGCGCTGATGCCGACCACGTTCTCGTCTTCTCGCATTATGCTTGAGACGGTCTGGGAGAACACATGAGAATAAGTGGGAGCTCCCGATCCGTCACCCAGGGGAGAACTCGGCTGGTGAAACTTCACCGGATCGTCCTCGGCCGGCTCGTAGCCGTGTCCCTTGTGAGTGACCACGTGAACCAGGGGCACGAGTCCCGCGGTATTCTGCGCCTGTCTGAGCGTCTGCTCAAGCTGTCTGAAGTCGTGTCCGTCCACCGGCCCCAGGTACTGGAATCCCATCTCCGTCCAGAACATCGTAGGTATGACGAAACCGTCCAGGGCCGTATTGAACCTCTTGACGAGGTTGTACATCAGGCCCCCGGTCGGCACTCTCCTGGAAAGCGCCTTCATCCTGTCCACCATTGGCTGGTATTCGGGATGGGTGATCATTCGCTTCCGCCAGTTGGTCAGAAATCCGATGTTCTCGGAAATAGACATCCCGTTGTCGTTCAGCACGACGATGAACTTCTCGGGATTCAGATGCACGATGTTGTTCAGAGCCTCGAAACTGGACCCGGAAGTCATAGCGCCGTCTCCGACGACCGCGATTGTCCATGAATCTATCCCGCGGTTGGCCGCGCCTTGCGCGATACCGAGCGCTATGGACAGTCCCGTTCCCGCGTGTCCGGCCGCAAGCGTGTCGTGTTCGCTTTCGCTTGGCTCGCCGAACCCGGACAGGCCGCCCTCAAGCCGTATGTCTTTGAACTCGTCCCGCCGTCCGGTCACCAGCTTGTGGGTGTACATCTGGTTGGTCGTATCCCACACTATCCTGTCGGTCGGACTGTCGAACGCCCGGTGCAGCGCCAGCGTTAGCTCGACGACTCCCAGGTTCGAGGCCAAGTGACCGCCGCGCTCCGTGATCACGGAGATGATGGTGTCCCGTGCCTCCTGCGCCACTCTGGAGAGTTCTTCGTCAGTCAGGGGCTTGAGGTCACCAGGCTGATCTATCTTATCCAAAAGACGGCCCGCCATTTAGGAAAACTCCTTACAAAGCGCTGGAACCAACACGGGATTCACCAGAATTGAGACATATTCCAACTGGCGATAAGCATAGGATAGGCATATTGGTATGTCAATGCAGACAGAGAACACTAACCTGTATCAATCTGGTTTGTTGCCCGATCCGTAGGGGCGTCCCTTGTGGGCGCCCGTCTGCACACTGCATCAGGGCTCGTGCAAAGTCCCGATTCCGCGATTCATAGCCACGTATTGTCATTCCCGCGAAAGCGGGAACCCCGAAGGGCTCGCCGCTCGGCAATCCAGTGCGCAGTTGCTGACGAAATCTCAATGATGCCGATCTTGCACAGGCCCTGACACCGCATGGACGCCTGCTGGCAAGTACCTGTTAGAATGATAACTTGGAGGATCATAGTATGAACGAACAGACTTGGTACAGGGGAAATATCCACACACACACAACCGAATCCGACGGCGACGCCGAACCGGAGAATGTAGCCGCCTGGTACAGAGAACACGGCTACGACTTCCTCGTTCTCTCCGACCATAATCACCTCACGCTGCTCGACTACGGCAACGGGAGGGACGGCTCTCTCGGCCCGTTGATGATTCCGGGCGAGGAAGTCACTCTTCCCCTGGAAGGCAACGGAGTCCCCGTACACCTTGGCGCGGTTGGCATACACCGCTTCGTAGAGCCAGTTGACGCAGGAGACGTCGCCGCCACACTCCAAGCCAACATAGACGCCATTCGAGACGCGGGCGGAATATCCTGCATCAACCACCCTAGCTGGAAGTGGGCCTTCGACCACGAACCGATCCTCAAGACGCGCGGCGCAAGCCTGGTGGAAGTGTTCAACGCCGCAAGCCAATGCAACAACTACCCTATCCCTGTGCCGGGCTTTCTCAGCCCGTCCCAGATATGGGACAACGTACTGAGCGCTGGCGTCTCCATCTTCGGGGTCGCATCCGATGACTCACACGACTACTATGATTTCTCGCCGGAGAGGGAAAATCCCGGACGCGGCTGGGTAATGGTCGAATCAGACGGGCTGGAGTCTGAAGCGGTGGTAGAGGCGATGGCCGAGGGCCGCTTCTACTCTTCCACCGGCGTCTTCCTGGGCGAACTCAAAGCGTCACCGGACCAAATCTCCATGAAGATTCGCCCACATTCCGACTCTATCTTCCTTACCAGCTTCATCGGCAGGGATGGCAAGATCCACGACCAGCAGGTCGGAAGGGAAGTCTCATATAGTCCCACCGGAGACGAGGGCTACATCCGCGCCCACGTCACATCCTCCAATGGATTGCAGGCATGGACCCAGCCTGTATTCCTCCCGTAATTTCCACACACATAACTTCGTGCCCTCTTCCCGTCCTGAGAAGATTCCAGAAGCCCCCTCTCCCAGAGGGAGAGGGCCAGAGCCTGCCCCGTACCGCGATACGGGGGTGAGGGTGAACACAACTTCGTGCGTCTTCGTGTCCTTAGTGGACAGAAAGAGACTGCTCACCACGCTCACATCGCCGCCTCCAGCTTCTCCCCAAACTCCGCAGGATCGCTGCGCTCGATAACCAACTCGGTCGCTTTGTGAAACCGCATGAAGTCCCGCATCGCGCGCGCCACGCTTGCTACCAGCCTTCCGCTCGGCCTCACCCCCGGCTCAAGGTGCAGCGCCTTTATCCGTAAAACCCCCGTCTTGCGCTCCACCTTCGGGTCGAATCGCCCTACCAGCCTGTCCCCATACAGAATCGGCAGGCAGAAATAGCCCCAGATTCGCTTCGGCTCAGGCACGTAACACTCCAGCGTCTGCCTGAATTTCCAGAAATCCATGTCCCTGCCTCTGGCCCAGAACAGGCTGTCGAACGGAGTAAGAAACGTCGTTCGACCCGCGCGCGCTTCACCGTCCGCCGCCATCTCCAGCAGCGGCATATTCTCCCTGTGTACCAGCAACTCGTGGATTTCCCGGTCAGCCAACTTAGCGTTCACCCTCACGAAAGTCCCGTCCGCTATGAGCGACTCCACCAGCGGCTTCACCTCCGTCCGCTTGGCGTGGAAATAGTCCCCCACCTGTACCGGCTCGCACACTCCCAGCGACCGCAGCGAGATTTCCAGCATCCGCTTCAGCCCTTCCTCCTCCGTCGGCTCGCTCCTGTCCACCCACTCTGGGATAACCCGCTCCCGGACATCGTATATCCTCTGGAAATTCACCCTGTTCGCTATGGCAAGTGTCCCCACGTCATACAGATGCTCCAAGGCTATCTTAGCGTTGTCCCAGTTCCACCACGACCCGCGCGCGCGCTTGCCCGTCCTGAAGTCCGCGGGCCGCGCCGGGCCGTCAGACCTTATCTGCTCCAGCAGCGAATCCACATACCGAGCGTTTTCTGGATCTGCCACCCACTTGCGATGCCACGTACCTCTCCCGTTCGCCCTCCGGCTCATCATCGGCATCAGCCAGCGATACGATGCCAGCGGGATGATGCAGGCCGCGTGCGCCCAGTACTCGAACAGCCGTCGCCCATTGTCCTCCGCCATACTCCCCCCGTCGAACAGCAGACTGTCCAGATGCTCCATGTTATAGTCGCCCAACCTGCTCCACAGCGCGATGTACTGGCTCCGGTTCACCACCTGGAGCGTATCAATCTGCACCCACCCGACTCGCTCCACCGCCGAATACACATCCTCGACCCCTGGCTTCCCCCGCCGTCGGTTAGCCGACCCAAGCCCCTGCGTATGCAGCGCCACCGCCCGAACCGCCTTCAACGGATATACGATTTCGCTCGAACTCAAGACAATAACCCTCTCCAATGGAATATTTGCATTGTATCCCTTCGTGCTACTTCATGTCCTTCGTGGATAGAACCGCAAAAGTCCCTTCCCCCTTTGACGGGGGAAGGTTAGGATGGGGGTGAATCCGCTAGCTTCGCGTCCTTCATGGATAGAACCGGACGTACCAATGACTACCACTTTTCCTTTGACCTTGCAGAACATTAATGCTATCATATCCTACACTCAAGTACCAGCAAAAAAGCCGACCTTTACATAAACAGGAGATTATCAAAAATGATTTCGGCGGCGAAAAATTTCCGCCCCAAAGCTAAGAACGGGTGATGACAGGTCACTTTCCAAGTGCCCTGCATCCTGTCCTGCCTGGAACGCCACCTGGAAGCCCACCTGTATAATATAAATTGAGATATATAAGACCACATAGCAAACTACGCTGAATCCAGATTCGCCAGGAGAATGAATTGAAAGTAACCGACTTCAAGACAATGGTCGTTCAGAACGAGCCCCCCTACATCGGCGGCAGATACCTGCTCTTCCTCGAACTTCACACCGACGAGGGAATCACCGGCCTCGGCGAGCGCATCACCGGCGGCGCCTACTCCCACAACCTCACCGACCTCAAGACGCAGATCGGCCTCATAGAAGAGATGGTCCGCAACTTCGTCATCGGCGAGAACCCCCTCAACATTGAGAGGACATGGGACAGAATGTATGCCTCCCGCCACGACTTCCGTCATCCGAGCCTGTACGCGACGCCCGTCATCAGCGCGATAGACATGGCGCTCTGGGACATCGCCGGCAAGGCCGCGAACCAGCCCATCTACAACCTGCTCGGCGGCAAGTACCACGAGACGCTGCGCGCCTACGCCTATATGCCCGGCGGCGCGTTCCAGGACAACCCCGAGGCCGCCGGAGAGGTAGCGGCGCAACTGCTGGAAGAGGGCAACACCGCCTGCAAGATTGACCCCTTCCCGCCGTCCTACCCCATACCCAGGGACATCCCCCTCTGGGAAATCGAGCGCGCCTCCAAGATATTCGAGAGCATCCGAAACGCCGTCGGCAACAACCTCGAAGTCGGCATCGGCACCCACGGCCAGCTAACCACGTACAGCGCGATCCGCGTCGCCGACTACCTGGAACCCTACCACCCCTTCTGGTTCGAAGAGCCTGTACCGCCCGAAAACATAGACGAAATGGCGCGCGTCGCCGCCCACACCAGCATCCCCATAGCCACCGGCGAGCGGCTGGTGACCAAGTACGAGTTTGCTCAACTGCTTGAGAAGAAGGCCGCACAGATCATCCAGCTCGACGTAGGACAGTGCGGCGGCATAACCGAGGCCAAGAAGATAGCGGCCATCGCCGAAGCGCACTATGCCCTGATAGCCCCCCACATGTACTGCGGTCCGATAGCCGCTGCCTCCGCCGTCCAGATAGACACCTGCTCCCCCAACTTCCTCATCCAGGAAGCCAACATGGGCCCCCTCCACAGGACAATCTTCAAAGAACCCCTAATCTTCCAAAACGGCCAGATCACCCCACCGACGGGGCCGGGCCTAGGCATCGAGTTCGACCAATCCGTCCTAAAAAGCCACATAATAGAATAGCGTAATCATTGCTGAATCAAGGGGTTCGATGGAGTCATCATTCAATCGAAACGCCGAAGTCTTATTCCAAGGCAATGGAAAACCTTCGGTCCCGGATGCGGGTTGAAATCGCTACGTTTGAGATGTTGAAATCGAGTCAGGAACGTCCTTCCATTGGCGGACGCGGTAACCTCTCCTGTTGACGCTGATCACCGACGGGGACCGAGCGGCAATATCCTCCCACTTCTCCCCATCCTGAAGAATCCGAATCGCCATCTCCTGGAAATCTCTGGCAGTTGACGTTTTCCAACGAAGAAGCGCCACAGTCAGTCCGCGCCGGTGGAACTGGTCTATGTAAGCCTGTCCGGGTATCCCCTGGTCCAAGGTCAACAAGATGCGATGGTCGCTGTAATTCAGCATATGTTCTATCAAGGCCGTATCAGGACGGATAGGCGCTCCAATATCCTGAAAGGTGACAATAGGATATCTCAGGGCCTTGAGCGCTGTTATGACCGGTCCCGGCACATCGGCGTCCGCGACCAGCATCAGGCCGCCCGTAAATACGACCGCTCGTAATCATACGCCTCAGCAACCTGTTCAGCGGTGAGGCCCGGGTACACCTCTGTCGGATCGCCTTCCGACTCCAGGACGGACATGACCGCCCTAGTGGATATGCGAGTTCCCTTTACTATTGGAGATCCACCCAGAACGTCGGGGTCAACGTCTATGTACTTGAACCTGTCGGGAGGTACTAACTCATTCTGGAGTTCTCTCACCAAGTCGGGGAAGAACGCGGTTGCCATCTTCTGAGAACCTCTCGACGCCGCGATAGGATTCCAGTCCGCCCATTCCTCGCCCGGGAAGATCACCGCCACGATGCCTTCTGATACCAGCATGGTGACCTTTTGCCATGCCCTTTTGTCGCCGTTGCTCATATACTCAATCGTATCCAGCGCGACTCTTATGGACTTGGCGGTTGCTCCCTGGTCTTGCAGACGCGCGATGAGTCGTATCAGCAGCAGGTCGTCGTAGGTGTACGTGTTTTCCACCCGCTTGCCATACTCGAACCTATATGGGCGTAGCAACTTGGACTTCATCCAAGCCTGAAACCTCTGAGAAGGGATACGCGCCACTCTCGCCGCCATACGCGCCGAATACATACCTCTCAGTTCCGTATCCGGTTCGCCGACCATCATATCCTCCTCGTGTATTGCCAGGGCCTTTCGATTATTGTATTGCCGGAGATCTTACAACTATCCGTCATTCCCGTGAAAACGGGAATCCAGTAAGCTCCGCGCTGTCGAATCTGGATAACCGAAAGACCCTGCGTGTATTGCGCCTAATCTACCAGCCTCCTCTTCAGATGGTCAATCCAACGAAAATTCCAGCCTCCTCTGCATAATCACTCCGCCCTCGGCACGATGGCCTTCACCTCCAACTCCGCCAGCAGGTTCTGGAACTCGTCCAAATCCTCGTCCAGAATCCGGTCGAGCGACGCGAACTGCTCGCCCAGAAGCTCGCTGAAATGCGCGAATACGTCGTAAGCCTGCTGTGGTGGAGCGTAGTCCCCCGCCGACACCACCGGCGACAGCCCCGCCAGCTTAGCGTTCAACTTGATCGGCATGTGCAGCCTGTCCCGCGCACCTTTGTACTCAGTCTGGATGAGCGTGCCTTCCACCTCGTTCAGCTTCTCCTTCAGAGCATCCGCCGCTGACGACACCGGCTCCTCAGCCGCCGTTCCCTCGGCTCGCTTCGCCCACTCTTCCACCTGCGACCGCGCACTTCGCAGCCGGTTGATGTTGTCGTGCGTCTCCGATATCTTGTCTCGGATGCGGGTGAGAAGCTCGAACTGCGCGTCGAAGTCCTCCTGCGTCGCATCCACGCGCGGGTCCTTCACCATCTCGAAACTCTGCGTCTGCGACTGCTCGCCCACGCTCAGCCTGACCTGGTACGTACCCGGTGGAGCCAGTGGCCCGCGTCCCACACCCTCGGTCGTTTTGTCTCCAGGAACCTTGTTCGCGCCCGGGTAACGCATACTCCAGTCGAAGCGATTCATCCCCACCTCCGCGGGTACGCGGGGACCGTTCGAATCGTCGTCATCATCCTGCTCAGCGCTTGTGTAGCTCCTGATCTCCGCGCCGTCCGCGTCCAGGAACGTAAGCGTGACATCAGACTCCGGCTTCTCCTTCAGCCAGTACCAAATTCGGACGCCGCCCGGACCATTGTCGCCGGCGTCCAGCATCTTCCTCTTGAACTCGCCGTTTGGCTCCTTCGTATCCATGAACGCCACCGCCGCGCCCAGCGAAAGCTGGTAGTTCTTGGACGCGCTTCCGCCGCGTCCCCTGAACGGCGCCGCCATCCGTATCTTGGTGGCAGGCTTGATGAGGTGCATATCCTCGTCCGCGAACTCCCCCGACACCTGCCTGAGCTGGCTAAGACCGTCCAATATCCAGAAGCTGCGCCCGTGTGTCGCCGCAACCAAGTCGTCGTCCTTGATAGCCAGGTCATACACAGGCACGACCGGCAGGTTGCCCCGCATCGAATGCCAGTTGTCGCCATCGTCGAATGACACGTAAATCCCGGTCTCCGTTCCCACGTACAGTAGCCCCGGCCGCTCGTTGTCCTCTCGGATGCAGCGCGTGAAGTCGTAGTCGCGCAGATTACCCGTGATGGACTTCCAGGTCGCCCCGTAATCCGATGTCTTGAAAAGGAACGGCCTGTTGTCGTCGAACTTGTAGCGTGTCGCGCACAGATACGCCGTCGCCGGATCGTGCGGTGACACCTCTATCATGTCCACCCGCGTCCACTCCTCCAGATCGGGGGGAGTTACGTTCTCCCAGTTCTCGCCACCGTCCTTCGATATGTGGACGAGCCCGTCGTCCGATCCTGCCCAGAAAACATCCTTCTCGTGCGGAGACTCCACGAACGAGAAGATGGTGCAGTACGTCTCCGCGCCCGATGCGTCCCCAGTGATGTCGCCCCCGGACGGCTGGAGCTTGTCTGGGTCGTTGCGTGTGAGGTCCGGGCTGATAGGCTCCCAGCTCCCGCCCTGGTCGGTTGACCTGAACAGAACGTTCCCTGCCGCGTACAGCACCCCCGGATCGTGTGGGGAGAACTGGATGGGATACGTCCACTGGAACCTGTACCGCGCGTCAACAGCCCCGTAGCCTGTATTCATCTCCGGCCAGACCGTGATGATCCGCACCTGGCCTGTCGAATGGTCGTAGCGCAGCATATTCCCCCCGCCGCCCGGCGATGAGCCGATAGCCCCGGATATAACTATGTTCGGATCTGTCGGATCAACGACTATGTAGCCGCTCTCCGAACTGCCGACCGCGTAGCAGTCGCCCCACGGAATCGCCCCCTTGTGCGAGCGAGAAGGAACGCTTATCGCGCTGTTGTCCTGCTGCGTTCCATACACTCGGTACGGGAATTGCGTGTCGGTCGTTACGTGGTAGAACTGCGCCGTTAGCTGGTTGTAGATAGTGGAGAATGTATCGCCGCCGTTGTAGCTGACGCACGCTCCGCCATCGTTCCCCTCGATCATCCGCTGTGGATTGCGCGGATCAATCCAGAGGTCGTGATTGTCGCCGTGCGGCGTGTTCACCTCGACCCAGGTTTTGCCCCCGTCGCTGGACTTCCACGCCGAGTAGTTCAGCACCCAAACGGTGTCCGCGTCCTGCGGATCCGCGAAGATGTGCTGGTAGTACCAAGGTCGGCCCTGAAGGTCACGATTATCTGACACAAGCTCCCAAGTGTCGCCGTAGTCGTCCGATCTGAACACGCCTGGCTCCTTGGCTTCAATCGTCGCGTATATGCGGCCAGGCTTGGACGGAGAGATCGCTACCCCAATCTTGCCGAAGGGTCCTTCCGGCAGTCCGGGATTCTCTGAGACGTCATCCCAGGAATCTCCACCGTCTGAACTGCGCCATAATCCGCTGTCCGAGCCGCCGCTGTTGAGGTTCCAGAAGTTGCGGCGAACCTGCCAAATCCCGGCGAACAGCAGGCGAGGGTTGCTCGGATCAATGCACAGGTCGCTCGCGCCCGCGTTCTCACTCACGAACAGGACGTGCTCCCAGTTCTTGCCTCCATCATTAGATCTGAATATGCCGCGCTGTTCGTTCGGTCCGAATGCGTGACCAAGCGCGCCAACGTAAATCATGTCCGGGTTGGTCGGGTGAATCCTGACCCGCGAAATGTGTCGAGTGTCCTCGAGTCCGAGGTGGACCCAGGAATGCCCTGCGTCGTTAGACCGGTAAACGCCGTCTCCATGCGTAACGTCCAGCCGTATGGAAGTCTCGCCCATTCCTGCGTAAACGACGCTCGGATCCGAGTCCGACACCGCAATAGCACCCACCGAAGCGGTCTTGAAGTACCCGTCAGACACGTTCTCCCAGTATGTTCCTCCGTCGTATGTCTTCCACACACCGCCCGCGCACGCTCCAAAATAGAAGGTTCCGGCGTCAACCGGGTCGCCCGCCACCGCGACTACGCGCCCGCCCCTGGGCGGCCCTATGCACCGCCACTCCAGCGCATTCAACATCTTTGGGTCTATATCGTTGGCCGATCTCTGTGAAGTCATGTTGTAGATCCTCTCTGCGAATCATGGTCATTCCCATTATAATCCCTTTTGCAAGATGAAAGGGGCATCCCAGATGATAACCATTCCAGATAGAGTGCGAAGTGTCGCCATGCCGCCGATTGACGCGCTCAACACTCGCATGATCCAGATGAACGTAGGCGGCGGCGATGTCATCAGCCTCGGACAGAGTGTGCCGTTCTTCGGACCGCCCCACCAGATGCTCGACGCTGTGCGAGACGCGCTGGACAGCTTCGGCCCACGCCTGCACACCTACGGCCCCGACGCCGGCATACCCGAACTCCGAGAATCTATCGCTGCCAAACTGCGAGACTTCAACGGGGTGTCATTCGATCCAGACACCCAATTGCTCGTCACACCCGGCTCCAACCAGGCGTTCATGGTAGTAATGACTACCATCCTGGAACCGGGCGATGAGGTCGCAATCACCTCGCCCTACTATTTCAACCACCACATGGCAATAGAACTATGTGGTGGAGTCGTCAGGGAGATTCATCTCAGTGAGGAAGACGGCTTTCAGATGACGATGGAAGACGTGGAGGCGGCGCTGACCGAACGTACCAGGGCCGTAGTCATCATATCTCCCAACAACCCTACCGGAACCGTCTATCGCTCCGAGGAGATAGCGACCATCACGCGCGAGTTGACCGAACGCGGCATCTACGTCATCAGCGACGACGCCTACGAGGTCTTTTGCTACGACGGAGCCTCTCATACCAGCGTGGCCGGGCTTGCCGACTCCACTGATAACGTGATCACTCTCGGCAGCCTGTCCAAGACCTTCGGAATGACAGGCTGGCGGATAGGGTACATCGCAGCGAGCGCGGAACTATGCCGCCAGGCATTGAAGGTTCAGGACGCTATGGCTATCTGCGCGCCGATAGTCTCCCAGGTCGCCGCCACAGCCGCGCTTGAGCAGATGCCGGACTATCCTCTCGGCATGATCGCGGAACTCGACGAAAGGCGCAGTATTCTTGAGAATACGCTGGACGAGATTCCCGCGCTCCACTGGAACAAGACGGACGGCGCGCTGTTCGCGATGGTCAGAGCCGACGTAGGGGGCGAGGAGGGAGAACTGGCGTGGGAATTGCTGGACAGGGCTGAGGTTCTCACAGTGCCGGGCAGCGCGTTCGGCAAGCAGTGGGAGGGGTTCCTGCGAATATCCTATGGGTGCTCCCCTAGAGACCGCTACGAGGAAGCGCTATCGCGGCTGGTAGAGTATTTCACGCAACGTTGACGCCTATCTGCGCGTCGTTAAGCGCTTGGTGAAGACAGCATATAGCTGTTCGCAGGGATGAGTCGGCCATTCAGGGGATCTATGCCTAGACTAAATATCTCCAGAGTCACTGCTCCCAGCAGGGGTATAGTGTCTTCGTCCCAGAAGATAACCGGGGATATGTTTTCTTCTCTCTCTAATCTAATCCAAGTTTGTCCAAGACCTCTACGAATCTGGCTCCCGTCCGCGAGTACGAAAGTCCTGTTATTGCGCGGCTCTACTCCCAAGTCCCTCAGCAGGGAAGCGGGCATCGTAGTATAGGTGGCCCCCGAATCTACCATTGCCTCTATGACTTGGTAGTTTTGTCCCTGAGGGTCGCCTACCTCCAACTCGACATGGAAGACTCCCATAGACTGACTCCCGTATTTGATGACCCAAATTACAAAAAGCGCAGAGGCGACAACTGCCGCCTCTGCTTGAACTGTCGCGGGATTTTCGTGTCTTTAGCTGCTTGCACGCTCCACCGCTGAGCGAATAGCGCGCAGAGCGAAGACCTTGGTCAGGTGTTCGCGGTACTCGGCTGAGGCGTGGATGTCTTCGTTGAGTTCGATTCCGTCGGCGGCGTGTCCGGCGGCGCTGAATATCGCGGCATCATCCAGGGAACTGCCCACCAGCCTGCTCTCGGACTCTTCCGCGCGGGACGCACTCGCGCCCGCTCCGGTGACCCCGATTCGGGCCGAAGTGCAGTTACCGCTGCCATCAACCGACACGACAGCCGCCACTCCTACTATCGCGTAGTGGGACGCCTTGTTCGCCATCTTCGCGTAGGCTGCCCCTGTGTTGGACCCAAGCGCCGGGATACGGATCTCGGTGAGGATTTCGTCAGGCTCAAGCGCGGTGGTGAACAGGTCAACGAAGAAGTCGTCCGCCGAAATTACCCGCTCGCCGCTGCCGGATGTTGCGACCAACTCCGCGTTCAGCGCGACCGCGACCGCCGGAAGGTCTCCGGCCGGGTCTGCGTGGGCAAGGCTTCCGCCTATCGTGCCCATGTTTCGCACCTGCGGGTCGGCGACGCTTGCCGCCGCCTCTCCGAGCACCGCGGCATTGGAGGCAACCGCGTCCGAGGTGGCGAGTTCCTGGTACGTGGTCATAGCCCCAATGAAGAGGCTGCCATCCGATTCGTTGACGTAGCTGAGTCCCCCGACCCTGCCGAGGTCTATCAGCGTTTCGGGAGCGGCCAGGCCTGTCTTCATCATAGGTATTAGGCTGTGTCCGCCCGCCAGAATCTTGGCGTCGTCGTTGCTACTTAGAAGATTGAGCGCTTCTTCCACACTGGAAGGCGCGTGATAGTCGAATTTGGCTGCTGCCATATCTAGTTTCGCCTCCTGGTCGAGTTAAACTCGTCCCTGACTTGTCTGTCGGTCGCTTTTGGTACAAGCGCCAAGGCTATGAGGACATCTTGTCCGCAGCGTACTGGACCGCCTTGACGATGTTGTGGTAGCCCGTGCAGCGACAGAAGTTGCCGGCGAGACCATGCCTGATCTCCGCCTCGGAAGGGTTCGGATTCTTCTGAAGAAGGTCGTTGGCGGACATGATCATGCCCGGCGTGCAGAAGCCGCACTGGAGACCGTGCATCTCCCAGAATCCTTCTTGGAGCGGGTGCAGTTCGCCATCCGACGCCAGGCCCTCGATAGTGGTCACTTCGCCACCGTCGGCCTGGACTGCGAAAAGCGTGCAGGACTTCACTGCGGCCCCGTTCAGGGATACCGTACATGCCCCGCAGTTTGAAGTGTCGCAGCCGACGTGTGTTCCCGTCAGGTTGAGAACATCGCGTATATACTCGACTAGTAGCAAGCGCGGCTCTACTTCAGATGTATGTGTTGTGCCATTGACAGTTACGGAAATCTCGCGTCCCATATAAAACCCTCCGGCTTATCGTGGATATTGCGAATGGCCTCTTGCGAGGCAAGCGGATTATATCAGCAAAATTGACGTTAGGCTACAAGGCATCCCGCAGGGAGTTATTTGCACAAGTAAGAAATTATTCTCAAAAAGGTCACAATTAGCCTTTAGACCTGCGAATTGCCATGCTAGCATCCTGAGACTTGGGGAATTAATAGTTGAATAACTTGAACCAGAAGACGTGACCACTCGGATAAGCGGCGGCGCATATAGGGGACGCACACTCAGGACGCCGCCAGCCGGTGGGCTGAGGCCCACGTCTGAGCGGGTCCGGGCGGCGCTGTTCTCGATAATTGGGGCTGAGGCGGTGGAAGGAAAGAGAGTGGCTGACCTCTATGCTGGCACCGGAGCGCTGGGACTGGAAGCGCTGAGCAGAGGCGCGGCCTGGGTGAGTTTCGTGGAGAGGAACGGGAGGCTTTGCTCGGCTATCCGGGAGCATCTTGGGCTGCTGGGACTGTACTCTCAGGCCGAGGTGCGCCGGGGTGCGGTTCTCAGGACTGTCGAGTCGCTGCCGGGCGGATACGACCTTGTAATGGCCGACCCGCCCTACGACTCCGATGAGTTGACGGACCTAGTGGAGGCGTTACAGTCGCCGCGACTGCTGAGTGTGGGCGGACTGGTGGTACTGGAACACAGGTCGGATAAGGAAGAAGAGTACGCGTTCGGGAGATTCTCTCTGAGGGCTTCCAGAACGTACGGAGATACGGGAATAACTATTTTGACGGCCGGAGATGTGAATGGCTAGAGCGATATATCCGGGGAGTTTCGACCCCGCTCACAATGGACATATTGATATTGCGAGGCGGGCGGCAAAGGTCTTCGACGAGTTGGTTATTGCCGTTTACAAGTCTCCGCCGACGAAGAGCCTGATGTTCTCGACCGAGGAGCGTGTCGAGTTGTTCGCCGAGGCGGTGAAGGACGTGCCGAATATCAGCGTAGTGCCGTTTACGGGGCTGGCCCCGACGGTGGCGCGAGACAATGGGGCGCAGTTCATCGTCCGGGGGTTGAGAGCAGGATTTGATTTCGAAACGGAGTTCGAGATGGCGCTGATGTGGAGACACGTGGCGCCGGACATAGACGTTGTTTGCATCATGAGTTCACTGGACTATCAATTCGTGTACTCGAGCAGAATCAAGGAGGTCGCGTCATTGGGCGCGGACATATCCGCACTGGTGCCGCCCCACATCGGGGAAGCGCTGGCGCACAAACTGGATAACTAGACTAAACCGGACTTATCAGACACCGACAATTCCGATCAAAAAGGAGGGACAAGGGTGGATTTCGAACAAGCACTACAGGAGTTGCAGCAGCTATACGCCAGCAGCAGCCGCGTGCCCGGATTCGGGCGCAAGGTCATGGTGGACGCGGACACGTTCACCAGCGTGATAAACAACCTCCAGATGGCGATGCCAGCCGACGTCCAGGAGGCGCGCGAGGTTCTTCGGCAGAAGGACAGCATCCTCAACCAGGCTTACCTCGAGGCTCAGAGGGTGAGGTCCACGGTGGAGGATGAGGTTGCGTCTCACATCGCAGCGGCGACGCGTGAGCACCAGGAGAAGGTATCCGACTCGGAGGTGCTGAAGGCGGCGGAGGCCCAGGGTGTGAAGATCCGGGACGATGCGATGTCGAGCTCCGAGGAGATCGTGCAGGACGCGCAGCGCAAGGCGTATGCAATCGTGTCGGAGGCGGAGGACATCGCGGCGAGCCGTCGCGACGGCGCGGACCAGTATTCGAGAGAGGTGCTCTTCAGCCTCGAGGAGCAGCTTTCGGAGGTGCTGGGACAGATCCGCAGGGGCATTGATACGCTGAAGCCCAGCCTCGAGGCTCCTATCCCGCACAACAATCACAACGACTATAGCAACGTAGGGGTCAACATCCAGTAGGCGCCTGCTCTCCCCTCTCTGATATGCAGAGAGGGGGCTTGGTAGTCATCAACACAGTCGCTGCCCGAAGCCCCGAATAAGGGCGAAGGCAGCGGCGTTCTATAAAGGCGTTCCGGCCGCGGACTTTGGAAGAGTTGGGGTTACTCGCAATTGCGATCTCACCCCCATCCTAACCTTTCCTCCACCAGGGGGAAGGGATTTTTGCCTAATCACCCTCACCCTAGCCCTCTCCCATCGAGGGAGAGGGGATGATCGAAGGAAGGGAAGGCTACCCTAGTTCGCAGCAGGCTTGAACGCCTTTATGTTCATGCTGCGTATGGAGGCGCGCCAGTCGTCTTCGGACTTCCAGGGTGCGTCGGAGACGATCTGGATGTCGGTGAAGCCGGCGTCGCGGATGCGCCCGAGGTACACGTCTTTCATCTCTGTGCCCGCGAGGCAGGATACCCAGTTGGCCGTGTCCTCGGCCTCTTCCTGGGGGATGTCGGCGACTTTTACGAGGTCGGAGACCATGAGGCGTCCGCCGGGCCTGAGAATCCTGAACGCCTCTGCGAATACGAGATCCTTGTCCGGCGCGAGGTTGATGACGCAGTTGGAGATGATAGCGTCGGTGGAGTCGTTATCAAGAGGCGTGTTTTCCATCTCGGCGAGATGGAACTCTACGTAGTCGAGGCCGAGCTTGCGGGCGTTGCTCCTGGCGAGCTGGATCATGTCCTCGGTCATGTCTATGCCGATCACCCTGCCCGTCTGTCCGACGGCCTTCGCGGCGATGAAGCAGTCTATTCCTCCCCCGCTCCCGAAGTCCACGACGGTCTCGCCCGGTTGGAGAGTGCCGATGGCGTGGGGGTTGCCGCATCCGGCTGAGGCGGCGAGGGCCTCGGCGGGCAGGCCGTCGGTCGAGGTGGCATCGTAGAAGGTGGCTACAACATCGGCCTCGCCGTCGGGACCGCAGCAGTCGGTGGCGCAACAGTCGTCGGCGGTCGCTGTGGACGACTCTCTGGCAAGTGCGCCGTATCTTTCACGGACTACTTCTTTGATCTGAACTTCGTCAAGTAGGGTCATGTCGAACGTCTCCAGTTTTTGGTTTTCAGTATTTCTTTATCGGCCAGCGGCTATCTTCATAATCCTGGGTTTATCTTGTGCTGGGGCCACTGCTGGGAGGCTGCTGGCAGCCTACAGGGGACGATTCCCTGAAGGCTCTGCCTGTATCGAGCCTGCATTTGGCTGCATTTCCCAGTTCAGAGAATTTTTTCGGGATCCGGCTCGGTGATTGATTTATCCGGGTTTATATCACTGTTCATTTGTTCGGTTACGGGGATATTATAACATGACACTGGAGGGATAGGAAGGGACGAGATACGGCTGCTGCAACCGCTGCTCTTCGTTTGCCGTCCCCAGTGAATCGCATGGCGCGTACCTGGCGGAGCTTAGATCGTTCCTGACCTTAGAGTACGTTTGTTTCGGACTGGATTTTCTACTACTTCATCCGTACAATCGCGCCACTTCACAACCCCCGCATTGAGGAGCGCAGTTCTTGGAATCCGCAGAGGCGCCTGAGCAGGTACAGAACAGGCCCACTATCCTCGGCGTGATGTCCGCCGGGCACGGGGTGGCGCATCTGTACGATCAGGGATTCCCGGTGCTCATGCCGACCATCGCGTCCTACTTCGGGCTGAGTTCGCTCCAGGTGTCGGTCCTTCTCGCGCTCAGGTTCACCGGATTCGGTGTAGTCAACATCGGCGGCGGGCTGGTGGTGGATATGCTCAAGCAGCACTGGGGCGGGATGCTGGTCGGCTGCATGGTGTCGGCGAGCCTTTTCTTCGCGCTGGTCGGGTCGGCTCCGAACTACCTCGTTCTGTTGCTCATCGTGCCGGTGGTAAACATTCCCGGCGCGCTGTGGCATCTACCGTCCGCGGCGTCTCTGTCGCAGATATTCCCTGAGAGGCGCGGGTTCGCGCTCGCCATACACGGGTTCGGAGCGAACCTCGGCAACCTGATCGGTCCGCTGACGGCTGCGTTTCTGCTGGAGCAGCTTGGCTCTTGGCGGGGGGTGATGTTCATCTACGTCGGACCGGCGCTAATCATGAGTGTGCTGGTGTGGATGTTCCTGAGGGATGTGGGCAGGATCGGGGACGCGGAGAGGCGCGGACTCAGGACGCAACTGCGAGACTCGATGCAGCTAGTACGCAGTCCGGTGGTGCTGCTCCTGGTCGGGTCGGCCATGCTGAGGGGAATAGGTCTGGACGCTCTGTTCGCGTGGTCGCCGTTCTACCTGGAGGAGACGCTGGACAAGAGCCACCTGGACGCGGGATTCCACTACGCGCTGCTGACCGGAATGGGAATCGCCTCGACTCCGGCGCTGGGATACCTGTCAGACAGGTTCGGGCGGAAGATCGTCCTGGTTCCGGGATTCGCGATTGCCGCGGGGCTGTCGTTCGTCACGGTCGGGGCTGGCGGCGGTATATGGCTGACACTAGTGCTTGCGGGCACGGGCCTGTTCAGCTTCGCGCTCCACCAGATAGTTCAGGCGGCGGTGCTGGACGAGGTGGGACGCGGAACTGAGGCGACGGCGGTGGGCCTCATCTTCGGACTAAACGGGATACTGGGAGCGGTGTCGCCGTTCCTGGCATTCGTGGTAATCGAGAACTTCGGCGGCTACGGCTCGGTGTACTACTACTCGGGGATTCTGACACTGGCGGCGGGGGCGCTGATTCTGGTCGCGCCGATGCGGAGAAGGGGGTAGAGTATAGTCATTAAAGTTGGACTTTTGGCAACACGATTCTTAGATCGGACAATCTATTATGATTACAACATCTGCACAAATCGCAGGTAGTACCTGCGATTTGTGCAGATGTGATGCTTAAATGGAAACTCTAAGAGTGAACATACAGATTGGCAATGTCAGCCGGGAACGTTGGGGTGTCCTGGATGCTATTGTGGATACCGGGACATTCATGACAACTGTTCCCGATTCAATTCTACGTGGTCTTGATATTACGCCCACGGGAACGAGGTGGGTTAGATTCGCTGATGGCAAAGAAGCGAGGCAGATGGATATAGGATATGCTTGGGTGCGGTTGGACGGGAAGGAAGCCATCATACAAGTCCTATTCAACGATGAAGACGCGCAGCCGGTAATTGGCTGGTTCGCTCTTGACGGCTTGTTCCTGGAGTTCGATCCAGATACCCAGAGTTTTAAGACCAAAGTCGGACTCATGCCGTCAATCCGGCTTGTGTCGGAGGAAGAGTGAACTACAAAATAAATCACGTGGTAGTTAAAATGCCCAATAGATACTCGGCACTCGTGTGCTGGGCTATTCTGACAGTCATGTTTGTAATGATCGCAACGTCATGTAGTTCTCAAGGTGATGCAGTAAATACAGACTTTGCCCCTGTAGATGAAACCAAACCAACAGCTACTCCATTCCCAACATCTGCGCCTCCACTAACACCAAAACCGACAGCTACACGCTATCCAACAAACGTGCCAGTGTCTCAATCAGGGCGTGCATTTACATTTACAACTTCCCACTATGCTATTCCTACGCCAAGCGGTGATTTCATTCAGGACTCTCTTGCATCTCTTTCCTCTGAACCTGTAGTAGATCCTGGGATAATACCTACTCCTTATCCGATTACAAAGGAGTGGCTGGAAAACGGAATCAATGGTATCTCAGGTCAGATAGCCTATGATTTCGACGAGATATTTTATCCTGACTACACGACTTTCCCACTTGATATTCCTAGTGCAAGATTATATGTAAATCGATGCTCATCTGGACATGTCAATGATGATACAATCACGACGATGTGCTGGGCAGATAATAATAACATGAACGATGTATATAGCGCAATGCTCATATTTGTGGAAGTTGATATATGGAAAGGAAACGGTAAAGGTGCCATCGTGTTTTCAATTATTGGTAAATCTATT
This sequence comes from Dehalococcoidia bacterium, assembly GCA_034420555.1. GTDB lineage: Bacteria > Chloroflexota > Dehalococcoidia > Lucifugimonadales > UBA1123 > VXRN01. Next base: position 24,800 of record DAOULF010000128.1, read on the forward strand.
GACTGGGCTTCAATTCAGATGTGTGAAATTTCATTCTATAAATATCCAGCACAGATACTAGAATCTCTATCGTGTTCACGACCAGAAATTGGATCTGCGCGTGGAGTTCTTCAGTTTCACAGAGCGATAATAGACAATTGGTATGAACAATAACAGACTAATAGTCAAGCTTGCTACTATGAAATGGGCTAGGAGCAAATCTCATGAACCCTATCCACATTGAACTAAGACATTCTCTGAAGGATGCCTTTGATTTGGCGAAGGAAAAACTAAGAGGCGATGAATGGAATAGACGTATAACTGAAGAAGTCGCTAACGATTCACCAAATCGTAACGTTCGATGGGAGAGATCGCTTGATAATTTGTTTGAGGAAGCACTCAGTGAGCAATTTAGTAGTTGCCATGTTTGTCCACAGTGGCAACGAAGTAACCGCCGAAATAGCACTCGAATTGATCTGTGCGTAGTCTGTGACGGACAAGTTACAGTTGCGATAGAATGTAAGGGAATGGTTGCGAACAGTGTTGCAGGAGAGTCGAATAGGATGACTTCGCTTAGCGTTCACGGTATTACTAACAAACTTGATGACGTAGAGAAAGATATTCGCGGCATTAGACGAAAACTAGGTCGTCACTGGTCAAAACCCCATTTTGAGGTCTTTGTCCCAGTCATATATGAACTTTACCGCCCCGGGAGTGGTAATGAGCCAGCCAAGAGAGATGTGAAACCCTGGATAACGCTTCCGAGATACAGAGACGTGAGAGATAACTTATCTGCGGATTTGGATGGTTGGTTTCAGAAGTGGAGTGTAAGAGATACAGCATTTGAAATAATTCATCAAACTGAGCCAATAGAACTTCGTGATGCCAACCAACTCTGGCGAGAGCGGGGTTACAAGCACTATCCCAGATTCAGGTCACTAGAAGCCTATGTCAGTTTCTTCGCATTCGGAAGGTTCGTAGAAGGGAGACGAAGATAATGACAACTCAACCCACACACGAACCCCTATCCGGCAAAACCTACCCCACCGACCTCGACGAGCAACTCAGCGCCCTGAAATCCGACGAATGGATACGGCGCTTGACCATGTCACCAAGGCGGCTGGCGGCAGACCAGTTCAGGCCTCTGTATCATTTCTCGTCGCCGGAGAACTATATGAACGACCCGAACGGGCTGTGCCAGTGGCAGGGACGCTACCACATATTCTACCAGTTCAGGCCGGCGGGTGTTGACCGCGTTCACTGGGGGCACACGGTAAGCGACGACCTGGTCCACTGGCGCGACCTGCCGCCCGCTATCTATCCGACGACGGAGCGCGACTGCTTCAGCGGGCAGACGCTGGTGGAGGACGAGCGCGTAGTGGCGATCTACCACGGTACGCAGTCGGGGAACGCTATCGCGACGGCGTCGGACCCATTGCTGCTGAACTGGAAGAAGCACCCGGACAACCCGGTCATTCCGGGCGACAACCGCAGTATGACAGGCGCGGACATCACGCCGAACAGTGAGGGCTACCGCGTGTTCGACCCGTGCATCTGGAAGGAGGAAGACGGCTTCTACTACTCGGTGTCCGGCACATTCAAGGATGGCGAGCGGGGCGCGGATGCCGTTGGAGTTGACCACCTGTTCAGGTCGGCGGACCTGTCGGAGTGGGAGTATCTTGGGCCGCTGATGGAGGACGCCTTCTTCGCGGAGCCGGGCGAGGACGCGGCGGTACCCAATTTCTGGCCCGTCGGCAACGGCAAGCACATGCTTTTGCTATTCAGTCACAAGCGCGCCGGACGCTACTACATCGGGAAGTACGACACGGAGACTCACAGGTTCAGGCCGGAGACGCACGGGCGGATGAACTACGGTCCCTGGGTGGTCGGAAGCCTGCACGCGCCCTCCGCGACGATTGACGATTCGGGGCGCTACCTGGGCATCTTCAATATGCACACGGGGAAGGACTCGGCGGACACGGACGAGATGATGACGCTGCCGCGCCGCTACTGGCTCGACTCAGACGACTCGCTGATGATGGCGCCGGTGGACGAGGTGGAGTCGCTCAGGTTCGACCATAGGAGCGTGGAGCCGTTCTACATCGCGCCGAATAGTGAAGTCCCGCTGGACGACATCGGCGGACAATCTATCGAGATCAGGGCGACTATCGCGCCTGAAGAGGCGCGCGAGGTGGGTATGTATGTGCTGAGGTCTCCGAACGGCGCGGAGCGGACGCGCATCTCGCTCTACCCCAACGATCACAGACGATTCGATACAAGCTCGCTTCAGATTGACGTGTCGGAGTCGTCGCAGAGCGGACTCGTGTGGGCGCGCTCGCCGGAGATTGGCCCTCTCAAGCTGTCGGATGGAGAGCCACTGGAACTGCGCGTGTTCATAGACCGCAGCGTCATCGAGGTGTTCGCCAACGACCGCCAGTGCCTGACGGTCAGGGTGTATCCGCACCAGTTGAGCCGGGGCGTCTCGCTGTTCGCGAGGGGCGGCGGCGCGAGACTGCTGTCGCTGGACTGCTGGCAGATGCGGAGTATCTGGCCGGAGCTCACATCGCAAGAGGCGAGATAGCGGGTGCGGGAATGAGACGAATGGCTCGTCGCAAAACAATCCATCCTGCACATCCCCACATCCCGTAAATCCTGATTCAGACAGACACTACTCGACGCGGACGAACTTCTGGACCTTCGCGCCGTCGAGGGTCTCGCCGACGTAGAGGCTGCCCTCGGAGTCTATGGCGATTGCGTGTCCGGCGATGATGTCGCCCGGCGTGTCGGTGCTCATGCCCCATCCGCCAACCCACTGGCCTGTGGGCGTGAGTATCTTGACTCCGGCGGGGTGCGAAATCGCGTTCGGGGTGGGCTGGTCTGCGCCAAGTCCCTGGTGGAAGCCGAGCTCGGTGACATACATATTGCCGTCCGGCCCCTGCCAGATGTGGTCTGGCCTATGGACGCCGGCCCATTCGGTGATGTACTGGCCGTCCGGGGTGAAGATCTGTATGCGGCTGTTCTCGCGGTCGGCGACGTAGATGTTGCCCGTATTGTCCTGGCATACGCTGTGCGGAATGCGGAACTGTCCGGGGCCTTCTCCCGGCTCGCCCCAGGAATTCAGGCGCTTGCCGGTCGCGGTGAAGTGGTGAATCCGGGCGTTTCCGTAGCCGTCAGCGATGTAGAGGGTGCCGTCGAGGGCGACTTCCACGTCGGTCGGGCGGTTGAACGGGTCGCCGCTCATCGGCTCGGCCGGCTCGTCAGGAGTTCCGAGCGTCATTATCAGATCGCCTTCAGCGGACCACTTTCGCACCGTGTGATTGCCCACGTCCGTGGTGTACACGCTGCCGTCAGGCCCGACGGTCATGTGGTGCGCCGAGCCGAACATGCCCTCGCCCCAGTGGTCTATGACGTTGCCGTCCTTGTCCAGCACGATCATGGGGTGGTCGCTCCGGTTATAGACGAAGACGCGATCCTGCGCGTCAACTCCGACGCCGACCGCGTGGTTCCACTCCCACCCGTCGGGCAGTTTGCCCCAGCCGGGCACATGCTCGTAGGTATAGTCGCCATATCCGACCCTGAGGCCGTTGCCATTCGTAGCCATTCGCTGACTCTCCTTGATTGATTTGTCGGCATGATACCAGACGCTCTACGCAATGGGTAACGAGCGTCCTAGGGACTGAAGAACCGCGCCAGTTCGTCGCGCGGGAACCTGGGAAATTCGGTCGCTATTCCCTCCGAATGCAGCCTGATTTCGCCCGAGCTATCGCTCGCCACGCCGATGACTCGCGCGTCTATGCCCTCCCCTGACAGAGCTTGCAGAATCGAAGTGGCGGAGTCGGGGGCGACGGCTGCCAGCAGCGATCCCGACGCTATGAGACCAAGTGGGTCGAGTCCGAGGGCCTCACAGAACAGCTTGCACTCGGGCAGTATGGGTATGGAATCGGCGTCTATGTCGAATCCGACGCCGGACGCCATTGCGAGTTCGTAGAGGCCGCCGGACAGTCCGCCCTCTGTGGGGTCGTGCATGGCGTGGACTTCACCGGCTTCGGCGGCGATGCGAGCGTCTTTCAGGACGCTTATGCCGGGGTCGAACAGGAAGCCGGCGGCCTTTTCCACTACATCCGCGTCAATGCCGCGCTCTGCGAGTTGGTCCGCCGCCTCGCGGGCGAGTATGGACGTCCCCTCCACTGCGACGCCCTTGGTCAGTATCAGCGAGTCGCCGGGACGGACACCGGAGCTGAGGACGGCCTTGTCCCTGTCCACCTCACCAAGCATCGCACCGACGGCGATGGGCCGGTCGAGGCCGTAGGTTATCTCGGTATGGCCGCCGACCAGGGCGATGTTCAGTTCGGCGCAGGCGTCTCCGAGTTGACGGAACATCTCGGCGACCCGCGACGCGCGTATCCCTCCGGGTAGAAGCAGCGTGGCGAGAAGCCATTTCGGTGTCGCGCCCATGACGGCGAGGTCGTTGGCGTTGACGTTCACCATGTACCAGCCGATAAGGTCGGTCGCGAAGGTGATCGGATCCGTCTTGGCGACGAGGTAGCGGTCGCCGAAGTCAATCAGGGCGGCGTCCTCGCCGGGCCGGGGACCGAGGACGACGCGGGGGTCGGCCGTCTCGATCTCGCCCAGCAGACTGCCGAGGAGGTCGAGGGGCAGTTTGCCAGCGTTCAGTTTTGGATCGTGGGTATCCAATGACAAGCGCACAGGACATTACTGCTCGACTTCCCAGAAGGATAGTTCTTCCTCATGCAACGGGTCGAAGAAGCTGTCTGGAATGATTATCTTGTCTTTCAGGACATCCGGCTGTCGTCTGACCGTGGGATTGTATCCTACCAGTCGCGCAACGGGCTTGCCGTTGCGAGCTATAATGATCTCTTCGCCCGCTTCTACGCGCGCAAGCAGTAGCGACAGATGTGTATTCTCATCGCAGACATCAACTATCTGTGTCACCGAGGCCCCTCCTGACCTTATCATCTAATGATATTGACCACCATCGAAGACCGTCAACCGCTTGGCAGTATGCTGCGGCCTGTCCACTACTACCAGACTGCGATACAATGCCGCCGGAATTACACTTGCATCAACGGGAGGAAATCTTGACTGATCAGTTCGTATCGTCTTTCGTGTGGAGAAACCCGACCAGGATAGTGTATGGCGTCGGCAAACTGGAGACGCTCTCGGATGAAGTCAGAGGCATTGCGGGCGATGGCGCGAATGTCTTTCTGGTCACCGGGCGCAGCTTCCTGCGTGACCGCGGCATTCTCCAGGACGTGTTGGACGACCTCGCGGGCTTCTCGGTGACACTGCACGACAGGGCCAACCCGTTTCCGTCCCCAGCCGACGCGGATGCCGCCGCCCAGCACTGTCACGAGTCGGAAGCCGATGTGGTGGTGGCGATAGGGGGAGGCAGCGCTCTCGACCTCGCCAAGGCCGCCGCGATTCTCGCCACCCAGGACGGCTCTTCCAGGGACTATATGGGTGGCGGCGGGAGTTTCGAGAACAAGGGGCTGCCCTTCATCGCGGTTCCCACCACTTCGGGCAGCAGCAGCGAGGTTACGTCCGGCTCGGCGCTGTGGGACTGGGAGGTGAAGAACCACTTCGGCCTGTCGTCTCCGATGATGTTCCCGGACGTGGCGATAGTGGATCCGAAACTCGCGATGACGATGGACCAGAACCTCGCCGCAAACACGGGCATGGACGCCTTCACAAGCGCGTTCGAGAGTTACTGGAACGTGAACTCCGAGCCTATATCGGACGCGCTCGCACTCGAAGTCATACGCATCTATTCGCAGAACCTGGTGCGCTCCGCGATCCAGGGCGACATGGAGTCGCGCGCCGCCTGCGCGCTCGCGGCCACGATGTCCGGCGTCGGATACAGCAACAGCCCGCCAAACGCCTGCCACGGTATCGGAAGTCCGCTGACGCTCTTCTGGAACGTGGAACATGGCCAGGCGGTCGGCATATCTCTTGCACCCCTTCTGCGCTGGAACGCCCGCGCGATAGCCCACAAGATGCCCGCGCTGCTGGCCGCCCTGGGCGCGGAGAGCGTGGACGCGGCCTGCGACAAGATTACGGAGATTATGGATCGCTGCGGTCTGCACACACGACTATCCGGGCTGGGCGTTGGCAGAGACGACATCGCCCTGATCGTCGAACACTCGCGCTGGGAGCGTCTGGGGTTCATGCCGGAGCCGATGACCGAAGAGGAGTTGGGGGAGATGCTTGTCGAGATATTGTGACAGGTTATTCGCCGCGCAGCCGTCGTAGTTCAGCCTCGAGTTCTAATACGCGGGCCTCAGCCGCAAGGCGACCTGACATCTCTTGGTCAGCTCGCTGTTTTTCTTCCTCGTGGCTCAGCAGCCACCGACCGGATACCGGGTCCCAGAAACGCAGGTGGCCATCCTCCCACCACAGGTCCAGGTTCAGCGCGTCGCTGTGAGACCATACCCGTCCATCATGCTCGTAATGCTGGACGATGGGGCGATACTCGCCATCCACCAGACGCTCGCCTACCAGCGGCTCGCCATAGAACTCCTCGCCAGTGGGGTCGTGCCGCCAGTACTCTCCCACTCCCAGGTCGGCATACAGTTCGCGCTTCCGACCCAGGTCAACGCGCGCCGTACTCTCAGAACCTATCTCCAACACGAAGTCCGGCGCCTTGCCCACCTCCCACAGCAGATAGACGTTGTTGCGCTCTATGGACTCCAGTTGCCGCTCCGACAGATTCAGGACTACGTAGCAGTCGGGAGACACGAAAGCCCGGGGATTGCCCTCGCTGTAGTAGAGCATCGTGTTCCCGTTCACCCTGGCACCGGGAACATCTTCGAAGTGAACCCTGACAGTTCCGACTATTCTGATGTACTGGGGCGCTTGGGTCTCTCCGTCTGGCAATGGCATACCGTCCGTTTCTGGATAGACTACGGCAGTAGCGGCTCCGGTGGTCATGGACTCCTCCTTGCTCGCTCCGATTCTACCACAGCCCCGGTAGAACCGAGGACGAACCCTAACCGGACTCCTGCTCAGATTCCTCTTCCAGCAGTCGCCTTATGCGCTCTTTGGCCTGGCGGATTACCTCAGTCTCTTCGGCGATTTTGTCGAACAGGTCGGATCTTGCCCTGATTCCCTCTTCTACCAGGAACGCGGCGGCGGCGGAGCGGCTGTTGGTGACGCCGGAGTCCACGAGTTCGTCTATCTTTTCCAGGCTGTCCGAATCAATCCTGAGCATGACCACGTTGTCTCGCGTGGACTTGACCGACTTGATGGTGTCGCGGATAGACTCTCCGACGCTGGCAGCGATCCCCTTGCTCTTGTCGAAAGCGTCACGCACCGCCTTGTCCACGTCGTCCAGATCGTCCAGCGCCACGGTTATCACGCGCTTGTTCTCCGCGCGCGGGGCATCGTCGTTCTTCTCGCAGGTCTTGTCTCGCTCTGTATCTTGTGTCATTGACTTACTCCTTTCTATATTACATGTAATAATACACAGAGGCAGTTGTGCGGTCAATATCATTTCTGGCGATACACTACCCACCATGGGCTGACTGCTGTAAACTCTGTAAACGAGATTAAATCCTGACAGAGCGAGTGGTGGAACCAATGACGACTTCATCGAGCCTGGAACAATATCGTGGCGAACTGGCGATCCCCAGCGAGGACGAACGACACGGCGTCAGCGTCGAATTGAACAGCGGCGACGGCACAGTCACCCTCAAGTTCGACGAACCTGTGGCGGGATCGTCTGAGTGGGTGGGACAGAACGCTGTCTTCATGGACCGCCCCAAGTACCAGGAGATTCAGTTCATCACGCTCGATCTTCCCAAAGAGACCGTCGAGTTGATCTGGAAGATGAACAAGTCCAAGCTCGACAACACGATAGCGGGCGTCGTGGTCGCCAGGCCGAACGCCGTTAGGGTGAGAGGCGAAAAGGGCTACATCCTCACACGGTCGTAAGCGGCGGTCGCCCCCACCCTCTCCCAGAGTGAGAGGGGATTTGACGCTCTCAGTCATTGACACATGGGGCCAGTGGTTAGAGAATAACGCTTGCCGATTTCCGGCAAGGGAGTCTGAACAGTGCCTCAAGTGGCCCTCGATGGTATTCGTGTATTAGAACTGAGCGACGGCATCGCCGCGTCCTACTGCGCCAAGATGTTCAGCGACTATGGCGCGGACGTCGTCCGAATTGACACTCCCGACAGCCCTCCGACATCCGTGCTCGATGGGGACAACGCCGAGCAGGTCGCGCTCTACCTCCACCTGAACGCCAACAAGCGAAGCGTAGCGCTCGATCTCGAGTCTGAGCGTGGCCGTGGCCTTCTGCGAGACCTCGCGCTGCAATGCGACGCGATTGTGGAAAGCATGAGCCCCGGCGTGGCCGAGGGACTCGGCATCGGATACGAGGCTCTTTCATCTAATCGCCCCGACATCGTAATGACCTCCGTCACTCCATTCGGACAGAACGGCCCGTACAGCGGCTGGTCGTACACCGAGCTCACGGTGTTCGCCATGACCGGCGCGATGAACCGCGAGGGTCTGCCGAACAGGTATCCGCTCAAGTACGGGGGCGAGATCGCACAGTATTTCTCAGGAACGGCTGCTGCGGCGGCTACGATGTCTGCGCTCGCAGGCGCGGCTTTCAGCGGAGTCGGCGACTGGATTGACATTTCGATCATGGAAGTCATGGCCGGGCACCCTCACCAGATCGGTAGGCGCGCCCCATTCGCCTATTCCGGCGAGGTGGACAGGAGAACCGAGCCGCGCACCTCCTCGGCGGGTGGGCGCGAGCCCTACGCGGTCGGTACCTTCAGATGCAAGGACGGCTACGTCAGCTTCCTGCCGCTGGGACCTCGTATGTGGCCGAACATATCCCAGATGATAGGCCGGCCCGAACTTCAGCAGGACCCGCGCTTCCTCACCTCGGAAGACCGCTCCGAAAACCGGCACGAGCTGGAGGAGATATTCCAGTCCTGGCTCGACGCCCATACACGCATGGAGGTGTTCGACGCCGCGCAGAAGGCGGGACTGCCGGGCGGCCCGGTGCTGCACTCCCACGAGACGGTAGAGAACGAGCACTTCCGGTCGCGCGGCTACTTTCAGGATATAGTTCATCCCGTTTACGGAAATCTGTGGCACACGGGCCTGCCCCTCATACTCAGAGGAATGCCCAGAAGCGCGTCCGCTCCGGCCCCCGAAAGGGGCGCGAACAGCGGGGAGGTGCTGATGGAGTACGTGGGCCTGTCCGAGACTGATATACGGGAGTTGGAAGACAGTGGGGTCGTGCGGAATGGATGATTCTTTGGCGAAGGTAAAGCGTCCGCTTTCGGGCATTCGCGCGCTGGAGCTGGCCGAGATATGGGCCGGGCCTTTCTGCGGAGTGCTGCTTGGCGACATGGGTGCGGAGGTCATAAAGGTGGAGGCGGTCCAGCGAATCGCGCGCGGCGCGATAAAGCCGGCTCCCGTATCGCACGGCTACCCGGACATGGACCCCGGCGAACGCCCCTGGAACCGCAGCGCGGGCTTCAACGGCGTGAACCGCAATAAGAAGGGCATAACGCTGGACCTCACCCGGCCGGTGGGCGTGGAGATGTTCAAGGAACTGGTAAGCGTCAGCGACGTAGTGTTCACGAACTACGCATTCGGGGTGATGGACAGGTTCGGGCTGGGCTACGAGGAACTGAAGAAGGTCAAGCCGGACATCATCGCGCTGTTCACGCCCGGGTATGGCAACACCGGGCCGTACAGGACGTTCCGCAGCATGGGCATGGTCATTGACGCGATAACCGGGCATACCGCCCTGCGCGGCTACCCCGACATGGACCTCTCTCGCAACTCGCTTGTACACCATCCCGATGCCGTCGCCGGGGTGAGCGCGATGTTCGGCATCAGCATGGCGATACGCAATCGCGCCCGAACCGGCAAAGGGCAGTTCATTGATCTGTCGCAGGCGGAGAGCTTCATGCCCCATCTGGGCGAGGTCTTCATGCAGTACGGGCTCACAGGCGAAGTACGCCCGAGACGGGGCAACGGCCATCCGCGAATGGCCCCGCACGGCGTGTATCGCTGCGCGGGGGACGATCAGTGGGTAGCGATCTCCGTGAGGTCGGACGAAGAGTGGTCGGAGATGTGCGACGTGATCGGTATGCCCCAGCTCGCCCGTAATCCGAGTTTCCAGACGCTGGAAGCGCGGCTGCGAAACCGGGACGAACTGGACGACATCATCGGGCGATGGACACGCGAACTCGGACGCTACGAGGTTGCCGAGGCTCTCCAGATGCGAGGAATACCTGCCGGCCCGGTCCTGGACT
>DAOULF010000129.1:0-5591 GCA_034420555.1 Dehalococcoidia bacterium
GACCGCAAGCTACCTGGAGACCGGCGCAGCGTCCCAGTGGGGATACCTGGTTTCGGTTCTCAATTGGTTCAACACGAATTTGAAGGCGAGCGCCGACGCTATAGTGTCCTTCGACCACGGCCTGCTCAGGAACGATGACGTTCCCGGGCTGCTCGCCAGCTTGCAACGCCGGAATACATGGTCGTTCGATTTCAGATCGGTCGTGGATGTGCCCGATGAGTGTATGGTCGAAGTGACCTCCAGAGGGTGCTTTGGCCCCGTTTTTCCGAAATCGGATATAGGCGTGTCGGTCGCGATGCCTGAGTGGACGCCGAGCGCGGTGGGATGGGTACTGGCCAGCGTCGTTGACGCGGCGCGCGACATAGAGCCGGACGCGAGCGACTTCGCGGTTCGGGTGACGCGGGTGTAGAGGTTCCCTGACTATTCACAGGGGCGGCGCCGGTCCTCACTTGACAGTCCTCATCCTCATTCGTACATTGCGCTTAAGTCCTCTATCTATATGCTGAGTCAGACTGGGAGGAGTTCTCCATGACTATCACGATCCAAGCGCCGGAGCAGGCGGATATTCGAGCGGGAGTGGGCCATCCGCTGGACCCGCTGACTCCTGACGAAATCGTTGAGGCGGTGGCGATTCTCAAGTCCGAGCGTGGGCTGGGCAAGGAGACCAGATTCGAGACCGTCACTCTGAACGAGCCACCTAAAAATGCGGTGCTCGGCTACAAGGAGGGCGATCCGTTCGACAGGGAAGCGTTCTTCATCGTGTTCGACAATCGCACGAGCGAGACGCGCGAGGCGATAGTTTCGCTGACGCGGGGCGAGGTTGTCTCGTGGACGCATATACCGGGCGTCCAGCCCAGGATTACGCTCGACGAATTCTCGGAGTGCGAAGCGGCTGCAAAGTCCAACCCGGAGTTCGTAGAAGCGCTCGCCAAGCGTGGGATCACGGACCTTGACCTGGTTATGGTGGACGCATGGTCGGCGGGGAATTTCGGAGTGGAGGAAGAGGAGGGCCTGCGTCTCGTCTTCGCTCGACTCTGGCTCAAGGCCGGCCCCAGCGACAATGGCTACGCCAGGCCGATTGAGGGAGTCATTCCGGTAATTGACCTGAATCGGATGGAGGTTTTGCGCGTCGAGGATCACGGTATCGTCCCGCTTCCCCCCAACGACGGCAATTACGCGGCGGAATATATCGAGGACTTTCGCCAAGACCTCAAGCCGCTGGAGATCAGTCAGCCCGACGGTCCGAGTTTCACTGTGGATGGCAACAGAGTCTCATGGCAGAAGTGGAGCATGAGACTTGGCTTCAATCCGCGAGAGGGGCTTGTGCTCCACTGTGTCGGATACGAGGACAAAGGGAAGACACGCCCCGTGATGTACCGCGCCTCCCTGTCCGAGATGGTTGTCCCGTATGGCGACCCGCGTCCGCACAACTTCAGGCGCAACGCATTCGACCTTGGCGAATACGGTATCGGAATGTTGACCAACTCGCTTATGCTGGGCTGTGACTGCCTGGGCGAGATCTACTACTTCGACGCTCACCTGCACGATACGCGCGGCAACCCTGTGAAGATCCCGAACGCCATCTGTATGCACGAGGAGGACTATGGCATCCTGTGGAAGCACACGGACTGGCGGACGGGGCAGGTGGAAGTGAGAAGGTCGCGGCGGCTCGTCGTATCCTTCATCACGACCGTCGGCAACTACGAGTACGGCTTCTACTGGTACTTCTACCAGGACGGAAACATAGAGTACGAGGTCAAGATGTCCGGCATACTGCACACGTCGGCAGTTCCGCCCGGAGAGACGCCGAAGTATGGAACGCTAGTGGCTCCTCAACTCAATGCGCCTATACATCATCACTTCTTCAACGTCCGGCTCGACATGAGCGTGGATGGGGAAGACAACTCGGTATATGAGATCAACGCGGTCGCCGAGCCGCGAGGCCCGGACAATCCCCAGGGCAACGCCTTCTATGCCGAGAAGTCCTTGCTTTCGACCGAGTCCGAGGCGCAGAGGATGGTCAACCCGGACAGCGCCAGGTACTGGCTGGTCTCCAGCTCTTCCGAACGCAATTCACTGGGCCAGCCCACCAGCTACAAGCTTACGCCCGGCGACAACACTCACTCCATGCTCGACGCTGATGCCAGCGTTTCCCGCAGGGGAGCCTTCATGACGAAACACCTGTGGGTCACTCCATATGCGCCCGACGAGAAGGCTGCAGCGGGAGACTACGTGAATCAGCATCCGGGAGGTGACGGCCTGCCCGCCTGGACGCAGGCGGACCGCAGCGTCGAGGACACCGATGTCGTCGTCTGGTACACGTTCGGCATGACGCACATCGCTAGGCCGGAGGACTGGCCCGTCATGCCGGTGGCGTACAGCGGGTTCACGATGAAGCCGGTAGGATTCTTCGATATGAACCCGGCCCTGGACGTGCCGCCGTCCGAACATCGGAACGGCGCCTGCTGTGGTGGCGGCCCGGGTGTCTGTACCTGCCATGCGTGAAGTACGCTGGAGTTAGCCCCACAGTGCACAAGCATATCTGGAAGTTCATCGCGCTCGCGCTCGCCATCGTTGTCCTTGTGGCCGCGGCGGTTCGCGCGACGTCCGCCAGCCCCGCTCGTCAGACGCCTGTCGCCCATACACCCATTGACCTGCTCGTTGCTGTGCTGGGCGACGCCCATAACCGCGGCCACCTATCCGATATCCTCGCATCCCTGCTCGCCGACATATTCATCGAGAGCCTCCTAGCCCCAAACACCGGGGAGAAGCCCGCGGACGTAAGATGGCGTCTCGGCGACGATGGGCCGCGCAACCAGTTCTGGACGCTGGCGGATCTGTACGAATCCCTGAACGGCGTCGAGTGGAAGTACGACGACCACTGGTGGAACTACTGGGCAGGCTACGAGGACTTTGCGTCTTCCGGCGTCCGGTTCGACGACATGTACGGCATGGACACCGACCACGCGGGCAACGTCACCAGGCTCGACCTGCGCGACAACGACGTGCGGGGCGAGATCCCGCCCGAGATAGGCAAGCTGTCCCACCTTCGCGAGCTGAGACTGGACCTGAACGACATCGGCGGGCAGTTGTCCCCCGAACTCTCCGACCTGACCCACCTGCGAGTCCTGACCCTGAGGGAAAACTATCTTACGGGACAGATACCGCCCGAACTGGGGGACCTAGCCAATCTAGAGGATCTGGACCTCTACCTGAATCCCCTCAGCGGACCGATACCCCCCGAGCTGGGCAAACTGGACAATCTGCGCAATCTTGCTCTGATTCACAACGAACTGACCGGGACGATACCGGTCGAGCTTGCCGAGATGGACAGCATCGAGATTCTGCATATCTCGGGAAACAGGCTGATCGGGACGATTCCGCCCGAACTGGCTGGCCTGCCGGAACTGGAGATCCTCTCCATGTGGGGCAACCGGCTGGAAGGGAACATCCCGCCTGAGTTTGGCGACGCGCAAAAGCTCAGTTATCTGTGGCTCTTCAGCAACCGGCTGGGTGGGCCTATTCCGCCCGAACTGGGACGCGCCCCTCGTCTGAGTTCCCTGTGGCTCGACGACAACAAACTGAGCGGGCCTATCCCGCCCGAACTGGGCGATATATCCACCCTGCAACAACTCCGGCTCAACGACAACCGACTCACCGGACGGATACCGCCCGAACTTGCCGGACTGTCCAGACTCGATGAGTTGTACTTGCAGCAGAACGAACTGGAAGGCGCGATTCCGCCCGAACTCGGCAGGCTGGCCGACCTGGAAACCCTCTCGCTGTGGGGCAACGGGCTCGAAGGGCCTGTGCCTGCGGAACTGGGCGACGCGCAGAACCTCGTAAGGCTTTCCCTCAACGACAATCAACTCACCGGTCAGATACCCCATGAACTCGGAGACCTGCCCAATCTCTGGCAGCTGTACCTTGGCGGCAATGATTTCACCGGCTGCTTCCCGGACAAGCTGCTGGAAATCGAGTCCAACGACTACTTCACCATCGAGCCGCCCCTGCCCCTGTGCGACTCGCCCGACATGACGACCGCCGACATTCCGTACCCTTACCCCACACCGACACCGCCCCCTAGGACGACCCGTGATCATCCACAAGGGACGGCGTTGCCCGCGACCTACGAAGCCGCAGGTGAGCGGAACGAACTCCCAAGCCGCGAATTTCAACATCTCAGTTTAATTTGGTGGAACTGAACAATGCGGATATTCGCTTACGCCGAATACTGCGGAGATAGTGAACTGGACAAGTGGTATAATCATGGTACACATAACCAGACGGAGATTCAGGTGAAACAGCGTTGCGGAGAACCAGACCATGACCACCCGGAGCGTACTTACAAAACCACTCGTCCCGGACTATTCAGATATCGAGCCACTTCCGGACCCGCCCACAAGGCCTGATATGGAGCAGTTCGATGGAATAAAGGACTTCGCCGCCGCGCTCGATCCTCGATTCAGGCGGCGGGACGGATACCTGATTTCGGGCGGCGGGTACTTGAGAAGCGACGCCCAGGACAGGGGCGACTTCGTCCCTGACATCACATTCGCCAAGGGAGTAAGAGACCCTCAGAGGATCATACGTCGCAACGGTTACGTGATAAGCGAGGTGGGAAAGCCGCCCGACCTGGTTCTGGAAGTGGGTTCTCGCAGCACGGGAAGGCGGGACTACATGGTGAAGCGCGAAGGATACGCGCGTTATGGAGTGCGCGAGTACTGGCGATTCGACCCATCGGGGGGCGAATATCACGACGCGCCGCTGGGAGGTGATGTTCTGGGCGATGACGGGAAGTACGAGCCTATCGAGATAGTGAACGAGTCCGAGACACGACATTGGGGATACAGCGAGGTACTGGAATTGGAGGTGTGGTCGTATGACGGGAGACTTCGCTTCCGGGATCCCGTGACCGGAGAGTTCCTTCGGACGCCAGAGGAGTCCCAGGACGCGGTTGAGGCCGCCGAAGCTCGCATGGCCGAGATGGAAGCCGAGCTGCGCCGTCTGCGGGGCGAATAGCGTCCTGACGAGCCAAAGCCGCGTATTCCCATGGCTGCGTGGACCGGGAACGGGCGGGAAGCGTCAAGCATCCAATTCATCCCGCTACTTTGGGAATGTTTCTGCCTGTGCAATTTCTCCTTGCGCAAATCGCGGAATGTGCCCATAATGAACCACCTTATGTTCGCGGCCCGTGTAATTGAGTTGACTCTATACGATATATGGCGCGGGAGTCGTCCGATATGGCGAATGTCTCTGTACCTGAGCGAGCGAGAGCGGTAATCATCGGCGCTGGCATCGCCGGCTGCAGCGTGGCGTATCACCTGACGAAACTCGGTTGGCGCGACATCGTCGTCGTGGATCAGGGGCCGTTGTTCGAAACGGGCGGCTCGACTTCCCACGCGCCCGGTCTTGTCTTTCAGATCAACCCGTCAAGGACCATGACGGCGTTCGCCAAATACACGGTGCGGCTCTGGTCCGAAATGGAACTCGAGGGGGCGCCGTGCGCCAGGCGGGTAGGGAGCCTGGAGGTCGCTTGGACGCCGGAGCGGCTCGCCGACCTGAAGCGCAAGGCCGGATACGGGTTGAGC
>DAOULF010000130.1:0-3232 GCA_034420555.1 Dehalococcoidia bacterium
TACTTGCGGTGCAGTCCAGAGTTATGCCCCGGACTCACCCAGTGTCCCACGACGCGCCCCTCTCGCCCACCCCACAGATTGGCCTATCTGAGGGGCTTTTACAACATACAAGTATCTCTGGAAGACAGAGACCTTGTGAAAGTAATCACTGTGTACGAGCCGGACCCGGATAAATGGATTGATCACACACGACGAAGAAGGTAACAGAATGGAAGCGATGTATAAATGCGCCGTAGCCGCCTGCCCGGGGGGCACTGTCCGAAAAGAGACATTCGACGACGCTTATCTGATTAACGGGAAACACGTGTTAGTATATGGCATTCCGGTCACCGTGTGCGCAAACTGCGGAGAGTTGACCTTCAGCGTTGATGACATAGAGAAGGCCAGCGCGATGCTGTTTGACGATGAACAAAAGCCTAGGCAGGTCACCATTCCCGCGTTCGAGTTCGCCCGCTTGGAACCCACGACCAAAGACCTACTATTAGCAGCCAGCGACTGAGGACTGAAACAATGGTAACTGCAACAAGAACAAAGAGCTTCAGCCTGAAGCCCGTCACCACTGTCGGCTTCGTCGCCGACCAGGGCGGACGCGGCTTTCACCTGCCGACCGACTTCGTGATCCGCTCCGACGGACGCGTCTTCGTCGCCAGCCGCAGCAATACTACCGCCCTGGACATCGTGGGCATTCAGATGGCGACCATAGACCACGAATTCTTCGGTCAACTGGGCGCTTACGGCAGCCAGGCGGGCAACATGATCTGGCCTTCGGCCCTCGCGCTCGACAGTGAAGACAACCTCTATCTCGCGGACGACTTCCTCCAGCGAATCACAGTTTATGACCGCGACGGAAACGTGACCGGGACGTGGGGAACACAGGGAACGGCGGACGGCGAGTTCGACGGCATATCCGGCCTCCTGTTCGATGCTGACGACAACCTGCTGCTGGTTGACCATCGCAACAACCGGATTCAGAAATTCACAAAGGACGGGCAGTTCCTCGACAAATGGGGCGGCCCTGGCAGCGGAGATGGCGAGTTCGACCTCCCCTGGGGCATCAGCCAGGACAGTGAGGGATTCCTGTACGTAGCCGACTGGCGCAACGACCGCATCCAGAAATTCACGCAGGACGGCGAGTTCGTCGCCAAGTTCGGCGAGTCCGGCGACGGGGAGGGACAGTTCAACCGTCCGTCCGGTCTGGCGATTGACTCCGACGGCAATATGTACGTCGCCGACTGGGGAAACCAGCGCGTTCAGGAGCTGGACTCGGAGGGCAACTTCATCCAGTCTCTGCGCGGCGACGCGATACTCGGCGAATGGGCGGTCGAGTACCTGAACGCTAACGCCGACGAACTCGAGGCTCGCTCCAAGTTCGTCCCCGTATTCGAGGTTGACACGGACGACCAGAACGAGGTGTCGGCCAGAATCGAACCCTACTTCTGGGACCCGGTCCGGGTCGCGCTCGACGACCAGGAACGAGTCTATATACTCGAGACCAGCCGCCACCGCTTCCAGGTGTACGAAAAGGCGCCCGCATGACTCTTGCCGCAGAACATATCGTAATCAGTAACCGTTTTATTCAACACGCCGAAGAACAGTTTCAACTGGGCGACATGCCCCAGGCATCTGAGAAGGCGTGGGGAGCGGTGGCTCACTATCTGAAATCCATCGCCAAACGGCGAAGTTGGCGGAACAGGTCACACAGGGACTTGTCTCGCATCGTCATTCGGTTGGCGAACGAATCTAGGGATCCTGATAGAATTAAAATCCTGTTCCATAGCGCTAACAGCTTGCATTCTAACTTCTATGAGGACTGGCTCGAAGATGAGTTAGTCAGAGATGGAATAGAACATTGCAGGGAACTGATTGACAAGCTGGAAGACGAATTAAGTATGTAGCGATACAATAAACCGCCGCCAATTGATGACGCTGACCAAGGAGGTAAACCGACATGGGTGAAGCTAAGAACAGAAAACTGGTCGTGGTGCAGCTTTCCGGGGGCAACGACTATCTGAACTGCGTCGTGCCTTACACCAACCCGGAATACATTGACAACAGGCCAAACGTCCGCATCGAGCAGGATGACGTGATCCCGCTGGACGATCAGTATGGGTTCAACCCTGCAATGGGTCCGATTAAGGACCTTTACGATGACGGCAAGGTCGCGATAATCCACGGCGTGGGCTATCCGGTGCCCAACAGGTCCCACTTCCGCTCCATGGACATCTGGCACACCGCCGAACCCACGAAGGTCGGCGACGAGGGCTGGCTCGGCCAGGCCGTGCGCGAAATGCACCCCGACGCCGACAACGTAGTCGCCGCAGTCAACTTCAGCGCCGCGCTGCCCAGGGCGCTCGTAGCAAAGAATGCCCCCGTTGCGTCGGTATCCGACCTCAGCACCTACGGCCTTCTCAACCACATGAACGGCGGAGACCAGCGTTCTGAGGCTCTGGAAGCCTTCCGCAATATGTACACCCACGCCATCGGAAGCGGCCCCGTTATGGACTTCCTAAGCCAGACCGGCCTTGACGCCCTGAAAGGCTCCGACATCCTGAGCGGCGTGCCGGATATGTACTCATCCAACGTCGAGTACGCTTCCAACCCCTTCGCCCAGCGCGCCCGCGACACGGCCCAGGTACTGACTGCCGACATCGGCACCCGCATCTGCTACACCCAGCACGGCAGCTTCGACACGCACACCAACGAAGTCGCGCTCCACAAGACGCTCTGGGGACACGTTGCCGGCGGCATCTACGACCTCTACACCGACCTCAAGGAGCACGACGCCAGCGAGGACGTGCTGATCTTCGTATTCTCCGAGTTCGGAAGGCGCGTCAAGGACAACGGCAACGGCACCGACCACGGATCGGGTGGCGTAGCCTTCATGATCGGCGACGGCGTGAACGGCGGCAACTACAGCGAATACCCGTCCCTCGACCCTGACAAGCTGGTCGAAGGCGACCTCGCCTTCAACCTCGACTTCCGAAGCGTCTATACCGAAATCCTGGAAGACTGGCTCGAAGTGGATCCGAGGCCAATAGTCAAGGGCGAGTACGAGAAGATTGGAGCGCTTGCCGTATAGTCAGGCCCTCCATGTAAACGCGACATAACATATAAAGGTCAACGCGCCCCCGGACATGCAAAACCGGGGGCGTTTGATTTTCAGAATTCGCTCTCAACCTACTTGCATTTTACTGAAAATCAAACGCCCCCGGTTTTGCATGTCCGGGGGCGC
>DAOULF010000131.1:0-10185 GCA_034420555.1 Dehalococcoidia bacterium
TGCTTCCCTGTCCTCCTTCGACTTGCGGAATGGCAGCGTCCATCCGGCAAGTCCGCCTGTGATGCCGATTACCAGGTCGGGGTTGCCGTTGTCTGGATGTCGCAGGTTCCAGCCGGTGTTGGTGGCGAGCGGAACGCTCACGGACGGCAGCCGGATTCCTCCGACTTCGTTCCCATCGTCGTCAACGTTGGAGACTATCGCCGGGTACTCCTCGCCCTGCTCCGCGGGCAGCTTTACGGTGCGCCCCAGGTGAGTCTCGTCGCCGTAGTCCAGGCGCATCGCCCTGGTGACTTCGGGCGGGAATGTCACTGACGGAATCCGCTCGAACTTCTCGCGCAGGGTGTATGACTCCACTCCGGTGCCGTCGTCCAGGCTGGGATGACGGGACGCGGGCACGGGCGCGTCGCCCCTGACCCAGGCATCGAGATTGTTCAGTTGCGCCCTCTGCAATGGCGAGTAGTCAACAGCGTTGTAGGGCAACTGGCCCTTCAGTCCGTCCATCTGCCGGATTGTCTCGGGCGGGAACGTCCCTGTGCCGTGCTGAGTTCCGGCGAAGTGGTAGCGGCGGACATTTTCGGATTCGTCGGCGTCGGTCATCGCGGAAAAGTCCGTGTGTATAAGCGCGGCGTCGCCACGCCAGTACTCGGCGGACGTGTTGGTGAACATTATCTTCGGCATATTTCCGCTCTCTTCCAATCGCGCGGTCAGAGAGCCGCTTGCGCCGGTAACCGGATCGGTCATCTCGATGTCGGAGAAGGGGAACAGTTCGGGGATGATGTAGCACACGTCCTTGGAGGGCTGCCCGAAGCGGAGATTGAACTCGCCGCGCATTCCGCCCGCGATGTGCGGGATGATGCCGTCGAGCGCGATGCGCCCCTTCTCGTCGTTGTTCATCCCGTAGTAGATATAGGTCCTGAGGAAGCGGCCGCTCTGGGACGCGCCGAATGCGTGAGCGTAGTCTATCGTGCCCGCGCAGGGGTTGCCGTCCTCCTCGGACTCGTACTTCAGGAAGGACACGATGTCTCGCACCGACGCCATTCCCACCCCGACGACATCTGTACCCGTGGTCGTATAGACAAGCTGGTAGATGCGGCCCGGCTCGAACCCGCTCCTGAGATAGACGTGATTTAGGTCCGGCTCTACCTGCTCGTCCTCCACGCGGACGAACTGGAACTGGTCCCTGGTTATCTCAGTAGCAGGGCCGTTCGGATGATCGCGCACCGTGAGCGTCGCGCCCGGTTCGCGCGGGTCGGTCGGCGGATGCGGATCGTGGATCCTGTCCGCGAGCAGGAACACGTTCGTCGGCTCGTTGCACTGGAACTGGCACAGCATACGTCCGGTGAGCCCGCTGCCGTCCGGGTTCAGCGCCTGCGGGGCGTACAGGCTTATTCGGTCAGGGTCGTCCGACGGTACGTCGGACTGCCAGCCACAAAAGACGACGGTGTATCCCTCGCGCATCAGGAAACCGTTGCCCGGATGCAGAGGCGCGCCCGGGTCCATCACGCGCGGCGAACTGTTGAAGCCCAGGATCGTCTTGCGCCCGCGGTTCACCACGTCGAAGATGATGCTGCCCCTTCCACGTTCCGGGTCGGCGGGCTGGAGCATCTCGAAGTCCGCCGAGAAGTGGACGCGGCCCTCCGAGTCGCGCGGGGCGAGCTCTATATCCGTGATAGCGGTGTTGTTGGGATGAAGCGGGTCAACCGAGAAGTGGGCAGTCCCCTTCAGATGGTTGTAGGCGCCCACTTCGCCGAACGACTGTCCACCCGCGAATGGTGTGACGCTGGTAATATCGAGCTTGGTTACTGGCAAGTCCAAATCCCCTTTCTTTGATACGGGGTGATTGTATCATCGTGAGCGGCGCTTCGTATCCTGGGTCTGTCAATTATCGGTATCCGGTGGTTGGCGTTCAGCGCGGGCGGATCGTGTCGAATGGCGGGTGTGGCCAGGTTTTCATAATGTTGGATTTATAATGCGCTGGGCTTGAGCTGGGTAGGCCGCTGGGGGTGTACAGTAGTCGAACTGGGCAGGTCTTTGACCAGCGGCGCCCAGCGTTTTCCCAGCGTTAGCTTTGGGGCCGAAAATTTTTCGCGTCCGATTTTTCATAATATAATCTGTGGTTTATGATTTTTGACTGCCGTTTGCTAGTTTGTATGTTCGTATTATAGCATGATCAGGGATAGGTTGTGTAGCGGGAATGGTAATTGGGAACACACGCCGGTTGACGTTGGCGCGATTCAGTTTCTACACTGGGAGCGTCGCGCGGCGCAGGACTTATCGAAAGGGACAGACATGCGTGTAGTCATAGGAGCGGACCACGGGGGATATCCTCTGAAGGAAGAGTTGAAGGGATATGTCGAGTCCCTGGGACATGAGATAGTGGACGTGGGCGCTCACGAACTCGACCCGGCGGACGACTTCCCGGACTTCACCAAGTCGGTGGCAGAGTCGGTGACCTCGGGCGATGCGGCGCGCGGCATCATGATCTGCGGCAGCGGAGTGGGGGCGTCGGTCGCGGCCAACAAGGTGAAGGGAGTGCGGGCGAGCGTCTGCCACGACACTTACTCGGCCCACCAGGGCGTCGAGCATGACGACATGAACGTGCTCTGCATGGGAGCCCGAATAGTCGGAATAGAGGTTGCGCGCGAGTTGGCGGACGCCTTCCTGTCAGCGGAGTTCGTACCCGAGGAACGGTTCCAGCGTCGCCTCGACAAGGTACTGGACATGGAATCCAACTTCGGCAATTAAGAATTGACAATTCTTAGTTCCTGGTGCTACATCCGTATGAAGATGACATACTCCAACCACTAACCGTCATTCCCGCTTTCGGAGACCTTTGCACAACTACCGTCATTCCCGCGAAAGCGGGAATCCAGGGGTGGGGGCTGGCTGGCTATACGCCAGAAACACATGGAAATGGCACTAGTCCCCGTACTCAGCGCCCAGCAGACACGCGACCAGCGTCTGGTTATCCTCAGCATCCTCGAACGCCTCCGAGATTCGCCCAACGTCGTCGTCCGTCTCCACCATGTAGTGCCTGATGCCCCATGCGTCCAGAATCGGCTCTGTGAAGACGCCTGCGGAGTCGGTCATCTTGCCGTCTTCGCCCATCCAGCCCCTGTATCCCACGACCATGACCATCGGAATGCCGAGGTCCAGACCCATGCCTCGTATGGAGTCGCCCGCCTCGAACATGCCGGTGTTCTGGATCAGCACGACGGGCTTCTTGCCGCCTATCCACAGGCCGGCGGCAATGGGCATAGACTCACCCTCGCGGCAGATGGGCACGAGGCTCAGGTCGTCGTCCGAGATTATCTGGTTGTACATGAAGTTGGTCTCGGTGTCCGGCAGCCAGACGATATGAGTCACGTCATTCTTCTTGAACTGCTCGATGATGGCCGACGGGCTGAGGCTGATCTCTGCCATAGGACGCTTCTCCGTGGAATGGGTTGATGGAGGGATTATATGAGGGGCTTCGATAGACGGTCAACACACGATTGATACACCAGGGGGATCATGCTAATCTCAATATTGAAGTCCCATCGTGAGGTTTGAGTTGTGTCAAAAGAAATCGAAGTCACTCTACCCGATAGGGTCGTTGCCAGTCTGGGAGACTTGGCGCGCGAGGAAAGAAAATCTGAGCAAGAGCTAATTCTGGAAGCTCTCGACAGATATATCTCCATACGCCAGTTTCGCGTAGTAGCGGATCGTATGACCGCCAAGGCGGAGAAGATGGGAGTACATTCTGAGCAGGACGTCTTTGATCGCGTATCGTGAGAATCGTCCTGGACACCAACGTCCTCATTTCTGCCTTCACCACTCGTGGCGTTTGCAGACGCCTCTTTGAGCGCTGTGTGGAGAACCACCAGATCGTCCTATCCTAATTTATCCTGAACGAGTTCAGCAGTACCCTGATCTGCAAATTCTGATTTACCGCAGAAGAGATTGAAGAAGCCGGTGCAAGTCTCATCTTATGCGGTGAATTGGAAGCCTCCGGCGTCATTGGCGAAGGCGATATTAGCCGGGTCTGCCAGTCCGCCGACATACTGAAGAAACTATACGGCGAAGACGCCGTCCCCGCCGTCCACGGGCTTCAGCATCGAGCCTGAACAGGCCGGAGCCAAAAGCAGCCTCGCAGAAGTCCACATATTCTTGGAGACCGAGAGGTTCTAGGGCAGAGAATCCTGATAGCCAACTCCCACAAAGCGTATCTCAGGAATTGCCGAGACACTGATCCTCTATGAATTCAATAACCTCCACACTCCGCTCTAAATACTCCCGAACACGCTGAACGGTTATCCCGGTAGTTCCGCCATGAGCGATCTGATTCCGAACACTCATTATAGAATCAATCGCATTTTTCCGTATCTCTCCATCACCGCTCAAGAACTCTTCCAACTCTTCTTGCCATCCTGGGTTGAACTGCCCGGCTACTTGGGCAAATCTGGCGGCGTTGGGGTTTCTCACACCCCGCAATCGAGCGGACACATACCTGGCAACCTGCTCACTGGAGGATTGCGAAGCGAAATCAGAGTAGATTATCTGAAGGGAGTTCTCCAGGAACCCGGCGACCAGGATACACGTGTAACGGCCCCAATGTCCCTGCAAATCAAAATCGCTTGTTGCAGAGTCGGTGCGCCTGAGTAGCTGAGTGATTTTTTGTAGCTGAAGCGACAGCTTTGGATTACGCATCGGCGAAAGCGTCGGCGGCCAACTGTAACCTTCGAGCGACGGCCGCCTTAGTATATGCTCTCCGTTCGACAGATTGCAGGTATTCTTCGCGTTTTATGAGAGAATCATGGATGTTCATGACTAACTCCGGCGACGCTTCGCCATTCTGACTTATCCATTTCGCAAGTCCAACAGACATAGAGTCGAATACAGCCGCATTAGCGGCGCGTCCTTCACCGAGTCGGAAGGATTTTCTACCCTTCGACTCGGCGAACGCGCTGACTACTCCCTTGAATATATCTGAAGTGTCATTCAGCCATGATTCGCTGGGATTTCTATTGTTCTGAGTAAAGACATTGAGGAATTCGGCCATAGATTCCGTGTATCGGTCTCCATCGTGCCACATAGCCATAAACCGAAGTATCATCTCCTGATCTTTTAGCCGTCTGTTTGGCTTGCCCAGAATCGTTCTCCAGTCCGGGTATTCATTCAGAGCCTCGATTTTGTCCATAAGCGCCCCATGATAAATCGCGCGTCTGATTTCCTGGGGATTGACCGGACGGCCTCCGCTGTTGAGACGTTGAAACATATGGTACATACTGGTGTCGCTATCCGGAGGTGATTCCTGTCTGACCACTGTTGCGTGGACCAGGGAGTTGTCAAGGTCAATCTGATCCCTGGGACCTAGTGACTCATACGTAAGCCCAGAAAATCTATCCTGCACACCCCGCAACTTAAAGACGCTGGAGCTTTCCGGGCTGAGGTCAGGTCGCTTCCCCAGATAAAAATACTGGAGAGTCTTCAGCCTCTGCTGGCCATCTATTACGAAAAATTTTCCAGAATCATAATCCCGGGCGAGGAACACACCCGGCACAGGAAGCCCGAGTAGAAGGGACTCTACAAAGCTAGACGCTTGGCGATGAGACCATACATACGCCCGTTGCCATTCCGGTATGAGAATCTCGTCCCGGTTCAGGCGGCGCACCAGCCCTTCTACGTCAAAGTCAATGCCGTAACTCGTTATATCATATCTCAGGTGCGGAACAGGTTCTTCAAACTCATCCTCATCCTCAATCTGAGCTTCATCCGTCAAGATGTCAGGGTCATGCTCTTCTGGCAAGCTAGTCATTTCAACCTCCCGTGTCACGCATCTCACCCTTTTACGACCAATGAACATAGCGCATAGTACAATAGAGCATATCATACGACGCAACGAGGAGAGGACACATTGCCTGAACTCGAGATAGTCTCCGTCTTCCACCCCGCAGAACATTAATACTATAATATATTAGGTCGCCGAACTGCGGACACCCCAACTTTTACATAAACAGGAGATTATCAAAAATGATTTCGCCGACGAAAAATTTCCGGCCCAAAGCTAACAACAGGTGATGACAGGTCACTTTGCAGGTGACTCGCCTCCTATTCCACTTGGAAACTCACCTGGAACCCCACCTGTTCAATATAAAGCATAATATATGACTATCGCATTCCGGCCCGTGACCGGCCGCTGAAAACCGAAGGCTAAAGACTATGATGACCGACTCCGAACCGCGATGAAGTTCCGCAGGAAAATGCTATGATTGTAGGTGCGCGTAAGCATATTCTCCCTGCCCGGAGGACACACATTGCCTGACTTCGAGATAGTCTCCGACTTCCAGCCGACCGGCGACCAGCCGCAGGCCGTAGAACAGCTTGTGAACGGTATGGATCGCGGGATGATCCACCAGACGCTGATGGGAGTGACCGGCAGCGGCAAGACGTTCACGATGGCGAACGCGATTCAGGAGTTGCAGCGTCCGACGCTGGTCATAGCGCACAACAAGACGCTCGCCGCCCAGCTTGCCACCGAGTTCAAGGAGTTCTTCCCCAACAACGCGGTGGAATACTTCGTCAGCTACTACGACTACTACCAGCCGGAGGCTTACCTGCCGCGCACCGACCTCTACATCGAGAAGGACGCGGACATCAACGAAGAACTGGACAAGCTCCGTCACGCGGCCACGCGCGCGCTTCTGACCCGGCGGGACACGCTGATAGTCGCGTCGGTGTCCTGCATATTCGGCCTCGGGTCCCCACAGGAGTACCAGGGATTCATGGCGCACGTGCGCCGGGGCGAGATAAGAAGTCCGAGCAGGCTCGCGCGCCAGCTCATTGACATCCAGTACGAGCGTAACGACTTCGATCTGGCAAGGGGCAGGTTCAGGATACGCGGCGACACGATGGAGATACTGCCCGCCTACGAGACGGTCGGCGTGCGGATCGAGTTCTGGGGCGACGAGGTGGAGCGCATCGTGGAGATGGACCCGCTGACGGGCGAGATACTGGCCGACCGCAACGAGGTCCAGATATACCCGGCCAAGCACTTCGTGACCTCGCAGGAGAGGATGCAGACCGCGATCCAGGACATCGAGGACGAGCTCCAGGAGCAGCTCCGAATCCTGAACCGCGAGGGCAAACTGCTGGAGGCGCAGCGTCTCGAACAGCGCACCAGGTACGACGTGGAGATGCTGCGGGAGACCGGCTACTGCGCCGGCGTGGAGAACTACTCCCGTCACCTCGGAGGACGTGACGAGGGCAGCACTCCATATACGCTGATGGACTACTTCCCGGAGGACTATCTTCTGTTCATAGACGAGTCCCACATGACCTTGCCGCAGATACGCGCCATGTACAATGGCGACCGCGCTCGCAAGCAAGTTCTGGTGGAGTACGGCTTCCGCCTGCCGTCCGCGCTCGACAACCGCCCTCTGAACTTCGGCGAGTTCGAGCAGGCCGTAAACCAGATCGTCTATGTGTCGGCGACGCCCGGCCCATACGAGTACGAACACTCCCAGCAGATGGTTGAGCAGGTGATACGACCCACCGGCCTGACCGACCCGATCATCGAGGTCAAGCCCACGGACGGGCAGATTGACGACCTGCTGCACCAGATAAAGCTGCGCGTTGACCGCGGCGAACGCTGCATCGTGACGACGCTCACCAAGCGCATGGCCGAAGAACTGGCGGACTTCCTGCGTGAGATGGGCATCCGCACCCACTACCTGCACTCCGAGATAGACACGCTGGAGCGAAGCGAGATACTACGCGACCTGCGCCTGGGCGTCTATGACGTCATAGTGGGCATAAACCTGCTCAGAGAGGGTCTGGATCTTCCCGAAGTGAGCTTGGTGGCCATACTGGACGCGGACAAGGAGGGCTATCTGCGCTCCACGACCTCGCTGGTGCAGACCATAGGGCGCGCGGCGCGCCACGTTGACGGCCACGTCGTCATGTACGCCGACAGGGTAACCGACTCGATGAAGCGCGCGATTGACGAGACCGAACGCCGCCGCGAGATCCAGCAGGTTTACAACCGCGAGAACGGCATCACCCCGCAGAGCATCCAGAAGACCGTCCACGACATAACCGAGCGTGTGAAGGCGATAGCGGAGACGCGAGAGAGCTACGCGGTGGACTCGTCGGATATGCCCAAGGACGACATTCTCAGGCTCATAAAGGACCTCGAGTCGCAGATGCGTACCGCCGCCAAGTCGCTGGAGTTCGAGAAGGCCGCGCTGCTCCGCGACCAGATAACTGACCTCAGAAAAGTGGTGGTATAATTTAATGCTATACATCGTGTAAAATGGCTATATACGATATATCGCATCTTGACAGCAGGAGGACTTGTCTTGCGTGTGGGTTGGAGGTGGACCTCGCCAGGATACGGGTTTGCGCTCGTAATCGCGCTCATTGCGCTGCTGGGCGTCGCCTGCGCGTCCGAGGTGAGTGAAGGTCAGGGGACACTGCCCGAGGATACTCAGGCGAACCTGATACCCAACGTTGACTTCGTTGGGTATCTCTACTTCAATCCTTCTACGTCCTCCACGGTTGACGTCAGGCGCTTCCTGCCGTCCGGCGGCGCGGACGTACTTCCCCCTGAGAAATCGGAGAGCGTGGAGGTCTCAAGCGCGACGATTCTGACGGCGACCGGGGGAGACATAGCCGCGACGCTGGAATTCGTGAGCGTAGAAGACGCTCAGCGGGTGCATGAGCTCTACGAGGAGTACCCGGAGGAGGACGCGATATGGAGTAAGCTCGACTCCAGTACCGTGGATGTGGTGAGAGGCAGTTCCGAGTGGGCGCAAAATGTCAGAGACAAACTGGCCACGACCACGGCGGACACCAGCACGATAATTACCATTGGTGAAAAGAGCCCGCAGTCATGGGCGCTGATGACGAATCTGCCCACCTCCGAGAGCGACCCACCAGTAGCCGCGGGCCTGATCTCTCCGGACGACAAGCTCATTGAGGACATCGAGACCAACGTGGGGGTGGACCTGTCCGATCTCGACATCGCGTTCGGGAACATAGGGGCCCAGAGACTCGCCTTCGCGATATACGGCGATGTGCCGATAGACATTTCTCAGGAAATAGACTTCCGCTTCCTGACGCTCCACGACGTCGGGATGGTGATAGTAGCCCAGACCGGCTATCCGGGCTTCGCGCTCTCGTTCCTGGTGAAGACGATAGCCGGACGCATCGGAATGGAGACGATAGAACTCGGCAGCGCCAACGCGCGCTACCTGGAAACGGAACACGCTCACGTCGTCCTCAAGAACAAGGGCAGCCTGATATACGCCGCCCTCGCCGACGACCGCCGCGACGCCGAACAACTCATGCTGCGCGCGCTTGCGGACAGGCCGGAGGTCCCGGATAACCCCGGCGGGCGCTAGTAGGACGCTTTTGACACTAATCAGACTCGTAGTTACAATTGACCCAACCGAACGAGAAGTATGCCGGAGGCAACCCGATGACCACACAGACGCTCACCACCGACGAAGTTTACGAAGCTCTCAGAGATGTCTATGACCCCGAAATTCCGGTCAACGTCGTTGATCTCGGCCTCATCTATGGCGTAGAGGTTGACCAGGGCAACGTGGACGTCACCATGACCCTGACCTTCGCGGGTTGCGGCATGGGGCCGTACATCGCGCAGCAGGCGGAGTGGCGCATAGCCGAGATGGACAGCGTCGAGGACGTGAACGTCGAGCTTACCTTCGACCCGCCCTGGACCCCGGACATGATCACCGAAGAGGGCAAGAAGCTGCTCGGCCTGGACTAGCCTTCCGGCACGGCGCGGGAGATTACGATGACCCAGCAGATGGACCCCAATCAACAGGCTCAGGCAAGGGCCAGAGTCGAGGCGATGCGCCGCCAGTTCGAGCAGAAGCGCGCCATATCCGAGTCCCTGTCGCGCATCAAGCACAAGGTGGGCGTGTATAGCGGCAAGGGCGGCGTCGGCAAGACGACCGTGGCTGTGAATCTGGCGGCGACGCTGGCGAACAACGGCGCGAAGGTCGGCGTGCTGGACGTGGACATAGACTGTCCGAACGTGATTCGCGCCATGAAGGTCGCGGAAGCCCCTCTCGTCGGCGAGGACCGCAAGATGATCCCGCCTGAACGCTTCGGGGTGAAGGTCATGTCCATGGGCTTCTTCCAGCAGGACGAGGAGGAGGCGATCATCTGGCGCGGCCC
>DAOULF010000132.1:0-14551 GCA_034420555.1 Dehalococcoidia bacterium
GTCAGGTCTATCGGAGCGACCGGCTGCTGAGGGGTGAGCGTGTCGGGAGCCATTGACACGCGACCGCCCCACAGGTCCACCACCGCGTCGAACGCGTTCGAGCGGCAGGCCACCATGTACGAATGTCGCCCGCCTGAGCAGCTTCCGATGATTCCGACCTTGCCGTTCGTGTACGGCAGCGAATTCAGGAACGCCGCCGCTCCCTCCGCGTCCGCCAGAACGCTGTCGTCGGAGACGCCGCCCTGTCCGCGAGCCGCCGACGCGATGTCGTCAGGCGTGCCTTGGCCGAACCTCGCGAACAGGTCCGGCGAGCAGACGACGTATCCATGATGAGCGAACCGCCGCGCGAACTCACGATAAAGCTCGTCCCAGCCCGGCAAGTGATGTATCAGCACTATGGACGGGTACGGCCCTGCGCCCAGTGGACGCGCCATATAGGCATTGACCCTGTCCCCGTTATACCCGCTGATAGTCACCGTCTCCGCTATCTGCCCCTCATAATCCGCCGTATTGAACTGATTCCACATACTCTTTTCCCCCTGTATCTATATTGAACTTGCTGAATTTGCGGCGCGAGAATCCCCTCTCCCTTGAGGGAGAGGGCTAGGGTGAGGGTCACAAATTCCTCGCCAACAATCCGAGATTATCAGCGTAGCCCATTCCAGTCAACGCCGCCTCTACTCCGGCACAAACCAGCCGTCATCATTCTGCAATAGCGCCCGCGTCCTGTTTACCTCCCCCGCGTGATACAAGTCATGCTCTATCATCGTAACGATGATATGCCGCGTCGGAACCAGACCTCCCCAGTGCGTCTTCCTAGACGCCTCCAACTCCGAATCATCCCCAAGCTCCCGTATGAGGCCCGTCAGATACTCATGCCCCTCCTGCAGATACTCCATCGCCGCCTCCACCGACGCCAACCGTTCGGGTGCCGGCGTAGCGGGCGGCTCCCCGTAGTCCAGGTCCCCCGTATCGAAGCCGTGGTTCGCGTACATGAACTTGAACATACCCACATGAGCCACGATGTTCTGGATAGAGCGTTTACCGCCTTGTGGGATTTGAGACCACGAATTCCCATGTACGCTCGCCAGATTCTTGAGAAGCGAATGTTCGCTGTCCGCGAAAGCGCGGTCCATTAGGAGAAGCAGTTCGTCAATTCGTGGCGTCTGCATACGAGTTCGTTCTCTCCTATGGATCAGGCTTGGGGCGCGTTCTGCTTGAGAAGTCCTATGAGCCTATCAAGTCGGTCTGTGTCGAAGAAGCGCTCGCCGCCCCACACATCTGGAAAGTCCTCCACCTCGTCTCCACATACACCCTGTATATCATCTAGGGAAATGTTGAAATGTTCGGCGATAAATTGATCGCGAACCCTGAGAACAAGACCATTCTCATCAGAACTCCATTCGGGAATCATTGAAAGGAACGTTCTTAGATTACCTCCGGTGATTCTTATTTGAAAGGACAGAGTAGATAGACTGCGAGATCTTCCTTGGGATATTGGAAGAAATCCATCGTAAGCCTTATCCCAGAGTCCCGCTACTTCGTTTTTCACTGCGATCTCACGGAGCTCGGCCTGAGTAAGATTGACTCTGCGCTTCGAGGTTCTTCTTGTTTCCGCTCGTGTTTGAACAGCCGCTTCCTCCAGAAGCATCGAGCGCCCTACCATCTCCTGACCGCGTACATTGAAATACGCAAACGTAGCTACATTGATATCCACCCCATGCGTCTCAGATAGGTATCCCACGATTCTCTCGGTCGCCGAATCGAGAGACGACGCGACGATATACATACGATGCGCCTGGTTCACGAACTCCGGCAGATCATAGCCAAACTTCTCGCTGAACGCCTCTTCCAAGTCCTTCCTTCTCAGGAAATCCGCGCCCGCCGCAATCTCCTGAATCTCTGAAAGCCCCAGATTCTGAACGTAAGAGGCATAATCCAAAATCTGCGCCACTATGTCGCGCGGCGTCCTGTCCCTCTTGAGTTCCAGGATGACCAGATTCGCGTCCGAATCCATCGCAAGCAGATCAAGCTCCCCCGTGTGGTCCGTTGGCACCTGCTGGCCGATCACCAGCAGGTCATCGTTCACCAGTCCAATATCGTCCCGAATCCAGTCCTCAAGACGGGATTCCAGGTCCAGCTTGTCCTGAGAGACTGGCTTCGGCGTATCGTCCTCTATCTGCCACAGCTTAATCTCAGTCGGCACGGTCGCTCCTCATCTCCCGTGAATTAGACCCCTCGAAGCCAAGTATTCCCGCACATAGCCAAGACCCTCCACCTCGTTCAACTGAAGCTCCAGCGCCTCCCGCAACTCCGCTTGCGTATCCTCCAACTTGTCCGAGAAAGTCGAAGTCCCCAACTCTTCACAAACCCCTACCCATTGCCCCGATTCTTGAACGTATGTACACGTGAGTGTAACGGCATAATCCGAAAAGCCCTGTTCGTCCGTGTGGATGACCGTGATAGATTCCTGCATCGAAGTCCCAGCCAGCATAATCTCCTCCAAATGCGTTACCCGCTATTATACTAGCTTTGCACTTCCTACCCCGACACATCCACCCTATACACCACCTCAGAATCCACAGGCGCCTCCCGTCCCTCGTCCCTCAGAACCTCTAGGTACAACTCAATCGCCTCCGTCACATTCTGTAAGGACTCATCGACCGACTCACCCTGAGAATAACACCCCGGCAGCGCCGGAACATCCACCCAGAACCCACCTTCCTCCGCATTGTGAACCACAACCGAGTACTGCATGATACGACCTCACAGTAGTCTTTCAAATTCTTCCACGGTTATATCTGCCTTTTCGATAGCGTCCAGTAGGATACCCACTTTCACGGTTCCCCGATGAAACGGCAACACCACCATACCTCTATTGGGGTTGGGATGCTTGAGTATATGGTGGCTTCCTTGAACTCGCGCGGTCTCATATCCAAGCCGGTGAAATGCTCTTATGGCGCGGCGCGCCCTAACATTTCGCAACCTTCTCCCGCCAGAGTACATCTTTACTTTACCCTAAACCCCATCCAGCCTCTCCACCACCTCGTCCGGCAGCCTCACCGACACCGCCTCCGCGTTGGCCGCCGCCTGCTCCGGCCTCGACGCCCCTACGATCGCCGACGTTATCTGCGGCCTCGACAGCGTCCACGCTATGAGTAGTTGAGGCACGCTGATTTCCAGTTCCGCCGCTGTCGTTTTCAGCGTCTCCACCATCCCGAAGGTACGGTCGTTCCAATAAGTGTCCTTCGCCCTCTGAGCGTGGCGCGACGCCATGTGACTGTCCCCCGGCGGCGCGGAGTCCGGTGAGTATCGCCCGGTCAGCACTCCCCCCATGAATACCTGGTACGGTATGATTCCCACTCCCTGGTCCGAGCACGCCTCGAACAGTTCCACCTCGATGTCCCGCTTGCCCAGGTTGTACTCAGGCTGCACCGACTCGAATCGCTCCAACCCATTCTTGTCGCTCACCCACAGTGCCCTCACAAGCTGCCACGCCGCGAAATTCGAGCATCCGATATAGCGAATCTTCCCCTGCCGGATCATATCGTCCAGAGTCCTCAGACTCTCCTCCAGCGGAGTGTCCGGGTCGAAATAGTGGACCTGGTACAGGTCAATATAGTCCGTCCCCAGTCGCCTCAGACTGCCCTCCACCGCGTCCACCAGGTGCTTGCGAGAGAGCCCCACGTCGTTAGGCCCCGGTCCAGTGGCGATGAACCCCTTCGTAGCCACCACGAAATCGTGCCGGTGACTCCGCACCGCCCTCCCGACCACTACTTCCGAGTGCCCCGAATTATAGGCGTCCGCCGTATCCACGAAGTTGATCCCCGCGTCATACGCCGCCTCGATCACCGACACCGCCCGCTCGTCCTCCACGTACCCCGCGCCGAACATATTCGTCCCAACGCACACCCGCGACACTTTCAAACCGCTCCGGCCAAGCCTCACATATTCCATATCATGTCCTCGCTGAATAGAATCGGCCCAAGCCTAGCCCAACCGTCATACACTGTCAAAACACGCCGCACCTCTATTAGGCGCGACCCGTCTTCATGGCTTGGAAGCATCAAATTTTCTGATTGTCTAATACTTTGTGCCACTTCGTGCCCTTCGTGGATAGAACCGGATGCGCCGCTCCCCCCACTTTCATGATGCTTCCTTATAGCTTCCATGAATTTGATTTTATATTGACCTGATGCTAAAATTCTGCTTTGTGGGATAGAGTTTCATCATGTGATTTTTGAGTCCCGCAACAATCGTTTTCAACGCTGTAAAGCAGCCTGGGTCTGACCTAAATCAGCCTTTTCACGACGCTGCGCATGGTCTGGGAGGATAATATGACGGAAAGGAAGGAGCGGCTTCACCGCGGCCTTCGGGAAGTGTACATAGACAGGACGACGTCCAGCTTCATTGACGGAGATGTGGGGAAGCTGCTGTATCGTGGATACAACATAGACGACCTCGCCCAGAATTCCTCGTTCGAGGAAACGGCATTTCTCGTAATGTACGGGCACCTGCCCACACAGGCCGAACTGGACGCCTTCGACGTCGAACTCAAAAACTCCCGCTCGCTGCCGGCCGAGATCCTCGACATCATCAGGCTGACCCGCAACTCCCACCCCATGGACGTACTCAGAACGGCAGTATCAGCCCTTTCCGCGTATGATCCCGATACCGAAGACAACTCCACCGAAGCCACCCTGCGCAAGGGCGTCCGGCTCACCGCCCAGGCCCCCACTATCGTCGCGGCCCACGCCCGCATCAGGGACGGCAAAGAAGCGCTCGACCCCGACCCCGAACTCGGCCACGCGGCCAACTTTCTCTATATGCTTTTTGGTGAAAGGCCAGCGGAAGAGGATGCCGCCCTCATAGACAAGGACTTCGTTCTCCACGCCGAGCACGGCATCAACGCCTCCGCCTTCGGCGCGCGCGTAACAGCCTCCACCCAGGCCGATCTCCACTGCGCCATAACGACCGGAATCGGCGTCCTGAAGGGCCCCTCGCACGGCGGGGCCGCCGAAGAGGTCATGAAGATGACCCAGGAAATCGGCGAAGAGGAAAACGCCGAGACCTACGTCCGCGAGAGACTCCAGTCGGGCGGCAGGATAATGGGCTTCGGACACAGGGTTTACAAGGCCCTCGACCCGAGATCCGTACACCTCCAGGAAGACGCGAGAGAACTGGGTGAGCGCAAGGGCGAACCCAAGTGGTTCCAGATACTCCAGTCCGTCATCGAGGTGATGGAGCCCTATCGCCGCCGAGGAATCTACCAGAACGTAGATTTCTTCTCGGGCGCCATATACTACCTGCTGGACATTCCCGACGACCTGTTCATATCCATCTTCGCGATGGGACGTGTGCCGGGCTGGACCGCCCAGGTCGTCGAACAGTTCGAAAACAACATCCTGCTGCGCCCCAGGCTTCTCTACACCGGGCCGATGGATGTCGAGTACGTGCCAATCGAAGACAGAGGCTAACCCGACAATGTAAACGGAAGAAGGTTCGCGCTGATCGCACGCCAGTTGGATGTAAAAATCCCCTCTCCCTTGATGGGAGAGGGCTAGGGTGAGGGTGAAACCTCAACTACATTATTCAGCCATAGATCGCCAGTGTGCTATCAA
This sequence comes from Dehalococcoidia bacterium, assembly GCA_034420555.1. Classification (GTDB taxonomy): domain Bacteria; phylum Chloroflexota; class Dehalococcoidia; order Lucifugimonadales; family UBA1123; genus VXRN01. The sequence continues at coordinate 5,622 of DAOULF010000132.1, forward strand.
CGCGAACGGAAGAAGGTTCGTAATTGAACGAAGAGACAGTAGTAACCGACTCGGACTGTGTTCACCACTGGATAATCGGACGACCCAACGGGCCGACGAGCATGGGGACCTGCAAGATCTGCGGCCTTGAACAGGAGTTCAAGAACTCTATACAGGGCTCAGGGTGGGACAGAGACGGCGGCAGGCGACGAGCCGCGGCCGCGGCCGCCCAGAGAAACAAGGCCAACTCCGCCAACCAGTGAATACCCCGACGAGGGGATCCGACTAACAAGCCTTTTCAGAGGGGGTGTCACTCAGCGTGACGCCCCCTTACCTTTTGAGGATTCTCCGTGAAAGCGTCCAGACAACTCGGCAGCCCCTCGGAGACCTCCAAAATGAGCGGAGCCGAGCGCGAAATCCGAAGCCGAATCGCGCAACACGCCGCGATCACCTTCGCTGAGTTCATGGAACTCGCCCTCTACCACCCCGAAGGGTACTACTCCGAAGATTCACGTATCGGCGCGCGTGGAGACTACTTCACCAGTCCTGTCCTCCATCCGGTGTTCGGCGCGCTCGTCGCCGTGCAACTGCGAGTCATGTGGGACACTCTTGGCAGACCGTCGCCCTTCTGGGTCGTGGAACCCGGAGCCCGCGACGGGCGTCTCGGATCGGACATCCTGTCGTTCGCCGACACCCACATGGACGAATTCGCGCGAGCGTTGCGCTATGTAGAGACCGACCGCTCAACCCGTGCCGTGCCACCCGGTTTAGACTCCCGCCCCTCACGTCTGCGGGCCTCCGGCATTCCGCTGGACGGAGTCGTCGGCTGCATCCTGTCCAACGAGCTATTCGACGCCTTCCCTGTACACAGGTTCCGAATCGCGGGCAGGCAAGTCGAGGAAATGTATGTGTCCATTGACGCCGACGGCAACTTCCGCGAAGAATTCGGTCCGCCGTCCACCGCCCGTATTGCCGAGCGTCTTTCTACACTTCCGCGCAAACTCCCCGACGGCTTTCGTGGCGAGGTGAACCTCGGCCTCGGCGACTGGATGAACGACGCGGCGGCTGCTCTCGATTGCGGCTACGTCCTGACGATTGACTACGGCTACGAGGCCGACGAACTCTACTCCGACGCCCGCGCTCGCGGCACATTCCAGACCTACTACAAACACGTTGACGGCAGCAGCCCCTTCCAGCGCGTAGGCCGGCAGGACATGACCGCCCACGTGGACTTCTCCGCGCTCATCTCCGATGGCCTGGATGCCGGTCTCAGACCCGTGTTCCTGACCACCCAGGCCGAGTTCCTGAAGTCACTAGGCTTCGACGCCATGCTCTCCTCCATCAGAGAAAGCGACCTCGCGCATCCGGTAAAGACCGCGAACCTCAGAGCCATGACCGAACTCACAAAGCCCGACGGACTCGGCAAATTCCGTGTCCTCGCCCAGGAAAAGAACAGCGGAATCACACGCTCATCCGATCTCCTGCCCAGTCCCACACACCTCGCAGGACTGCGCGCGCCGCTAATGACCGCCAATCATCTGTACAGCGCGCCACTCACCGGACACGGATATGGCGAAACGGGGTTCGATCTACCAAGCCATCTGAGATGATTTCAAAAGGCTGTCATGGTACCAAATCGTCATTCCCGCGAAGGCGGGAATCCAGGGGTAGGGGTAGGCCCCGCGACTGCCGCAATTCCACTTCTGAAATTGTCTCAGGCCGTCTATGAGGCGATTGTCAAATCGAGCCTATCAAACTATGATATGTAGAGAATGGGAGTAGTCCGTGAATGAAGTTGTGATACAGAGTTTGGCAACCGTAATCCCACTATCCACCCTGCTCTTGGTGGTCCACTACCTGCTGAGCAGGCGGCTAAAAGCCATGGAGAATCGGTTGAGCAAAGAAATGAGAGAATCGACAGACCGTCTGTGTGCAGATCTTAGAAATTTGAGCATTCGAGTGGCTGAGCGGCAAGATTACCGCCGTCGCCCAATCAGTGGAGACCGCCAAGTCCAAACTCCGTACCGAAGCCGTAGCCACGGAAGAACAGTTGCGTGGCGATATAGCCGCCGTCGCTCAGTCTGTGGAAACCGCCAAGTCAGACCTGAACCACCGCATGGATAGGACCGATGACAAGATAAGCCAACTGATTCAAGACGTTGGCGTGATACAAGGCGCCGTACTGGGATTCCCAACACGGGCAGGTTCCAGAGAACCCGAACCCACCGCAACCAGTTAAGAGACTGGCGCAAGAAGTTATCTCTATTCGGCTGCCTGGCGCGGCGACGTTCTCCGCCCAATGACGATGAACCCCGTGTGCCCCACCATCCGGTGCGACGGCCTCACGCTCCGCCCGCTCACGTTCCACTGCCGCATCATTATCTCCATCGTCTCTATCATGCCGAACGTGCGCTGGGAGCGGAGCGTCTTCACCAGCTCGTCAACCTGCGGCACAGTCGGCACGAACCCGAAGAACAGCCCGCCCGGAACCAGGGCTTCCGATGCGTGCGGAACTACGTGCCAGGGTTCGGGCAGGTCCAGGATCACCCTGTCCAGATCGTCCTCCTCGATGCCCTCGTAAACGTCGCCTATCTTGATCTCAAGATTGTCCCAGCTATCGAAATAGCGCGCTACGTTGGCCTCTGCCTGCTCTATCATGTCCTGCCGCAGGTCATAGCTGAAGACGCGCCCGCTGTCACCAACCGCCCGCAGCAGCGTCATCGTGAGCGCGCCCGACCCGGTTCCCGCCTCCAGCACCCTCGCGCCCGGAAAGATGTCTGCGTAGAACAACATTGCCCCGAGGTCCTTCGGGTACATGACCGTAGCGAGGCGCGGCATCCGCAGCGTCAGGTCGGACAACGTCGGCCTGACCGCCATCAGCCTGTGGCCCTTGTTGGTGGTTATCCAGGCACCCTCATCCTGGCCTATCAGGTCCGCGACGGGGTAGTTGCCCAGGTGCGACTCGAACAGATTGCGATCCGTGACATGGACCAGGTAGCTCCGACCACGCCGGTCCAATAGCTGGATATACTCGCCCTCTCTGAACGGGCCTCGTCTGTTCAACTCCAAATTCTATCCAACCCCCGTTTCGCAGGAATGCCAGACCCACGCTCGAATGAGTGTGGGTCGTGATTTCACTAGAGTGGCTACGCCGTATCTGACAATGACCGGCGCTATCGTCTTTCGTCCTCGCTAAGAGAGCTTCTGCACCTCGGCCAGGATGTTGCGCGGGTCAACGTCCCCGGCGGCGGCGTAGGTCTGCTTGAACCTGATCACACCCTCCTTGTCTATGATGACGATAGCCCTGAAGGGCGCTCCCAGATTCTCGTTCAGAATTCCCAGACTCTCGCACACCGCGCCGTGCGGCCAGTAGTCCGCCAGCAGCGGATAGGGTATCGAGCCGAGTGAGGAGGCGAAAGCCACCTGGGTCGGACGGGAGTCGCAGCTTATGCCCAGTACCTGGGCGCCAGCCTCCTCGAACGATGCGTTATGAATACGCATCGAGGAGACCTGGTGCGTTCAACCCCCTGTGAAGGAGAAGATGTGGAACGACAGGATGACGTTCTTCTCTCCCCTGAAGTCGCTGAGCGTTATCGGTTCGCCGTTATGAGCCGGAAGCGTAAAGTCCGGGGCCATCTGGCCTACTTCTGACATATTCTTCTCTCCATAAGTGTGATCTCTATTGCTATTCCGGTGTCCATTTCAGCACGGGCCTACGGGCGGCGCGCGCCTCGTCGAGCCGTGTGTTGGGCGTGTTATGCGGCGCGTCGTGCAGCAGGTCGGGATCGTCCGCCGCCTCTTGCGCTATCGCCTTCATTACCTCTATGAAGTAGTCCAGCGTCTCTTTCGACTCGGTCTCAGTCGGCTCGACCATGAGCGCCTCGTCCACTATGAGCGGGAAGTACATCGTGGGCGGGTGTATGCCGTAATCAATCAGCCGCTTCGCCACGTCCAGCGCGCGCACCCCGTTCTGCCGTTTCAGGTTGGTCGCCGAGAACACCACCTCATGCATACAGGTCCGGTCGTATGGCAGGTCATAGATCCCGCGCAACTGGCTGAGGATGTAGTTCGCGTTGATTACCGCGTCCTCGCTTATCTGCGGGATGCCCTCTTTGCCCAGCGTCGAGATGTACGACCATGCCCTGACCAGCGCGCCGAAGTTGCCGTGGAACGCCCCCATCCTCCCGATGCTCTGCGATGGCGCTTCCAATGAGAAAGTCGCATCCTCGCCGTCACCGTTGCGCGCCGCTATCGGCGTCGGCAGATAGTCCACCAGCCTCGGCCCGGCGATAACCGGCCCTGCTCCGGGGCCGCCCCCTCCGTGCGGCTGGGTAAACGTCTTGTGCAGGTTGGAGTGCATCACGTCGAAGCCCAGGTCGCCGAACTTCACGCGCCCCACGATGGCATTCAGGTTCGCGCCGTCCCCGTAAACCACGCCGCCCGCGTCCCTGACAATCCTGGTGACGTCCAGGATGTTGGTGTCGAACAGTCCGAGCGTGCTGGGCAGCGTTATCATCAGGCCCGCGAGTTCCTCGTTCACCGAGCTTCTGAGCGCGTCCAGGTCGGTGTTGCCGTTCGCGTCCGACGGCAGCGTCACCACCTCGAACCCCGCCATCGCCGCCGACGCCGGGTTGGTGCCGTGCGCCGAGTCGGGTATCAGCACGTTCTTGCGCTGAGTCTCGCCCCTGTCCAGCAGGTAGGCGCGCGCCATCAGCATACCAGCCAGTTCGCCGTCCGCTCCCGCCATCGGGGCGAGCGAGCAGCCCGGCATTCCGGTTATCTCATTCAGCCACTCCTGGAGTTCCCAGAGCAATTTTATCGCACCCTGCGACGTCTCCGCCGTCTGCATCGGATGTATCTGCGCGAAGCCGGGCAGCGACGCTATCTCGTCGTTCAGCTTGGGGTTGTACTTCATCGTACAACTGCCCAGAGGGTAGAAGTTGTGGTCAATGGAGAAATTGAACTGGCTGATCTGCGAGAAGTACCGGACGATCTCTCCCTCCGACACCTCCGGCATATCCAGCGAGTTCCTCAGCATGGACTGGTCTGGCAGGTCCGAGACCGGCACGTCCAGCGGAGGCAGAGTCGTGCCCATCCTGCCGGGCCTGCTGCGGTCCATAAGCAGCTTTCTGCGGTCTAGGTCGAATCTTTCGAGCAGGGTCGTCATTATGCACTCACCTCCGCCAGCGCCGAGGCCAGACTTTCGATCTCCTCCCGGCTGTTCATCTCCGTAACGCAGACCAGCATCCCGTTATCAACGTGCTCGCTTACGTCCAGGCCGCCAATGATCTTGTGCTCCAGCAGCTTGCTGTTAATCTCCGACGGCGGAGCGGGGCACTCCACGACGAATTCCTGGAAGAACGTACCCTCCACCGGCAGCGAATATCCCGGTATCTCGGATATAAGATCGGCGGCGTAGTGCGACTTATGGTAGCAGAGCTCCGCGATATGCCTCAGTCCGTGCTTGCCGAACGATGCCATGTAAACCGTGGACATGAGCGCTATCAGCGCGACCGCCGTGCATATATTGGACGTGGCGCGCTCTCGCCTGATGTGCTGCTCTCGCGTCTGGAGCGTGAGCACGTAGGCTTCCCTGCCGCGCGTGTCCACCGTCTTGCCTACTATCCGGCCCGGCATCTGCCGTATGTAGGACTGCTTGCAGGCGAATAGTCCGACATAAGGCCCACCGAACGTCGGCGGCACTCCCAGCGCCTGCCCCTCTCCCACCACTATGTCCGCGCCGTAGTCTCCCGGCGCCCTGAACATTCCGAGCGATACCGGATCCGCGCTCACTATCAGCAGCGCGCCTTTCGAGTGCGCCAGTTCAGCCAGCCGATCCATGTCCTCCATGTATCCGAAGAAGTTGGGCTGCTGGACTATCAGGCACGCGGGCTCGCCTATATCGGTGTCGGAGGGGGAAACCACGTCTATCCCCAGCCCTGGCGCCTGCGTATAGGTATCCAATACTTCACGATACAGGGGAGACACCGAGTCCAGGATCGCCACACGGTCGCGCCTGGTGACCCTGGCCGCCATGAGCGCGGCCTCCGCCAAAGAGGTGGAGCCGTCGTACATCCCAAGATTCGCCACGTCCATCCCCGTTAGCTGCGATACCAGCGTCTGGAACTCGAACGCCGTCTGGAGCGTCCCCTGTGACACCTCCGGTTGGTACGGGGTGTATGCGGTCATGTACTCGCTGCGACTCGTTATCTGCCGCACTACCGCTGGGATGTGATGCCTGTACGACCCCGCTCCCAGGAAGCAGGCGTAGTCGCCCGGAACGCGGTTCATCGCCGCAAGTTCGCGGGCGTAGCGACCGAGCTCCAGCTCGTCTCGCGCCGACGGTATGTCCAGGTCCGAGTTCAGGTAGTTTTCGGGTATGTCGTCGAACAACTCCGCCACCGAATCCACGCCGATGGCGTCCAGCATACTGCGCCTGTCGGGGTCTGTGTTCGGGACATAGGGAGACCGGAATTCTGGGGGCATCTTTTTATCCTAGTATCATAACCATATAAATATGCCATACTTCGACAGCTAATCGTCATTCCCGTGAAAACGGGAATCCAGGGGCGGGGGGTAGGCTCGAATATGCCAAAACCAACTGGAATCGGTACTAGCTCTCCGCTTCGACCAGCGCCCCGTACTCCGACGCGCTCATCAGCCTGTCTATTTCGGAACTGTCCGAAACTTCCACCTTTATCATCCAGCCCTCCTCGTAGGGGCTGTCGTTCACAAGCTCTGGGCTGTCGTTCAAAGAGTCGTTCACCTCCACTACCCTTCCGCCGACCGGGCAGTACAGATCGGAGACCGCTTTCACCGACTCTATCTCGCCCATCTTCTCGAACTGTTCCACGTCCGAACCGACTTCCGGCAGTTCTACGAACACTACGTCGCCGAGACTGTCCTGGGCGAAGTGCGTAATGCCTATTACGGCGGTGCCGCCCTCGATCCTGAGCCATTCGTGCTCTTCCGAGTATTTGAGTCCTTCAGGGTTCATGCGCTCCTGCTCCTGCGATAGAAGGGAAGTGTTCTGATTTCCGCTTCGACCGGACGGCCCCGTATCTCTACGCTAATCCGGGTCCCCGGCTCTGAATAAGCGATAGGAACATAGCCCAAGCCTATGTTAGTGTCAAGCGTGGGCGACGGGCCGCCGGACGTAACGCTTCCGATGTGATTTTCGTCGTCCATTATAGAGTATCCGGGGCGCGCTATACCCCTCTCCGTCATCTCGAATGCGGCGATCTTGCGCGATACGCCCTCGTCCCTGATGGCCCTCAGCGCCTCCCCCGCCACGTACCCCTCCCTGTCGGGATCAACGAACCTGTCCAGCGCCGCCTCATACGGGTTGACCGAAGTATCCATGTCGTTGCCGTGAAGCAGCAGCCCGGCCTCCAGCCTGAGTACGTCCCTCGCTCCAAGTCCGCAGGCTGCCGCGCCCAGTTCCATCAGCGACTCCCACATATCCGCCGCCGACTCGCTCGGGACCATGATCTCGAAGCCGTCCTCGCCGGTGTAACCGGTGCGCGCCAGGAAGGTCTCGACCCCGCTCACGGTCGCCGTCCGCGCCCGGAAGGGGCGTATCCTCGAAATGTCTGACTCGGCGAGGCTTGCCACCATGTCGCGCGCCTTCGGCCCCTGGCAGGCTATCATCGCTATGTCCGCTGTGACGTTGGTGATCGAAGTCTCTTCGTTGTCCGGCCTGTGGCTCTCGATCCACTCCAGAACGGCGTCCGTGTTCGAGGCGTTCGGGATCAGCAGAAATTTCTGATCGCCAAGCCTGTAAACGATGCAGTCGTCTATTATCCCGCCGCTCTGGTCGCAGATGACGTTGTAGTGCGCCCGCCCGGTTCGCATACCCTGGACATTCACGCTCAGGACGGAATCCAGAAGCGAGGCCGCTCCCGCGCCCTCGAACTCGACGCGCCCCATGTGCGATACGTCGAACAGCCCGGCACTGGTGCGGACCGCCTCCGCCTCCCGGATGATGCTGTCGTATCGCACGGGCATCTCCCAGCCCGCGAACGGCACGAAGCGCCCTCCGTGGCGCGCATGAGTGTCATACAGGGGAGTCCGGCGCGGTGTCTGTTCTTCTTCTGACACGAATTCCTCCAAGAGTCGTTGGTTGCTATCCGCGTGCTTCACTATTCGCGAATGTATTCTAGCGCATATAAGGCATGGACGCGCAGTGCAGCGACAAACTTGGAACCCATATCAGTTCAGTCGGTAGGGGCCACCTATCCGTCATACCCGCGAAAGCGGGTATCCAGGGGTGGGGCGGGTCAGGCTGGATAAACTCTGCGATATACCGACCAAACCCGATATAGTACATCCCTTCGCAAATCAGCTATCATGCAGATATGTAGTATCTGCTATAATGTGAACGTGTCATATCAACCCTCGCAAATGTGTTGTGGCAGTCCCGATCCTACCGCCTTTCCTTTGTTGCAACCGCCCTGGCGAGCTATATGAGAGACGGGTGGTGAGATGCGTAAGTCCTTAGTCTATTTTCTGATTATCGCGGGTGTCACGGCAGTCGTATTCACCCTGCTCTCCGGCAACCTCGGCGGTGCGGACGAACTGCCCATAAACGAGGTCATCACCATGGCCTCGCGGGGACAGGTCGAAAGCATCGAGGTCAAGGGAGACTCCCTCACTGTAAACACCTTCTCAGGCGAGACCTACGAGTCCAGGAAAGAGGCCGGCTCATCAGTCGTCCAGATGCTCAGAGACGCACAGGTTGACCTCAGCCGAGTCAACGTAACCGTCAAGGGGTCCGGCGGACTCTCAGCCATCTTCGGACTGCTGTTCAACTTCCTTCCCCTCATCTTCTTCGGAGCAGTGCTACTGTTCATGATGAGACAGGCGCAGGGAAGCTCCAACCAGACCTTCAGCTTCGGCAGAAGCAAGGCCCGCATGTTCATGGGCAACGCCCCGCAGGTCAGCTTCTCGGA
>DAOULF010000133.1:0-2630 GCA_034420555.1 Dehalococcoidia bacterium
CGCGACTCGGCGTTCATTCCCGGCACGGGGCCGTTCTTCCTGACCGAGCATACTCCCGGCGAAAGCTGGAAGATGGATCAGAACGTTGACTACTTCATCGAGCATCTCCCCTATTTCGACAAGCTGGACCTGGCTGCGCTGGCGCAGGCGCAGGCCCGCGCCGCGGCCATCTACGGCGGACAGGTTGACGCGGTGATGCAGATCACTAAAGAAGATATGCAGAGAGCGTGGGACGATCCTGCGAAGTACCACTCGCAGGTCGGCAACTTCTTCAACGGCAACATCTTCGCCTTCAACGCCAACCGGCCTCCGTTCGACGACGTGCGAGTCCGCAGAGCCGTCCACCTCGTCGTGGACAAGATGACGCTGCACGAGTTGACGTCGAAGACCAGTTTCAACGGCGAGGAGCCGGGTGGATGGTTCCTGCCCGATTGGCAGACAGGCGGCTCGCCGTACTCTCGTTCCGGCGAAGAGCTCGCGATGATTCCGGGCTACCGCGTTCCCACCGCAGAGGATATCGCGGAAGCCAAGAGCTTATTGGCTGAAGCGGGGTATCCGGATGGGGCCGGTCTCAACATCTCCTTCCTACAGCGAGGCAACCAGCCCAGCGCGACCGTCGCGGCGATCCAGGACATGATCCGGAAGAACCTGAACGTGGAGATGGAGATCGAGCTGACAGACGAGGGCGGATACTACGACCGAGTGCTAAACAAGGACTTCGACACGACCGGAACATTCACCGCCGCCGAGATCATTGACCCAGGGCCGTGGTTCACCCGATTCCTGGCGGATGGCGGAAGCTGGAACTATGGCGGCTGGTCCGACCCGCGAACCGACGCGCTGATGAAGCAGATCAACGAGGAACAAGACGTGGACAAGCGGGTCGAGCTCGTGCGTGAGTTACAGGTCCTGCTGGACGAAATAGTGCCGATCATGCTGTACAACTACCACGGCGGGTACGACATCTACCGGACGTATCTGGGCGGCCCGGGCATGACGGACATATATTACGGCGGATACAACTCCATGCACCGCCGCTGGACGCACATCTGGTTCGAGCGCGACCGCGAGTAGTTGGAGACTGACTGAGTGACTATCCCCGCAGCCTCATTGGGACCGCGGGGATAGTCGGGTTTTCGTCGAAATGGATATGGATTCCCGCTTTCGCGGGAATGACGGATAATCCTGAGAGAAAGCACTGCCCGAAGGCTTCTATTTCACCGTTTCTATGAGCAAATACATACTCCGCAGACTGATAATGACGATCCCCACTCTGGTGGTCATTTCGATGATCATCTTCGTGGTGCTCCGCGTGATACCGGGCAACATCGTGGCCACGATGTTAGGCGGTGGCGGTGGTGGTGGCGGTGAGGGCGTTCAGATGGTTGACCCCGCCGCGATCGAGAAGCTGATGGAGGACCTGAGGCTGGACAGACCGCTGTATGAACAGTACTTCCACTGGGCGCGGGGCATAGTGACCGGAGACCTGGGCGACTCGTTCTTCCGAGGACAGAAAGTGTCCGAGATGCTGCGGAACCATGGTCCGGTCACTCTTCAGATCTCCATTATGGCAATTGCCTTATCGTGGATAGTAGGATTGCCGATAGGTATTCTGAGCGCCGCTCGACAGGACTCGTTTCTGGACTACTCGACGAGGCTCTTCGTGGTGCTGTTCCTTGCGATCCCGTCATTCTGGCTGGCCGCTCTAATTGTCCTGTTCGGCGTGTTGATATTCGAATACTACCCACCCCTGTTCTATTCCCACATCTGGGATGACCCAGGCGCGAATCTGGCAAAGACGACGGCCCCGGCCATAGTAATCGGGCTCGGAATGGCGGCCATGATAGCCAGGATGGCCAGATCCTCAATACTGGAAGTTCTCAGGGAGGACTACGTTCGGACCGCGATGGCTAAGGGACTAGCCAGCCGGGTCGTGATGTGGCGGCACGTCATCAAGAACGCGCTGCTGCCGGTCATCACGATTGCGGGCATAATGATGGGCTTCACGCTGGGCGGCTCAGTCGCGGTGGAGTATGCGTTCGCCATAAACGGGCTGGGCGTTACGATGCTGACGGCGATCATAGACAAGGACTTCAACGTAGTCCAGAACCTGGTGATGATCTACGCCGCCGCGTTCGTCCTCATCAACCTGCTCATAGACCTCTCATACGCCTGGGCAGACCCCAGAATACGATACGAATAGGCGTCCGATGCAGACAACTTCAGCAGAAACGGTAGCGACCATAACATCGTCGGGCAACTCGTTGATGCAAAGCCTCCTGCGATTCGCCAGGAACAAGCCTCTCGGCGCGATCATGGGAACCATCATCGTTCTGATAGTGCTGATGTCGGTGTTCGCGGAATTCGTAGCGCCGTATGATCCACTCGATACGGCTCCATTGATGGCCCGGGAACCTCCGGACCGGGTTCACTGGATGGGATATGACGAGGTTGGCCGCGACATACTTAGCCGCGTGATATTCGGCTCACGAGTATCACTCATTGTCGGTATTACCTCGGTTGTGTTCGGAACTGCAATAGGTTCGATATGGGGATTGGCAAGCGGCTATCTCGGCGGGAAGTTCGACCTTGTTACCCAGCGCGCAGTCGAGGTGTGGATGAGCTTCCCA
>DAOULF010000134.1:0-3755 GCA_034420555.1 Dehalococcoidia bacterium
GGCAGGGAGCGTCGACTGGCGGGACTACTGGCTGGTGTACGCCTTCGCCGCGGCCATCGGCTTTGCCACCACCGTGGCCGAACCCTCACTCATAGCCGTCGCGCTCAAAGCCGAGACGGTTTCCGGTGGAGCCGTCCGCGCCTGGGGACTGAGAATCGCTGTGGCGGTCGGCGTGGCGGCCGGCGTCGCCCTGGGATGCTTCCGCATCGTCACCGGGACGCCGTTGCCCTGGTACATCATGGTCGCCTACGTCATAGTGATCGCGCTCACCTTCCGCTCAGCCCGCACAATCGTGCCGCTGGCCTACGACTCCGGCGGCGTCACCACCTCTACCGTTACCGTCCCCGTGGTCGCCGCCCTCGGACTCGGACTCGCGGCCAGCATTCCGGGACGAAGCCCGCTGATTGACGGGTTCGGACTTATTGCTTTTGCCAGCGTATTTCCTATAATGACAGTACTGGCATACGCCATTGCCGCATCCTGGCGCAAGCGCGGACGCGATACGCGCCAGCCCGAAACGGAGGAAGAGCCTAGTAGTGCGACAACCTAGTTGTAATAGATATTCAGACTCCGATTTATCCCCTCTCCCTTTGGGAGAGGGCTAGAGCCTGTCCCGTACTTGATACGGGAGTGAGGGTAGATAAGCCGTCATTTCAATAGTGTTCGACCACTAGTTGTAATAGATATTCAGACTCCGATTTATCCCTTCCCCCTTGATGGGGGAAGGTTAGGATGGGGGTGAAACCGCAGAGGGTAGATAAGCCGTCAATCCAAAGATGTTGGAACACTAGACATGAGACTCAAGTTGATAGTAGCGCTCGTCAGCGACCGTAAAACCGATGTCGTAGTCCACGCGGCTAGGGACGCGGGCGCTACCGGAGCGACAATCGTAACCAGCGTAAGAGGCGAGGGCCTGACACCCGGAAAGACCTTCCTGGGACTGGAACTGGAATCCATCCGGGACATCGTCATGTTCCTGGTCGTCGAGCCCCGCGCGAGAGAAATACTGGCGCGCATCAGGGACGCGGCGAATTTCGACTCCGAGCGCGGGTCAGGCATCGCCTTCCAGATTGACGTAGAAGACGCGGTTGGCATGATTACCCAGCTACCCACCATTTACGAGGAATTGACCCCAGAAATATGAGCGCGAAACCACATCTACGGGTCGGCGACGTCATGGTCACCGAGATTATCAGCATCAGCGGACTAGCCACCGTATCCGACGCCATGGCGCTGATGCGCCGGCACAACGTCAATTCTCTGGTAGTCGACAGGCGTGACGAGAATGACGAGATCGGACTGGTCTTGGTCTCCGACATAGCCCGCCAGGTGATTGCCCCCAACCGCTCGCCGGACCGGGTCAACGTCTATGAAATCATGTCCAAGCCCGTCTGGACCGTGTCACCCGATATGCAGACGCGCTACGCCGTGCGCCTGCTCGCGCGCTTCGAGCTTTCCCGGGCCGTCGTCGTGGACCACGACCGCAACCCCGTCGGGATAGTCACCCTGCGAGACCTGACCCTCGGACAATAGCCTCCGCCATCCCCAACTAGCTCTGTCATATCCAACTCCCATCCGCCAACAGGGGAATGCAAAGTCCCTTCCCCCTCTACGGGAAAAGGCTAGGATGGGGGTGAAACCGCAACTGTTCCGTTCGGTTTTGGTTGATCTTCATTTTGGCGATGCTGGTGTCGGGGTTTTCGATGGGCTCGTAGGTCACCTAATCCTCCTCTCCGAACAGATCTTGAAGCTCATCATCGTCGAACAGTTCCAGCTTACGCGCTATCGCTATCCAGATTGGGCGCGTTTGACGATTCTCACGACGCATTTCCACAACCATTTCGCGGGTTTCAATCAGTAACCCCCCCATCGTGGCCACTACTTCCTCAAGCCTGTCAACGCGCTGTTCAGTGGCCACCTGTCCCCTCCCTGCGTTCGTGGGTTCTTGGTTGATGGTCGTTTTAGCTGTCCTCTGAATATTTCGTTCTCGCTTAGCGTCATCTGATCACCTTATTAACCCAAACAAAACGGAACCACCTCAACTACAATTCAGTCATTCATATGTGAAAATCCCCTCTCCCTTGATGGGAGAGGGCTAGAGCCTGCCCCGTACTCCGATACGGGGGTGAGGGTGAACTGCAACTCACTCATTCCCGCGAAACCGCCCTCACCTTGCGTCACTCCCCGTCGGCCCCCCGCAGACGCTCCAACTCCGCCTCCAGCTCCTGCACCCGCGCCTCCGCCGAGTCACGTTCCGATTCAGCCGCTACCCGCGCCGCCCGCTCCTCGCTCAGATCCCCAAGCCACTCCCCCGTCTCGCCGTCCCGAACCAGGAACTCCCCGTACCCATCCTCACCAACCCGCCAGTAGAAATCCACGCCCAGCGCCTCACTCTGTGCCCACACATCCCCATTCACCTCCACCCGCAGCTCAAGCCGCTCATACTCGCCATCCACCAGCCTCTCCCCGATCAGAGGCTCGCCATAGCGATCTCCGCCCGACGGATCGAAACGCCAGTATTCCCGCGCTCCCATCCGCGCGTATATCTCCCGCTTCTCCCTCATGTCCCTGGACGCAGTGCTGTCCGACGCCACCTCCATAACGAACGCAGGCGGAGGCCCCCACTCATCTATCCGGTAGATACGCCGGTCCCGCTTGATCATCCGCGCCGGAACCCCGAACACAACATACCCGTCCGGGGAAAGAAAAGAGCCGGGCCGCGCAGAGTCATACACCAGCTGGGTCGCCTGTCCCACAACCAGCGTGTACGGATCATCCGCGTACATCGCCCAGATTATAGACAGTAACCTCAGTATCGTATCGTCCTGCTGCATTCCATCCTCTAGCGGCTCCGGTATCTCGTCAATCAAGTCATACCACGGGACCTGTCCCGCCTCTGCGACAGCCGCAGCCTCTGCGCGCATACTAGTCATCTCAGAATCTCCCACACCCTTGTTTCACCTCACCCCAATCCTACCACACCGCCACCCCATACCCACTGCCCGCGTCTGGGACGAGCCTGGATCAGTTAGTCAGTCACCTCATCACCTTCGGAGACCTTTGCACAACCACCGTCATTCCCGCGAAGGCGGGAATCCAGGGGTGGAGGGGTAGCACGTCCAGCTATGAATTCTGAGAATGTATCACCGATTCAGTCCTTCGAATCGAGACAGAACCAGGTTACGCAAAGGTCTCCGAAAGCGGGAATCCATAGGCAATAACCGAAAGAATCCCGGGTCAGACCTCGAACGACATCAGTTCGTCGGTGAACAGCAACTCCCCGTCGTAGATCTGCTTCACGTCCCCAATACCCTTTTCCATCGCTCCGTGCCCCGACAGATGCGGGCCGATATGCACCAGAGCCAGCTTCTTTACACCCGCCTCCTGCGCCATGCGAGCCGCCCCCGTCGTTCCGCACTGGCCGCCACCCTCGCCCGTCTCATCCATAACATCCTGGTCGTCCCAGCACATGCACAGCATCAGGTCCGCGTACCGCGCGAGTTCCGTTACACTGTCGCACGGTTGCGTATCCCCCGTGAACACCACGCTCCCGTCCGGCGTGTCGAACCTGTACGCCAGCGAGTCCAGATACGGCTGAACGTGTTCCGCAGGCGCCGCTGTCACATCCCAGTCCTTTCCTGAACACACCTTCCCCGGCCCAATGTCTTTGGCGAATACGTCCGGCGCGGGTCGCGGCAGCGTCCCGCCGCGATTGACGAATATCTGCTGGCTCAGCGGATGATTCACACGCGCTT
>DAOULF010000135.1:0-3423 GCA_034420555.1 Dehalococcoidia bacterium
ATAGACATAGACGTCCTCGACCCTTCCGACGCGCCCGGCACAGGGACGCCCGAGGTCTGGGGCCTGCGCTATGAGGAACTGCGCGACTCACTCGTGCATCTCGCGCGGAACCACAAGGTCGTCGCCTTCGACATGGTGGAAGTCGCCCCACCCTACGACCACGCCGACATAACATCCATGACCGCCTCCCGCCTCATCATAGACTTCCTCACCGAAATCTTCCCACCGTCGGATGAATAGGCATCTGATACAACCAAGATCATGCCAGAGATTGCGCGATTCTTAGGAATTATAATTCGTATGTATGATGAACGTGGTAGACCGCACCATCGTCCTCATATACACGCTTACTATCAAGACGCGGTAGGTGTCTATACGGTTGATGTAGTAGAATTGATTGCGGGTAGGATTCCACGCCGACAGCATAGAATCGTTCAGGCTTGGATCAATCTACACCAAGACGAATTGATGACGAATTGGGAACTACTTCAATCTGGGCGCTTACCGCGCAGGATAGACCCTTAAGCTAAGGATCAAGATATGGAGCATCCAATATATCGAGTGACCTCTTTCAAGATACTTGGAGAGTACACCCTACGAGTCGAATTCGACGACCGAACACAACAGGATATTGACTTCCGACCTATCCTGAAAGGCGAGCTATACGGTCCCCTTCAGGACGAAGCGCTGTTCAATCAGGTCTGTGTAGATCCCGAGGTCCATACCCTGGTCTGGCCGAATGGAGCGGACTTCGATCCAGCCACTCTACACGATTGGAGCGAATACTCGGAAGCCACGTCAGAGATGGCGCGACACGAGTGATTAAAAAATAAGGGGGACGGATTCGCTCATGTCGAATCCGTCCCCCTCTGAATGTCTGCACGTTCCCAACGACTCAGGGACGAATCTTCCTACCTTCAGGGGCTTCCCCCCTCAGGCGGAACTTCTCGCCCAATTTCTGGAGCCTCCGCAGTAGTGCGGGAATCGAACCCGCCGTAATCCACCTTTGGTACCTGGCTCCGAAGCCCGGCGCCGATCTTTCGATCCGCCTCACGTCCAGCATTTGGGCTTTCTGGATGCCCCGTGGACGCCCGACTCATCGCCGGGGACACCGACACCTTAGCCCTGCGTAGCAGCTTATTCAGTCACAGAGCCGTTGGCAACGTATATAAGTATTGCGGTCGGAAAGCTGGGTAGTCAAGAGTAATCTCATCCAAGCAACTCGCGCCTTATCTCGTCCAGCCGCTCCCGCTCCTCCGGCGTCGCCTCGGGGTAAGGCTCCCCCTTCATGCGGATGGAGCCAGTGAACTCCGGTGGACGCTTCTCCAGGAACGCCGCTCGACCCTCGTCGCCGTCCGCGCTGAACTGAGTCAGCAGCGCGTTCATTAGCGTCTGTACCCGCCATGCTTCAGTCACCGGAATGTCCCCGAACCGCAGAACCAATTCCTTCATCATCCGCGTCGCCAGCGGCGGCAGGCCCGCGATATGCGCCGCCAGTTCCTCAGCTCGCGTCATCAGCTTTTCGTGCGGCACTACCTCGTTTATCAGGTTGATTCGCAACGCCTCCTCCGCGTCGAACGGCTCGTCCATGAGCAGAATTCGCATCGCGTCCGCGTGAGCTATCTGCCGGGTCAGGTAGGTCGCGCCCGGTCCGCCTCCTACCCAACCCTGGCTCAGCAGCGCGAACTTGAATCGGGCGTGTTCGGCTGACGCGATGCGTATGTCCGTCGAGGTCAGCATCAGATAGAATCCCGCGCCTGCCGCCCAGCCGTTTATCGCGCCGATCACCGGCTTGTAGATCTGCGGGTAGTGGCCACCAAGCCTGCCGTCCGCGCCGATGCGCGCTCCGTTCACGGTCCCGCCCAGGGGCCAGAAGACACCCTCTGCCCTTATTCGTTCACGCTCCTCGGGCGTAATGTCGGGGCGGGTGGCCAGATTATGCCCCGCGCAGAAATGCCGGTCGCCGACAGCGGTCAGTATGGCGACTCGAATGTCGCGGTCGTCCCACACCTCTTTCCATATTTCGGCTATCTCCGCTGAAATCTGCTTATCCAGAATATTTGCCTTCTCCGGGTTATTGAGCGTGATGTAAGCGACCTTGTCCCGCTTCTCGAAATCTACCGGCATCTCATGTTCTCCCCAGTGTTAATTGTGATTGTCGGATTCTATGTGCCAATGGTTAGCAGGTCAACGAAAGTGCGTGTGATGTACAATGACTCCATCTAACAAATGACACCGGAATATGTCACCTAGGAGACATATTGAAGAAAGTAACCATCTACACCGACGGCGCGTGTTCCGGCAACCCGGGACCAGGTGGCTATGGCGCGATACTCCAACACGGAAACAATCGTAAAGAACTCAGCGCAGGCTTCCGCAAGACGACCAACAACCGAATGGAACTTCTGGCTGTCATAGCCGGTCTTGAGGCATTAAAAGACCCGTGCGAGGTGACCGTCTTCAGCGACTCCCGCTACATCGTGGACGCCGTTAACAAGGGCTGGGCCAGACGCTGGAAGGCCAACGGCTGGCGACGGAACAAGAAAGACAAGGCCGTCAACCCCGACCTCTGGGCGCGCCTTCTGAACCTGCTCGAAGTCCACGACACGAAATTCCGCTGGGTCAAGGGACACGCGGGCAACCCCGGCAACGAGAGAGCCGACGCGCTGGCAGTAGCCGCCGTCAACACAAAAGACCTCGCTATTGACCAGGGCTACGAGAGTCCTTAAGTACACGCCCTCATCTGAAGTTTTAGCTGCGCAAGGTGCGACTATTGACTAACGACAGACAGCCCCAACTCACCCACGTTGACCAGAGCGGCAAGGCCCAGATGGTTGACGTCGGCGACAAGCCCGACACCCAACGCGAGGCCGTGGCCAGGGGTCGCGTCCTCATGCGGCCAGAAACGCTTGCCCTCATACGCGACAACGCCTTCGACAAGGGGGACGTTCTGGGCGTCGCGCGAATAGCCGGCATCATGGGAGCAAAGAACACCTCGCAGCTCATACCTCTCTGCCATCCGCTGCCGCTGAATAGGGTCGCCGTGGAGTTCGACCTGGATGACGCCGCAAGCGCGGTCAACATTACATCCACCGCGCGCACGACGGGCAAGACAGGCGTCGAAATGGAGGCGCTGACCGCCGTCAGCGTCGCCGCGCTCACCATCTACGATATGTGCAAGGCGGTTGACCGCGCCATGCGCATCGAGGCCATACGCCTGGTCAGAAAGACCGGAGGCAAGAGCGGCGACATACTCCTGGAAGATGTTTAGCGCCCGGATCGCGGCGCCAATTACGAAGGATTTCATCATGCGCGTTCCACGCTCCATAGATTCGATATGCGCCGCGGCAGGTTCCGACATACCCTCCGCCACGAGACCGCTGACCGCGCCCATATACCAGAGTTCCGTATTCGAGATAGAAA
>DAOULF010000136.1:0-19601 GCA_034420555.1 Dehalococcoidia bacterium
GCCCGGAACATCCCGATAATCCTCGCCCGACTCCAGCCGATCCACCAGCGTAGCGAACGCCTCAGCCGCGTCCCCCGCGATACCCAGGTCCGCGCCCACATACTCCAGGCACTCCGCCGGCAATATGCTGAAAGCCGGCCCGCCGCACAACACCGTCGCCTCGCTCACTCCTCGAACTCGCTCCACGATCTCCCTCACCGCAGGAAGATTCCACACCGAGTTGCTGCTCGCCTGATTATCCAGGTTCCGAATCGAAAGCCCAACCAACTCAGGCCCGAACTCCCTAACCGCACCCTCCACATCCCCCGGCCCGTCCTCCGAAAACATCAAATCCAGCACCCGCAACTCGTGCCGCCCCTCATCAACTGCTGCCGCCAGATACGCCAACCCAATCGGAACAGGTCGCACCACCATCCTGTCCATAAACCGGTCCGTCTGATTCGTAGCAACAAGCAGTATCTTCATTTTAAGCGATCTCTTTTGCTAAGTTATCCACACCAATTCCCTGTGAACTTTCCTCTCAACCCCGCCTGTTCCTGAGCAGCACATACACCGCAAACGCCCGTCTGTCCCTGGCGTCCACACTCTCGAACCCGGCTATCACGCCCTCCGTATCATCAATGAACTGCATGACGTCTGAACGAGAAAAATTCGCGTCGGGATCATAGTCCGCGTAATGACGACGACGCTGCATATATATGAACAGTTCTCCAAACCTCTGTATCTCCGGCGGAAACCTGCCTAACATCCGTGTGTTGGAACACTGATTCTTCGCGTGTCCATGTTCCAAAGCCCGGTAAGTCCGACGCCATGCCTCTTGACTTCGCCGGGCGCGAGTCGCGCCAACGACCATATCGGCGCAGCATCCGGCAAGAGAGTGAAACATCGCATGGTACGCGCAACTCACGACACGGCACAGTTCATCCTGCCTTGGCCTACCTATGCCGCTGCCAATCCCGCCCGACGCCAGATGCCTTGCTACCCTAATTAGACCAGTCGGGCTCATGGTACCACGGTATATTATCCTCTTCCCATTCAGACCTCTCCACGAACGACCTGCTCGGCGGCCATGGAGTGCCGAGTTCCAGCAATTGAGGAGTTATGCGCCCAACCAATCCTATCGTCGTATCGGGGTCCAGATGCTTCCGGTCACCGTCATAGACGATGATTATATCCAGATAGTCGTCGTCATCGTGGTCAACCCTGTCAAACACCAAGATTGGGTCGAACGCCAGCTTATCCCCCACGCGCTCTTCCAGATCCTGCCGAACCAGGTCCGCTACCTTGTCCCTAACTACCTGCGATGTCATCTCTCGCTCCTTCCCTAATCCGCAGCCTCCACCATCGTCCTCCCCAGCCACACCTCATCACGCACCGACGTCCGTCGCTTCAGCCGCGTGTTCAGAAGATCCTGCGCCTTCTCGAAACGGCCTGAGCGGATATACGACTCCAGGATCGTATCCTCGAACACCTCTCGTTGCGCGTGACTGCCCCCGATGCGCGGAAGCTGGTCAACCAGCCCGTCCAGGTTGTCCGCCGCGTCCTCATAGGCCCCGTTCGCGAACGCCTCGACACCCTTCGCCAGCGGCAGCATCACCTCTCTGGACAGCGCGTTCCCCTCTCCGGCCATCGCGTCCAGGCCCGAAATCAGCTTGCCCATCTCCTCCGTGTGTCCGCCTGCCGCGAACGTCAGCGCCGCGTGAGCGTCCCTGAACGCCGGCCCCGGCTTCTCAGCCGCCGGACGAGCTATCTCCAGCACCTCGTCCCACGCGCCCGGCTCGCCGTCGCCGTATATCTTCATCCGCCACATCAGCGATGCCGCGTCTTGCAGCGACCCGAAATTCCTCTTCATCACCGTCGGGCGTATGTAATCATCATACAGCGACACCGCATTCTCCGGCCTGCCCGTAGCGAGCTGGAACAGCGCCTGGTGCCAGGACAGGTGAACATTGAACGGCCCGCGTCTGTCGTACCCGTCCAGCCAGTCGCCCAGGAAGTCCGACCCTCCGTCCGGGTCGCCCGTCTCGAAGAACACGTGCGCCACCGAGTGCGAGGCGTTCGCGTTGTCCCATCGCATCTCCAGCGAGCGTTCCGCATACCTCAGCGCGTCCGCGAACTGCCCCGTCTCATGGTGAGCGAAGGCATACTGCCCCAGGAACGCCCAGTCGTCGCCATAGTCCGACGCAAGCGGCTTCACCATCGCCAGCAGCTCCTCCGGGAAATTCGCCACCCCCGCGCCGCTGCACCCCAGGATAAGCACCCGACTCGCCAGCCTCACCATCAGAATGTCCCTCGGGAACTCCTTCAGATGCTCCTGGATAAGCCTGTACGCCTTATCATTCCGACCGTTGATCATCAGGCTGATCGTCTCCACCTGCTGCCGTTCCCGCATCGTCGCGTGGACAGCCAGCGCCTTCGCCCGCTCCGCCGACCTCTTCGCATCCTCCGGCGCGCTCCGATAAAGCTGGAGCAGACCCAGCGCCGCGTGCGCCACCGCCAGCCCCTCATCCTCCTCCACCGCCCTTGCGAACTCCTGCTCCACCCCATAAGTCTGCGCGATAAACATATCCAGCGCGTCCACATAATGGTCCGCCGCCCGCTGAGACTCCGTACTCAGCGGAAGCTCATACCTGTCCTTCACACCATTCCCGTTCTGCATATCTGGCCTCCTAATAACTCGGCGCCACAGCGCCCATATCTTCCATCCTGAATCAACCCGAACAGTAACACAGCCCACATACTCGGACAACCGCGCGCCGAAATCGCTCCACGCCAAATATTCCCTTCAGTCACTCGCTGGAGCGCCGCAAGCTATTGTTGCGATTTCTCCAATCCATGAACTTTCGTCGTGGAAAATGTCACAGTAAGACCATTCTGAGCGTTGACTCACATATTTTATGCTGGCATTATTCAATATAGCCATACTGGACAGTCGCCCGACGAACTAAGCTGCGATTGGCCTCCGAGTTGCAGCGTCGGCGCCGAACCAGATACGACCGCAAGTCTAATACACCAAACTGAACAGAGACGGATTCATCGTGGCGCAAGCCGATGATAGCCATCCATTGTCCCGCTGCCTCTCCCTGGACCTTGAAGTCCGCGTCCGAGATAGCCGCATTCGAGCATTCGCCGGAGTGCGCCCGGATACAGGTCAGTCGCTGACCTTCCCTTCCGCGCGACGCGGCCTCATGTGGGCGTTGAATGAACTGGACGACCTCGCCAACGGCGCGGACTTCCTTCTGGGACACAACATCATCGCCTTTGACCTGCCCCGTTTGCAAGCCACGAACGCAGACCTGCGAATCCTGCGGCTCCCGGCAGTTGACACCCTCAGACTCAATCCCCTCGCCTTCCCCCGCAACCCCTATCACCACCTGGTCAAGCATTACCAGGATGGCCAACTAAGACGCGGACGTGTCAACGACCCCGAACTGGATGCCAGACTGACGCTGCAAGTCTTCCACGACCAACTTAAGGCGCTGCGTGACGCCCATCCCGACCTTCTGACCGCCTGGCACTGGCTGGCGACGATGGACGGCGGTGAGGGTTTCGATAAAGTCTTTTCCTTCCTGCGGAGTTCTCCAAGGCCGTCCGACGCTCAGGCCAGCCGCGCGCTTCGCGCCAGGCTGGATGGGGAATCCTGCCGCGCCCACGCCGGTGAAGTCATCGAGGCTCCGTTCCGCCGCGGCTGGGAGCTTTCATACGCGCTCGCCTGGATGTCCGTGTCCGGCGGAAATTCTGTCATGCCGCCCTGGGTAAGGTATCAATTCCCCGAATCGGGGCGACTGGTCAGGCGATTGCGCGATACCGCTTGCGCCGAGCCCGATTGCGGCTGGTGTAGAGAGAGGCACGACCCCCGCAAAGAACTCAAGCGCTGGTTCAACTTCGATGACTTCCGCCCAGAACCCTCTGACGACGATGGACAGCCCTTGCAGCGCTCCATAATAGAGGCCGCTATGGCCGGAGAACACGTTCTCGGAATACTGCCCACAGGCGCGGGAAAGTCGGTCTGCTACCAGCTTCCCGCCCTCTCCCGGTACAGCAAGACGGGTGCGCTGACCGTAGTCATCTCACCCCTCGTCGCCCTCATGGCGGACCAGGTAGCCGGACTCGAAGCGCGGGGCATAGACTCTTGTGTAACCGTAAACGGCTTGCTGTCCATGCCGGAGCGCGCCAATGCCCTGGACCGGGTTCGACTTGGAGACGCGGGCATCCTGCTCGTATCGCCCGAGCAACTTCGCAGCGTCTCGCTCCGGCGCGTCCTGGCCCAGCGTGAGATAGGCGCTTGGGTTATGGACGAAGCACACTGCCTCTCAAGATGGGGACATGACTTCCGGCCAGACTATCGCTACGTGGGACGTTTCATCCGAGAAAAGGCCGGAGATGAACCGCCTCCCCCGGTGATATGCCTCACAGCCACCGCCAAGCCCGATGTCGTATCCGAGATAGTGGACTACTTCCAAAAGGAACTCAGCGTCCAACTCAAGATATTCAACGGCGGAACCCGGCGTGGCAACCTGGAGTTTGTGGTAGTACAGACAGGCGAAGCGGATAAATTCGCCAATGTCCACCAGATACTGGTGGCAGACCTGCCTGAGAGAGAACCCGGCGGCGCAATCGTGTACTGCGCTACCAGGCGCCAAACCGAGGAAATGGGCGAGTTCCTTCGTGAGAAAGGCATGAAAGCCGACCACTTCCACGCGGGACTGTCGCCTGAAACCAAGAAGAATGTCCAGGAGAGTTTCATACGGGGCGAACTCCGGGTCATCGTCGCCACTAACGCCTTCGGAATGGGCATTGACAAGCCCGACGTGCGGCTTGTCGTACACGCCGACATACCGGGTTCGCTAGAGAACTATATTCAGGAGGCCGGACGCGCCGGACGCGACCAGAAACAAGCGCGATGCGTCCTGCTCTATACCCTCGAGGATGTGGAGCGACAGTTCGGTATGTCCGCGCGCTCACGCCTCACCAGGCGTGAAATCCACGGTGTCCTCAGAGCGCTCCGAAATCTGGACAGAAAGAAGCGCATGGACGGGGAGGTGATCGCCACGTCTGGCGAAATCCTCGGCGAAGACGAGGACGACGCCTTCCTCAGAGATTCCACCACCGACGACAACCGTGTGCGGACAGCGGTGGCTTGGCTGGAAGAGTCTGTCCTGCTCGCCCGTGAGGAGAACAGAGTGTCAGTGTTCCCATCCTCCCTGATGGTGAGTTCGGTGAAGGACGCGCGCGTCAGGCTCAAAAGGTCAGACATCAGAGACGACTACCGCCGCCAACTGCTGACGATAATCCGCGCTCTCATAGAGGCCGACCCGGACGAGGGTATATCCACTGACGAGCTTATGACCATCTCCGGCCTGAGTTCGGAAGGCGTCCGAAACGCGCTCCACGATCTGGAGCGCATGGGCGTCGCAAGAAACGACACCGCGCTCACGGCTTTCGTTCATGTGGGTGTGCGTAACGGTTCAAGACAACGCTTTCAGAAGGCTTCCGAACTGGAGAAAGCGCTCATTGATCTTTTGCGTCAGACCGACCCGGATATGCGCAAAGGCGATACATCCACCCTGCACCTTCGTCTCGCCAATCAACGTCTTAGGGACGATGGACATTCCTACGCGCTACCCGAACGTCTGAGACGCATAATCCGAGGCATCGCCGCCGATGGACGCGGCGAGGGTGGCGGTGGCGGGAGCCTCTCCGTGCGTGGACGGGACCCTGAAACCATGCGGATTACCCTCCAGCGTGGGTGGAGAGAGTTGACCCAGACCGCCGAACTGCGTCGAGATGCGTCCCTGCGGCTGATGGAGTATCTCATCTCCACCCCTGCCCGACGGAATCCGTGGAACGGACATGCTCGCCGAAACGACGCTTGGAGAACTTCTCAACGCGCTCCGCTCCGATATGATGCTGCGAAGCAAGGTCAGGAATCCCGACAGACTCAAAACTCTCATGGACCGTGCTCTGCTGTGGCTGCACGAGCAGGAGATCATCAGGCTGAATAAGGGCATGGCGGTGTTTCGGCCCGCTATGACCATCCGCCTCAGCCCCGAGAGACGCGGATTCGCCGCCTCCGACTTCGAGTCTCTCAAAATCCACTACGACGAACAGACTTTGCAGATACACGTCATGGCTGAGTACGCCCAGCATGGACTCGGCTCCATGGCGGACGCGCTGCGACTGTCCATGGACTACTTCAGCATGAGCCGAGAAGACTTCCTGCATCGCTGGCTGCCCGAAAGGGAAAGGGAGACCTCTCGCCAAACCACTCCCGAGTCCTGGCAGACCATCGTTGAAAGCCTGAATAATCCGGTTCAGCGCCGTATTGTAGCCGACGATAGAGAGCAGACCAACGTCCTGGTACTCGCGGGCCCCGGTTCCGGCAAGACTCGCGTGCTGGTGCATCGCATCGCCTATCTGATACGTGTGCGGCGCGAGAACCCCCGCTCCATTCTGGCGCTCGCCTACAACCGCCACGCCGCTGTCGAGATCCGGAGGCGGCTTGGCGAACTCATCGGCGACGACGCGCGCGGCGTGATTGTCCTCACCTGCCACGCCCTCGCCATGAGACTGGTGGGAGCCAGCTTCTCCGGACGCGCCAATCGCCTCGACGACTCAGACTTCCTCCAAGTAATGCGTCAGGCGACCAAGCTGCTCCAGGGACAGGGGCTTTCGCCCGACGAAGCCGACGAGTTCAGAATGAGGCTGCTAAGCGGATTTCGATGGATACTGGTGGACGAATACCAAGACATCGGCCCCGACCAGTACGCCCTTATATCCGCGCTGGCGGGCAGAACCCTCACCGAGGAGGACGACAAGCTAAGCCTGTTCGCGGTCGGAGACGACGACCAGAACATCTACGCCTTCAATGGATCTTCCGTAGAGTTCATTCGCCGATTTGAAAAGGACTACGGAGCTAAGCCCTCATACCTCACGGACAACTACCGCTCCTCCTCAAATATAATCGCGGCTGCCAACGCCGTGATAGAGCCCTCGTCCAACCGAATGAAGACCGAGCGCCCAATCCGAATTGACCGGACGCGCGCCAAGCAGCCACCCGGTGGGATCTGGTCCCAATTCGACCCCGTTTCACGCGGACGGGTACAGATACTGCCCGTCGGTGCAACTCGGATATCTCAGGCGCAGGCTGTCGTAGCCGAATTGAAACGGCTGTCTGCCCTTTCTCGGGACTGGAACTGGTCGTCCTGCGCCGTTGCCGCCCGCGAATGGAGCTACCTCGATCCGGTGCGAAGCTTATGCCAACTGGAAGGAATTCCCATTCAGATGGCCGACGAGGAATTCTCCGGTTTCTGGCGTCTGCGTGAGACTCAGGCCCTCCTGAACTGGCTGAGAACCAAGAACTCTCAGCTAGTGACGAGCGCCGAATTAAGAAGCTGGATAGCCAGTCGAACACAGGGCCCATGGGTTGAATTACTCCGGGAAGCCATAGACGCATACACGCTGGACATCGGCGGCGCGGAAACGCCCGTTGACCATTTCACCGAATGGCTGGCCGAGTGGGGCCGAGAAGCGCGTCACAGCCAGCGTGGTCTGCTGCTGACCACGGCCCATCGGGCCAAGGGCCTCGAATTCGATCACGTGGTTGTGCTGGATGGCGGCTGGGACAGAGTTGGCCGAGGTGAAGACACTGACGCTCCGCGCCGTCTTTACTACGTCGCCATGACGCGCGCCAGGCAAACCCTCACGCTGGCCCGCCTGCCAGGGTCGCACCCCTTCCATTCCCCGTTGCTCAAGTCATCTTCCGTACTGTCCCGCAAGCCTCCCGACAAACTCCCCAATCCTGCCCCTGAACTCTCGCGCATATACAGGCGTCTCGACCTGAGCGATGTATTCCTGAGTTTCGCAGGCTATCAGAGGCCCGACCACTCGGTTCATCGTGCCATCGCCACGCTCTCGTCCGGCGACAGACTGGGAGTAAGAGTCAAGTCGAATCGCTGGGAACTCTTGGATATGAAAGGGATAGTTGTCGGACGGCTTTCAAGCGGTTTCAAGCCTCCCGTCGGTATGCGCTGCGCGTTCGCCACAGTCCTCTCCATCGTCCAATGGAACAAAGAGAGTTCGGAACCGGAGTACCAAAAACGTCTCCAATCCGATGCCTGGGAAGTGGTAGTGCCTGAGTTGGTGTTCGAGCCGGGTTCTTGAATATCGTTGAAGGAACAAGGCTAAATACTTCACAACTGGGTTGAGACGCAAGATTCTTTTCGTTCCCTATCAACTACCCTCCCGCGCACAACTGTGCTACAATACCCTCATCCAAAAACCGCCAACCATCAATCTCTATCATAAACACCGATTTATAGAGAGCGAAAAACAGGCGCGGAGAATTTTCCCTCCAAAGCTAACGCTGGGAAAACTCTGGGCAACGCTGGGTAAAAACCTTCCCAGCCCAACCCAGTGTCTCCCCAGTTAAACGCCCAGCACAAACCCAGCATAATATAAACTAAGCTATATGAAACACAGCCCAATCCGACAGGAGACCCCAATGCCCAAATTTGTTTTCATGCCTCCCCAGGACGACCTCAAGGCCATGTTCGCCGCCCGCCTGGCCGACACCGTTCCCGAGTACGAAGTCGTCGCCCCTATGACCGACGAAGAAGCCCTCGACGCCATACGCGACGCCGACGCCGCCTGCGGCTGGGTGCCGCCCGCCGCGCTCGCCGTCGCCGAGAAACTCCAATGGCTGCACAACCCCGACGCCGGCCCCTTCTTCGGCTACTACTACGACCAACTCGTCCGACACCCGCTCACCATAACCAACCCGCGCGGCATCTACTACGACCACATATCCCACCACATAATGATGTTCGTCTTCGCCCTATCCCGCGGCCTCCCCTGGTACGTGGACGCCCAGCGCAATCGCGTATGGGACAAAGACGCCCGCAAGACCCCCTACATCTTTCTCGGAGAGGCGACCGCCCTCATCAACGGCGTCGGCGGCATCGGACACGAGACCGCCCGAATCTGCGCCCAGCTCGGCATGGAAGTAATCGGCATAGAGCCGCGCCCCGAGTACGACCTCCCCTACGTCGAGTTCCACACGCCCGACCAACTCGACGACGTTCTCCCCCGCGCCGACTTCGTCATAACCACCGTCCCGCACACTCCCGACACCGAGGGAATGTTCGACGCCCGCAGCTTCAGCCTGATGAAAGAGACCGCCTACTTCATCAACATAGGCCGCGGCAAAGTCTGCAAGATAGACGACCTCGCCGACGCCATAGAGTCGGGCCAGATAGCCGGCGCCGGCCTCGACGTATTCGAAGAAGAGCCGCTGCCCTCCGGCCACAAGCTCTGGGGGATCCCCAACGTCCTGATGACCCCGCACGTCGCCGTCCGCGACGCCGAAAACATACCCGAGCGCCGCTTCCAGATAATCCTCGACAACGCCCGCCGCTTCCTCAACGACGAACCCCTCAACAACATAGTGGACAAGCAGAAGTGGTACTGACCACGCTGCGCACAGCCTATCCTGGCCCTGAGCGCAACCGTAAAATCCCTGGGCTCACAAGGGTAGGCAAAAGTCCCTTCCCCCTCGATGGGGGAAGGCTAGGATGGGGGTGAAATCGAAGAGGGTAGATAAGCCACCAATCCAAAGAACACTAGCCGGGCGCGACGAACTCCCCTATCCAGCGAACACTCCGAACAACCCGACTGGCCGCCCGGTAGAACCTCCGGTCAGCGGTCCAATACTCGCAACCCAGAATCTCCGCCAGCGCCAGGTAGTGCGCGTCATAAACCGCCCCCTGCCCCAGCAGACTCGCCAACTCAAACGCCCTGCTATGAAGCCTGGACGGCTCGTAGAGCTCAATCCCCATTGACATCAAACCCTGCATGAGATCTGCCGCGCCATCTACTTCTAGCTCACCTCTCGTTACCCGTCGGTCGAGAGCGTTAGCAACCTCGAAAGGCATCAGGAAAGGAGCCGCCAGTCGAGTGCCCTCGTCAGCCCAAAACCGGGCCAGATCGGTAGCCTGGTCGGAGTCCTCCTCCTTGACCAACCACTTGACCGCCACGCTAGCGTCAACAACAATAAACTCGCTCACCACTTGTCCATCTGCGCGTTCCTGATCTCACGCGCCTCGCGTATAAAGTCAACCGAGTTTCCGGGTAGCGGCTTGCCGCCAAATATCTCCTCTCGGCGCTTTACCAACCGCTCAAATGCCTCGCGGTCAAAGCCCCGCCCGCTCGCTTGCCTATCCCTGATCTCACGCGCCTCACGTAGCAAGTCAACCGAGTTTCCAGGCAGAGGTCCATCCCTGGACATCTCCCGCCTTAACTCTGCGAACATCTCATGGTCCGGTTTAGCTGCCAATGCGTTGTCCGGTCCATTCGCCTCGTCTTTGGCAAGCTCTCTGTCTATCGCGCTCAGGCAGTACCGCCGCACGCTGATCCCCTTGACCGCCGCCGCCTTCTCCAAACGTCGCTCCACCTCGGGATCCAAGTCCAGAACGAGTTGGTTATTCCCAGCTCCCATACCTCACCTCTTCTCGATACTATTCACCCCTACGAGATTAGCGCAACCCCCGAAAAGCCGTCAATCTTCCGCCTCGCGGTTCACATACACACAGCCAGAATATATACTAACCACACTCTGGCCCACGAACGTCAGTGGGCATCGCGCCGTCAAGCTATCAAGGGAGGTTTCGATAACTATGACAGGCAGAATCCCTACTGAAGAGGAAGTAATCGGATACTTAGACTCGCTCTCCAACTGGGGCAGGTGGGGCGACGACGACCAGATGGGCACCCTCAACTTCCTGGGACCCGACAAGGTCAAGCGCGCCGTATCCCTCATCCAGGAAGGAACCACCGTATCCTGTGCCCGCACCGTCATGTTCGAGGCTTCGCCCGACGTGCCCGTCCCGCCCGTTCACTTCATGGTCGAGAGCGGCGAGGGCTGGGCCACCGGCGACAAGGTCACCACCCGCACCGCCCAGGGCGCCACCGACTTCTTCGGGATGATCTTCCACGGCTACTCCATCACCCACGTTGACAGCCTCGCCCACTTCTTCTGGGACGGCAAGATGTACAACAACCAGCCCGCCCATCTAGTAGCGACCAACCTGGGCGCGACCGCCGAGTCCATCGAGCTAACCAAGGACGGCATCGTCACTCGCGGCGTCCTCGTTGACGCCCCTATGGTGCGTGGCGTTGACTGGCTCGAACGCGGCGAAGGCGTCATGCCTGAAGACATACTCGCCGCCGAGGAACGCTGCGGCTTCAAGATAGAGGAGGGCGACGTGCTGCTCGTCCGCACCGGCAATCTCCACCGCCGCAACGTCGAAGGCCCCTGGAATCCCCGCGAAGAAGGCTCCACAGCCTGCCAGGCCGCATGCCTGCCCCTTTTCCACGAGCGGAGCATCGCCATGATCGGCAGCGACACCGGCAACGACGTCATGCCCACCGGCTACCCCAACCTCACCAACCCCATCCACCAAGTCGGCATCGTCGGCATGGGCCTCTGGATTCTCGACAACGCCAACCTCGAAGAGTTGGCCCAGGCTTGCCGCGAGCGCAACCGCTGGGAGTTCATGCTCTCCATAGGCCCGCTCCGCCTGCACAACACGACCGGATCCCCTGTAAACCCGATAGCGATATTCTGATGGCCATGCTGGTTCCCCTGTCCCAACCCGCCGACGAGGTGCAGCGTTACCTCGCCGAGGGCGAACGCCTGGTATCCAGCTTTGGCCCATACCATGCCACCTCGCGCCGCGTCGTCCTGTTGATCCGTCGGCGCGAGGAAACTCGCATGTACGAACTGCCCTACATCACCTTGGAGAGCATCACGGAGGTCAAGACGACGGACCGCAAGAAGATGATGCTTGGCGCGTGTCTGAGCGGACTGGGGCTGGCCACCCTGTTCGCCTGGTATCTCATCGTGCCCATCATCGCGGTAGTAGCCGGAGTCTTCATCATACTCCAGGGAGCGACCGAAAGACCGGCCTACTACCAGCTAAAGGAACGCGGCATGGAAGGCGAAGACCTATACAGATGGCAGGTTGTCCACTACGGCGCAGGCAGCTTCATAGCGTCCATAACCATGATGACCGGCGTCGAAATCACCCGCGACTGACGATTGTCGCGAATATCCTATCACCCCGGCAGATCCAATAGCGTTCTCACCGCCCGCGCAACCAGGTTGGACGCCAACCTCACCTTGTAGCCATTGTCTGACATCGGCTCCGCGCCCTCTACCGCAAGCCTTCCGATAGTTGAGGCGCCAACTTCGTCCGTCCCGCAACCGAGCAGCGCGTCCGAGGCCGCCCGCGCGAAGTACGGCACAGGCGCCACGCCACCCAGAACTATCCGGGCCTCCGCCACCACGCCATCCACGACCTCCATGTAACCCCCGACCGACACCAGCGCGAAGTCGTATGCCTGCCGCTCTTTCGCCTTGAGATAGATGCTCCTCGCCCCGTGACCGGGATGAGGGATCGCCACGCGCGTCAGTATGTCCCCCGCCCCCAGCGTCGTCTCGGAAAGAATGTCCTCGCCCGGCCCCACGAATAGCTCCGATATAGGAATGCGTCGCAGTCCGCCCTCCCCGAATATCTCCACCTGCGCGTCGAACGCCATGAGAGCGACCGCTGTGTCCGACGGGTGAACGATGTGGCACCGGTCCGCTCCGAGTATCGCGTGATACTTGTTGCCGCCATCCACCGCGAAGCAGGTGTCCCCGCCCTTCTTCAGGCAGTCGAACGCCGCGCTCCTGTAGTACCAGCACCTCGGCCTCTGGCAAAGATTGCCACCCAATGTGCCTGCATTCCTGATCTGAGGTGTCGCAACCGATTCCGCGGCCTGAACAAATCCCGGGTATCGCGCGGCGGCGTCAAAATCGCGCGCGATCCGGGACAGAGTGACCATGCTGCCGAACGCTGTTTCACCCGTCCTTTCCTCTATATCTCTAAGCCCTTCCAGATTCCCGATGTTCACGATGCAACCCGGAGACGAAGTACCTTGCTTCATCTCTCCGAGCATATCGGTGCCGCCCGCGAAAATCGAAGCGTTCCCACCCTTTTCTACAAGTATCGAGTGGGCTTCCTGAAGCGTAGAGGGAGTAAGTATCTCAAACGGCGTCATTGGTCTCCTGCCTCTTCCTTCTCGGCTAGAAGGTCGAGAATCCGGTCGGGAGTCGCGGGAAGGTCACGCACCTCTATTCCCACGGCGTCCCTTATCGCATTCGCCACCGCCGGAGCGACACCGATGCTGGGGGGCTCCCCAAGCGCCTTCGCTCCATACGGCCCAACCGGGTCAACCACGTCCGCGAATATAACCTGGATGTCGGGATACTCCAGAATCGTCGGGCTCTTGTGCTCCAGGAAGTTCGCGTTCAGAGTCGCTCCGCTATTGTGGTCAGTAAGCATTTCCTCGCTCAAAGTGAATCCCAGCATCTGGGACACGCCGCCTTCTACCTGGTTCACCGCAAGCATCGGGTTGAGAATACGACCGGAATCATGCGCCGCGACATAGCGCACAACACGCGCCTGCCCGGTATCCGTATTCACCTCCACTTCCGCGAAGTGCGCCCCGAACGAGTTCACTATGTAGTTGGCGCTGCCGGGCGAAACCGATGCCTCTTCCACAATTTCTCCGGCGTATGATGCCAGTTCGGCAAATGAAATCGAAGAGCCCGATGTGTGAAATACCCCTTCGTCTCTCAGGTTAAGCTCCGTCGTGGGAACGCCAAGCGCATCCGAACCCGCCGCAAGTATGTTCTGCCGCAAACCGGCCCCGGCCTTCTCGACCGCGAGTCCGGCTGAGAAGGTCACCGTAGAGCCTGCGGTTATCGGAGAGTCGGGAGTTGTGGCCGAATCACCGAACGTCGCTTGCAGGACATCATAGTCAACGCCCAGCGCTTCCGCCGCGATTTGCGTCAGGACGGTATAGCTGCCCTCACCGACGTCCATGATCCCGGACTCAAGCCTCAGTACACCGTCGCGTTCAAGGCGCATCCGCGCTATGGAACGCCCTCCTGCGCCACCTCTGTATATGAAGATGGCCATTCCCTTCCCGCGCCGTATTGGACCGTCGGTTTGAGGAAGTTCCTCATCCCAGCCGAAGGCATCCGCGCCCTTCTCGATGCACTCTCTCAGCCCGTTGCTGGAGAATGGCACGCCGCCCTCGACCGGCTGGGTATCCATGATTTCGTTTCGAGGGGTAATACGCTCACCCGGCTGTCCCTCCGGCCCTACGTGGTTCTTCAGCCTGAACTCCACCGGGTCCATCCCGACGGCCTCCGCCGCGCGGTCCGCGATGATCTCCAGCGCGAAGTGTCCCTGCGGCGCGCCCAGGGCGCGGTACGATCCGCCAGACGGTGTGTTCGTGTATGTCAGATGGCCGTCATACCGAACATTGGGGCACCTGTACAAGTACAGCGCTCCTTGCCCCGCCCGCCGGACGACGCCCGGCCCCGAAGAAAGATAGGCGCCGGTGTCCATGATGGTCGTTGCGTGGACGGCGGTCACCGTTCCATCATTCTTGACTCCCATCTTCACGGTCGTGATGGTCGCGTGGCGATGTCGGCCCGCCACGAATTCCTCCTCGCGCGTCGCCTCTATCTTCACCGGGCGACCCGCCCGTCGCGCCAGAATTGCAGCCAGTACGGATAGTCGAGTCTCGTCCTTGTTACCGTATCCCGCGCCCATGCTAACGCCTATGACTCTCACGTTCTCCAAGTCAACTCCAAGCGCGATGGACAGCATTAGACGGTCCGCGTGCGCTCCCCGCGTGGACTTCCAGACCGTGAGGCCATCACCGTCCCATGATGCGACCGCCGCCCGGGGTTCGAGCGCTGCGCCTGAATGGGAAGGAGTTCTGAACGTATCCTCCAATATCACGTCGGCCTCAGCGAAACCCTCCGATACGTTGCCTCGTTCAAGCGTGATCGGCTCCCCTCCAACCAGGTTCCCGCCTTCATGTACGGGAGGCGCGTCAGGTTCCAGCGCCTCCCTCATATCGGTGACAAACGGCAGAACCTCATACTCCACTGCGATTCGACCAATGGCGTCCTGCGCCAAGTCCTCGTCTTCGGCGGCGACTGCCGCCACCTCGTCCCCAACGAATCGTACTTCGGTGTCCAGAATCGGCAGGTCAGGGGCTATATTGCCCCTTGGAACATCGAACGGAGTGACGACCGCATGAACCCCGTTCATACTCTCCGCGCCGGAGGTATCCACGGAGACGATCTTCGCGTGAGGGTGCGGACTGCGCAGTATCTTCCCGACAAGCATTCCGGGCAGTTGAACGTCTGCCGCATACTTCGCCTCACCTGTGAGCTTGGCTGGCAGGTCCCTGCGCGGGACGGATTTTTCGATGTTCGTAGTCATAGTTCTTTCGCCGCCGAGCGCACCGACTCGATTATCCGGCCATAAGCATTGCATCGGCATATATTTCCCGCAAGCGCCTGCCGAATCTCGTCGTCCGAAGGATTGGGGTTGGATTCCAGTAACGCAGTCGCGCTCATCACAAAGCCCGGCGTGCAGTAACCGCACTGGCCGCCGTCGTTCTCAAGAAAGGCATTCTGCAACGGGCTGAGCGCTTCCGATGAACCAAGCGCCTCTACTGTCGTTATACTCTTGCCGTCGCACATGGCGACCAACGTCATACACGAGTTGACGGGTTCGCCATCCAGAAGAATCGTACATGCCCCACACTCACCCAGGTCGCACCCGCGTTTCGCCCCCGTCAGACCCAGAACATCGCGCAGAACGCGGAGCAGCGTCCACCTCCCTTCCACCTCCAGGCCATGACGCTCACCGTTGACCTTGATGTTCACTCTGTACGTATGCGTGGTCATAGGCCGACTCTTCCTAGCTCGAAGCGCTTAGCCACTTTATCCAGCGACCATGCGCGTTCCTTCTTGCCGACAGTATTGTATCCGAAATTCCATCCGCTATCCTGTCGAGATACATATATTCGCCCTCGGAGGATACATGATAGACACGCCTATCGTAAGACTCCCGGAGAAGTATCTCATAGAACGCCGCCCGCGCATCCGGTGGAAACTGGTTCAGTGTATGGCAGTGAAACACGCAAAGCGCGGCCTCTCGCGGAACTTCCTCCAGAACCCGGGGCAAGACCTCCAGCGCGTCGCCGCGTTCCACTCTGGGCGGGTTGGACAGCCAGATACGCCGCGCAGCGCTCAGCAGGCCCGCTCTGTCGGGGTGGTCGGGCCATACCAACGCCATCATCCACAGGTACTCTTCATCGTCACTCAGATCAACCGGATTCAGATCCACGCCCTTTCTGAAAGCCACACAGGGTAACTCCGACGGAATGTCCGGCATCGCGTTCTTCAGCTCACAATCTATCACGACCTCAGAGTCTGGGTGACCGAAAGTAGAACCATCGGAGTAACGGTACCGGTATTTGTCCCACAGTAGATTCAGCCCGGCGCTCGCGCCTACGTCTATCAGACCGAGAGGCATTCCGCCCGAATCCAGCGAGACCGTTCCAAAGGCGGGCATCAGGTACGAACATCGCCTTATCTCGTTGGTCTGCACCCTCCGAGTCCGCACAAGCTCCACGATCTCTGACTCGCGTTCATAGCAGAATCGCGCGAACGAGTCGGCAAGTCCGTCACCGGGAGGCTTCCCCGCCGCTATGAGCGTGTAGTGGCGCGCCAAGCCGTGGCCTTCCCGGCCGTCCAGCAGCCGCTTCACTGCCGCGAAGAACAGGTTCGGAATCGGCTGGCCTACCATGCACTCCCGCGCCATCGCGAGCAGTCGCGGATTGTCCGCGATGGCAAGAGACAGCAACTCATAGGTCGGCGATATGACGTTCAGGCCCGACGCGCCGGAACACTCTTCGCTTGCGAACACCCTGAACCGCTCAGCGAGCGCATCGTCGGTGCGTTCCACAGGACATAGCCGTTCCACTCGCCCGCGGCCCTGGTGCCCATCTACCTGGTCGGGAGTCAACCAACTACCTCGCGGTAACTCCGCCGTCTATGACAAGCTCTGCCCCTGTCATGAAGGAAGACTCGTCCGACGCCAGGAACAGCGCGCCATACGCCACGTCCATCACCGTGCCGATGCGTCCAAGAGGTACACGGGCTTCCGACTGCGCTCGGCCCTCCGGGGTGGAGATGTTGTCAGCGATCATCTCGGTGTCTATCGGGCCGGGATGTATGGAGTTCGCGCGTATGCCGTCGCCCGCGTGTTGGATGGCGGTGTACTTGGTGAAGAGCCGAACGCTGCCCTTGGAAGCGCCATACGCGCTGCCCCTCTCACTGCCGACCAGGCCGGCGGTTGAGGAAATGTTGATTATGGACCCGCCCCCGGACTTCTGCATCGCCGGAACGGCGTGTTTGGTTCCCAGGAACACGCCGGTGCTGTTGATGTCCATGATCTGGTTCCATTCATCCAGTTCCGTCTGAACGATGGGCGTGCGCTTGTATATAGCCGCATTGTTTATCAGTACGTCGAGCCTGCCGTAAGTGTTCAGGGCGAATTCCACCGCGTCGCGCCAATCGTCTTCGCTGGTGACATCCAGCCTGATAAACGATGCGTCTCCGCCGCCTTCGCGTATTTGCGCGACTACCGCGTTTCCTTCCGGTTCGAGTATGTCCGCGATCACGACCTTGGCGCCCTCTTTCACGAACAGTTCCGCCTCGGTCGCCCCCTGCCCTCGTGAACCGCCGGTAATCAACGCAACCTTGCCTTCGAGTCTCATTTATTCCTCCCAAGTCAGTATTCCAAGTCGGATGTGGTGATTGTAGCATCGTGGCTTGGCTTGGCAAGCGGTCCTTTTCCACGAAAGTGATATGCGAGCCTGTGATATAATTCGATACATCAACTCAGCCGACACTTCATCCGCGCAAGGAGCATTCCAATGACCCTGCCCTCGGTTTCAGATACAGCGCTCAAGGAATGGGCTTCGGCAATAGAGACTCTCGGACGGGGAGAACAGATTCTGGTACTGAGGAAGGGCGGGATACACAGAGAGGACAGGGACTTCCGCTTCGTCTATCCTGAGTTCCTCTTATTCCCGACCTATGAGCATCAGAAAGAGGAGCTGATCAAGCCCGAGTTCCATGCCGCGCTGCGAGACACCTACAATGATAGCGGCGTTGCAGACACGGTTGACTTCAAGTATTTCTGCCGGGTGACAGACAAGTTCGAGTTGAGAGACGAGGACGACCTCGACCGGATCTCCGAGCTGCACATCTGGACGGACGACTATGCCCATAAGCGGCTGCACTGGCGTCCGAAGCAGCCTTTGACCGTGGCGCTTCTGCGAGTCTATGAACTCCAGGATAGCCAGTCCCTTCCCGTTCTTGCCGAGTATTCGGGATGCAAGTCCTGGGTGGAGTTGGGCAAGGAAGTCGCACTGGGCGACATGACGCCCGTCCTGAGCGACGCCGAGTACGAGAATCAAGCCGATCTGGTGAGGGGTTCTCTCGCGGGAGCAACGTTAGTCGCCTGAGCGGACCCATGAAGTACCGTCAGCTTGCCGATACCGAACTGACTGTCTCCGAGATAGGTGTGCCATTGCGCCCTTTGGCGACAAATGACTATGGGCACGTCACGGAGCAGGACACTATCAACGTTCTCAGCCGCGCGTTCGATATGGGCTTTAATTATTTCGATACGGCTGACTCCTATACCGAGGGGTATGGAGAGCAGATCCTGGCCAAGGCGTTGGGGCGGAACAGGCACGACATCGTCATCTCGACGAAGGCGGGGTACGATTTCTACCGACCGGAGTTAGACCCGGAAGAACGCGGCAGGTCGCAGCGATGGACGCCGGGCTTCATCCAGTATGCCTGTGAGCAGAGCCTCCGACGACTGGATACGGACTATATTGACTTGTTCCAGCTACATCATCCGGGGCCCGACCAGATCGAGGATGATGAACTCTTCGGACTCCTGGACGACCTGGTTGTGGAGGGGAAGATACGCTACTACGGCGTCGCGCTGGACGACGGACCGGAGTCGGAGGAAGCCGGAGAGGGGGCGATAGACGTTCGCTCGGTCTCGTCGCTCCAAACGGAGTTCAGCTTGCTCAGGCAGCAGCCCGGGCGCAATCTGATATTGCGCGCGCAGGACGCCGCGACCGCTATTCTGGCATACGACCCTTCCGTATCCGGGGCGCTGGAGAAACCTCCGGATGAGCAGTCCGCCGACCCGTCTCAGCATTTCAGGAGAGAGGTTTACGCGCAGAGACAGTATGGCCGGGACGCGCTAATCGCGGCCCTGCGGGAATTCGGCGGCGACGTGAGTTCGTGGGCGATCAAGTTCGCGCTGGCTTCGCCGGTCGTGGCCTCGACTCTGCCGATAGTCACATCATACGCGCGGCTGCTGGAGCTTGTGGAGATATCGGACTCGTCCGAAGCGCCGAGGGAGTTCGTGGAGGCGGCTTTCGGCGTGTATGATGAAGAGCTTGTCAATCGGCAGGTGTGGCGATGATGTGGTCTGGAGGGATTTCACCCTCACCCGTCGAGGGCTGAGTATTTGCCCTCACCCAACCCTCTCCCAGAGGGAGCTGAGAGGGGTAGGCATTGAAGTTGGATTGGCGGAGTCACCCCCATCCTAACCTTCCCCCATCAAGGGGGAAGGGACTTTTACCTACCCTTGTGA
>DAOULF010000137.1:0-9250 GCA_034420555.1 Dehalococcoidia bacterium
AGGACGCTCTTATGCCCATCTTGCCGTGCAGCGCGTTTATCTCAATCCCCGGCGTGTTGGCCTCGACTATG
Source organism: Dehalococcoidia bacterium (assembly GCA_034420555.1). Lineage (GTDB taxonomy): Bacteria > Chloroflexota > Dehalococcoidia > Lucifugimonadales > UBA1123 > VXRN01. Next base: position 72 of record DAOULF010000137.1, read on the forward strand.
AACGTGTTGATGCCCCTCGACCCCAGCGCTCGGTCCTGTGTCGCCATAACGACCATCGTATCCGCCTCAGGCGCGTTGGTGATGAACGTCTTGGCGCCGTTCAGGACGTACCCGCCGTTGGAGCGAGCGCCGGTCGTTCTGAGCGCGGCGGCGTCAGAGCCAGCGCCCGGTTCGGTGAGCGCGAACGCGCCGACCTTCTCACCCGATACCAGCGGAGGTATGAACTCGCGCTTCTGCCCCTCCGTGCCGAACATGGCGATGTACTGGGTGCATAGCGACAGGTGCGCACCGAGTATCGTCGCGGTCGCGGCGCAGCCCCTGGCTATCTCCTCGACCGCCACGACCATCTGGCGGGTGGTGCCTCCGCTGCCGCCGTACTCTTCGTCTATGCCCAAACCGAGTATGCCGAGCTGGGCCAGTCCCTTGAAGTTATCGTAGGGAAACTCGCCGCTTTCGTCGTAGGCGGCGGCCCTGGGCGCAAGCTCGGCGTCCGCAAACTCGCGCACGGCGCTTCTCAGCATTATCTCTTCTTCATTGAGCAGCAACTCGGTCATGTCTCAGGCTCCATGCAAAACTTTCGTTAGAGGCCGACAGCCTCATCCTAGGGCAGTTCCCACGCTGTCAACTATATCAAAAGACGGCAGCCCAAAGGCTATATAGGCCGGGAGGTCGAGCGATTGCCATAACGAGTACGCATCGACATCAGTATGGCGGCTCGTGAAACTGGTCATCGCCGTCCCGTGAGTGACCATCAGGATATTCCCGTTCGGGTGGTCGGCCAGAGCGCGCTGGATTTCGTACTCGATGCGCCTTGCCACGTCGCTCGACGATTCGCTGCCATACACGATGCTGTCGGGGGACGCGAAGAAGCCGCGTATGTTCTCCTGGAACTCGGACTGAGGCAAAAATGTCGCCGGACGCCGATGCTCGCGCAAATCCTCTCTGATGGAGAATCCAATACCAAGATGTGAGCCGATGTGCTGGGCAGTCTCCATCGCCTTGGCCTCAGGACTGGAGAGCAGGGTCGCGGGTAGAAATCGCTCCAGTTTTGACGCCAGAGCTTCGCATCGTCCGATTCCATCCGCGCTCAGCGACCATTCGAAGGCAGCCAACTCCGTATCCACTTCAGGGATGGAGTGCCTGATGAGGACGACTGTCCGAGTGAGGTCTCGCAACGTAGTTTACACGGGCCGGGGACCGTACTTGTTCTCATCGTCGCTCGGGAGCGCCATCAGGATTATCACGATGATCCAGCCGATTAATGGTATAAGCAGGATTAGCTGAAGCCAGCCGCTCTTTCCGCTATCGTGCAATCGCCGCGCTCCAACCGCCAGGACAGGAACAAGCACCGCCAGGAAGTACACCACTTCCACGATGACGAACCAATCGAGAAACAGGGGTATCAGCCCCAGGATTATAGATATGATGACGTGTGTCAGCATGAACAGCCAGTACTCGGAGCGCTTCGCCCGCCCATCGAACACCGCGTACTTCTGCAAGACTTGTATATATGGCACCAACTCGCCTCCTCGCTCAACATTTCAAGACAGATGACTGACTCGCGCTCGCTTGACTCAACCTTAGAACGGCGAGAATTCCTGCTGTTCTCCGAAGACCTTTCTTAACACGTCGGAGATTTCGCCCAGGGTGGCGTATGCCTCGACGCATTCGAGTATAGCCGGCATGGTGTTGTCGGTCCCGCGCGCCACTTCTTCGAGCCTGAACAGCGTGGCGAGCGTGGCGGACTCGTCTCTTTCGCTCTTTACCCTAGCGAGCCTGTCCAACTGCCGCTGTGTCTCGGCGCGCTCGATCATTTGCAGCTTCTCTATGGGAGGGGTGGGAGACTGGAACCTGTTGACTCCAACCACGACGCGCTCCTCGGACTCTACCTGCCGCTGGTGCCTGAACGCGCTCTCGTGTATCTCCTGTATCTGGTAGCCCCTGTCGAGGGCGGAAAGCGCGCCACCCATTCCATCCATTTCCTCGATGTACTCGAACGCCTTCCGCTCCACCTCGTCGGTCAGGCTTTCGATGTAGTACGAGCCGGCGAGCGGGTCCACGGTTTCAGCAACTCCCATCTCGTAGGCGAGAATCTGCTGGGTCCTGAGCGATAGCTGGACCGACTCCTCGGTAGGCAGCGCGAGCGCTTCGTCCTTAGAGTTCACGTGCAGCGACTGTGTTCCGCCCAGAACCGCCGCGAGCGCCTGTATGGTGGTGCGGATCACGTTGTTGTCGGGCTGTTGAGCGGTGAGAGTGACGCCCGCGGTCTGCGTGTGGAAGCGGCATGTCCAGGACCTCGGATTCTCCGCTCCGAACCGTTCGCGCATGATCTTCGCCCACATTCGTCTCGCTGCCCTGAACTTGGCTACTTCCTCGAACAGGTGGCTCTGGGCCACGAAGAAGAAGCTGAGCCTGGGCGCGAAAGAGTCAACCTTGAGACCCGCGTCCACTGCCGCCTGCACATAAGCGATGGCGTTGGAGAAGGTGAAGGCGAGCTCCTGGGCGGCGGTCGCGCCCGCCTCGGCCATGTGATAGCCGCTTATGCTGATGGTATTCCATCGCGGAACACTCTCCGAACAGTAGGCGAAAGTGTCGGTCACCAGGCGCATAGAGGACTTGGGAGGATAGATGTAAGTCCCACGCGCGATGTACTCCTTGAGAATGTCGTTCTGGATGGTGCCGTTGAGCTTTTCGGGACCGACACCCTGCTTCTTCGCCACCACGATGTACAACGCAAGCAGTATGGACGCGGTCGCGTTGATGGTCATAGACGTACTTACCCTGTCGAGTGGGATACCGTCGAACAGCGTCTCCATGTCGGCTAGACTGCTTATCGGTACGCCGGTGCGCCCGATTTCGCCCTGAGCCATGGGGTGATCTGAGTCGTACCCCGTCTGCGTCGGGAGATCGAACGCCACGCTCAGCCCATTCTGGCCCTGTTCGAGCAGGTAGCGGTATCGCCGATTCGACTCTTCGGGCGAGGCCATTCCCGCGTACTGGCGCATCGTCCACAAGCGACCGCGGTACATGGTGGGCTGCACGCCACGCGTGTAGGGGTACTCCCCCGGATAGCCCAGATTGCCGTCCGGGGCCGGACTGTCCTCGCTGGTGTAGAGGATGTCCTCTTCTATGCCGGAACTCGTCTCGAACCTGTCCTGTCGTTCTCCGAACCGCTTCAACACGGGGTCGAGGGTATTCTCTCGCCACTCTTGCTTATTGTCGCTGGGCATCGCGTTTCTCCGTAGCGTTATCGCCGTGATGTGGGTACTTGGGAGGTCGTTGCGCTTGACTATGACCCGTCATCCGAATCGGACGCCATGCTCTTGTGACAGCGTCTGGCAAGCGTCCTGGATCACCGATGTCCGTTGGAGTCCATGAACCGGTCTATGTTGATGGCGCGCGCGCCGCGAGTGTAGCGCACACGGATGTGTTCGCCCACGTCCAGGATGTGGTACGTGGGACGATCAACGGATATTGGCTCGCCATTGACCAGAAGGATATATCGTCCGATGTCGTCAACCCTCTTGGATTCTAGAATCCCCTCCCTCACATAATAAGGAGGTAGCGCGTTCACCATGGACGCAGCCCAAGACTCCACTTTCTGAGAAGCGGATTTCACCATCTCCCAAGTATTCATGTCAGGAATCGTGAATCTGTAGTGCTTGCCCTGCAACATAGCTGAGTAGCCGTTCTCCAGTTGATCGTGTACTCAGGGTTGTCCCCAACGGGTTACTGCGGAGAGCCGAGCGATTAGTAGTAGATATGTGTTTAGTCCGTGCTGGCGTAGCGGGCCGCTCCTTCGCCCGCTATCTTGCCGAACACCGCCCCAGCCATGAGACCGGAGCCGCCGGGATAGTTGTGGTAGAACAGGCCGCCCACCAGTTCGCCGGCGGCGTATAGACCGGGGATCGGGGCGTCCTCGGTATCCAGCACCCGCCCGGTTTCATCTATCTTCAGTCCGCCGAAGGTGAAGGTTATGCCACAGGTAACGGCATAGCCCATGTATGGCGGGGAATCTATCGGCAGCGCCCAATTGGACTTGGGCGGCTCGATGCCGAGCGTGTGTTTGCCGTCCAGAGCGGTGGGGTTGTAATCGCCGTCCTGCACAGCATCGTTGAATTGGCGCACGGTATTCACAAGCCCCCCGCGGTCTATACTCAGTCCATCCGCAAGGGCCTCTATCGTGTTCGCCTCGACCTTGGACACCTGTGGGATGTCGTACTCGTCCCTAAGAAGGTGCTTCGTCTTCTGGTCGAATATCTGGAAAGCGGCACGCTGAGGCTGGAAAAGTATCTCCCTGCCGTACTTGGCGTAGGTGTAGTTTCTGAAGTCCGCGCCCTCGTCCACGAACCTCTCACCGTCCACGTTGACGATAATCCCGAAGGGGTACGAGTGTTTCTGGAACAGGTCTGCTATGTTGCGGTCGCCCGTAGGAGGCGCATTCAGATCCCATGCCACGGCGTGACAGCCGCTCCAGTGACCAAATGACTGAGCGCCTATATCCAGCGCCATCTTGATGCCGTCGCCGGTGTTGAACTGCGTGCCGCGCACCTTGGCGAGTTCCCAGCCTGGCCCCAGGTAGCGCGTGCGCATCTCGGAGTTGGCCTCGAAACCGCCGCAGGCCAGAACCACCGAGTCGCATTCCAGGTCGTGGAAGCCGTCCTCGTCGCGTATCGTGAGTCCGGTTATCTCGCCGCGCCTGTTGGTGATCAGGCCACTGGCCTTGGTGCCGTACCTGACGGAGCCGCCTTTTTGGTTGACGAGCTCGAACTGGGAGTCGGAGAGGCCCTTGCCCCCGCCGACCGCCTCTACTATCAGGCCGCCCCAGAACCTCAGAACGCCGTCGTGCCTGAACGCCTGGCGCCCGTAGGCCAAAATCCATGGGACGCCCTGTTCGCCGAGCCATCGCATCGTGGGCAGGGACTCCGAAACGAGTGTCTGCACAAGCTGGGCATCCGACAGTCCCTCGGTCACCCGCATGATGTCTTCGTAAAACGCGCTCTCGGTATAGGACCCGACGTCTATGCCGGACTTTTCATCCTCGGACATATCTGGCAGGAGCGGAAGAAGGTCTTCGAGGCTGTCGTAGGCGAACCTGAACAGGCCGCCGGTGAAGTACGAATTGCCGCCCCGCAGATATTCGGGAGCTTTTTCGAGCACGAGCACGTTCGCGCCCTGTTCTATGGCTGCCAGCGCCGCCGAGAGAGCCGCGTTTCCACCACCCACCACGACAACGTCGGGATTGACGCCTGATGTCACTGCTGCCTCCGTGACAATGAACGATTGTTTTATCGCCATCTTTGAGAGTGGGGTAATAATACATCAAAGTTCCGCTCGATGCGACTGTGGATGCTGGGACGCCATCGTACCCAGAGCGCAAGTTGCCGTATCGCCGGAGCGCGAAATTCGATATATTATATGAGAACATGGACTCGGAGACGAGTCGTGCGTTTTCTATACACTGCCCGGTGGTGTAGTGGCAGCACAGGGGCCTTTGGAGCCTCTGACCCAGGTTCGAATCCTGGCCGGGCAGCCAGATATTCTGTATGTTAGCTACAAATTCCGCGTTTATTGAATTTCGTTATCACTTCTGTTATGCCTTTTGCGAAGCTGACTAACACCTTTTCGCTCTGATGTCGGCATGAAGGGAACTGGTCGAAGTCTGATACTTGGCCTATGCTCAGTCCCACATCGGCATTGGAGTGCATAAGATGATCGGACCATCGCTCAGGATACATTGAAACGACAACGACACCCCCGAGGCTTTGAAAGAGGCCTACTAGTCCCGGCCAAACATAGACATTCGTACCCGGCTGCACCTGCTGTAGCTTGTACGTCGCCGCTGGCAAATCAAGACAGCGGCAGAGGCCGTTGGCCCACACTACCGGAGCGCCCAGAGATGGATTGAGTGGTACAGGCACGGCGGATAGCGAAGCGGCTGGAGTTCCATCATACGCCGAAGCATGGGAGTTGGCTGAACATGGCGGAGATAGAGTTGAGCATCTCCAGCAAACAGTGTCTGAAGCGTCGAATCGGTGATCAACAGACTCTGAGACGGGAAATGTCGGCTCTGGAGGGTGAGCGTAACGAGGCCAAGACAGTCATAGACTGGCGCTTCACCACCACCGAGGCTCGCGCCAAACTTCGACACATCTACCCAACATAATTGCATGGTTCCGGTACTAATTGCGGAGCCATCGAATCTGTGAGCGACAGTAAGAAGTTGCCAGACGCCCGGTAACACTTTCAAATGAGGCAACAGGCTCAAAGGTAATCGTCGTGTATCACAGGATGGTCTGTTCGGCGAATAGTCCCCGTCGGGCGCCTGCTGAAGGTGCTCACATCCCTCCCGGATGAGCTCGTGCCTTACGACTCGCTTCTGCGCGGTCCCGCTGCATCTCGCCTGGCGTACCTCAGCGCGCGGCCGGATACAGGCACGCTCATGGCTTCAAGGCAAGTAGTTTGACCTCAGCCATCCCCAACTTGCTTCTTGGCTGAGAAGTCCCATCCTGGGGCCATTGGAAGTGCATGCGCCGCTCCCCAGCGAGCGGTGACGAAGACACTGTGTCGCCAACGCTGCGTACTCCTTCCAGACATGGCCGTTTAGGGGAAGGTCGTTCCCGCCCGGCGACGGCGCAAATCGCATCCTCAACTACAATAAAGGTGTCAGTATTCAGTGAGCGAAAGGAGGCTCAGAAATGACGACATGTGCCGGAAAGACAATAGCAGAGAGACTGAAAAATAATCGCATGTACTGCGGGTTGTCGCTGGAGGAAGCGGCTGCGGCCGTCGGGGTCCAGACGCATACGATTTCAGACTACGAGAATGGCGTTCAGGACCCCGGCGCCACCACGCTGGTCGCCCTTGCCGAGCTGTACGGCGCGCCCGCAGGCGAGCTTCTCACCGGACGAGACTACATCGTCCGCGAAGACTTCTCCGGCCAGGAGGTGGCCATAGCGGTGCTGTCAGCCAGTCCCGCCCTGGTTCTGCTGGTGAACGGGGAGGTTGTATCGAATGAGTCCCTGTATTACATATGGGAGTGCGCAGAGTTCGCAATGGCACGCGACCAGAGGCGGAGGGAGCTTGAGGGGAGCTAGGGAGTCCGAGTCCCGCCTCCACTGGGATACGTTGGTAACCCTATCAACGTTTCCTCACCTGAACCAGAAGGAGGCGTCGGCTTCGGGGACGCTCATGGCGTTCTCCGGCTAAGAGTCGCGGGCGCCGGTCCGGTAGGGTCGGCGCCCGCGTCGTCACGGCGGAGCCTCAGGATGAGAGCACTCTCCCGGCGCGTACCCCCGCCAGCCGGATGATTTCCTCTTCGTCCGGTCCGGCGGCGCGTTCGACCCCGGACGACCTGATTAGGGCCGCCGACGCCGCCCCCGCCGGGGCCTGCGCGACCGCCACATAAGGCGGACTATATCCCTGCTCAGACTGCACGGCGTCGTGTATTCCCTTTCGCCGAGCACAAGCGCGGCGTCGAAGCACGGCCCAATCCCCGCGGAGCGGGCAGACACCCTTTGACTTGCCGAACGCCCAGTCATCCGCCGGGCGCATCAGGATGAACCCGGCCTACGCGCCGCCTCCACACTGACTCTTCACGCCAGGGACGGCGCACAGTCCGACCGGCAGACAGGGCGCAAGGCGCCGCGGTTCGGCTCCTCCTCATCCTCACAAGGTTGTACGCCGTAGCCACCAACTCCCCATACAGTCCGGTTCTCTCCACCCCGCGATACCGACTTCTTCGTAAGCCTCCCACAGTCTTCATCCACCCGAAGATAGACTCAACACGCTTGCGCACCTTCTGGCTCGCCCTACAGCTCTGGTGGCAGGTGGTACGACCGTCTATCGCCGACCACCTCTTCTTCTGGGCCACGTGCGTGGTAATGTTCAGCTCCCTGCACTCAGAGACGAAGTCCCTGCTTTCGTAGCCCCTGTCCGCTCCAACTGTCAGACGACGACTTCCCGGTATCTGTATCAGCATGTCCAGCACCGCGTCCCTCTCAGCCATACCGTTGGCCTCGGTCAGCCGGAAGTCGCTCACAAGACCGTGCCTGTTGTCCATGAGAGCATGGGCCATGAACACCAGCTTAGCCTCCTTGCCCTTGCCCTTTCTCATCAGCCTCGCCTCCGGGTCTGTCGTACTCTCGTGTGTCTCGTTGCTCAGCTTCTCCCCCGAAAGTCCTCCGTGCGCGCGGCCCCACTGCCGTGGTCGTCAGCATCATCGTCGTCATTTCGTCTTCTGAAGCTCTTGATGGACGCCGCGGCCTCTATCAGCATGCCGTCCACGCTGAAGCGCTCATCAGACATCAGCTCGCGTCTGTCCGCCTCGTTCCCTCCCCTTTTGGTGGCCCAAATTCGGCGTAATGGAATGGGAGGGTGAAATTCAGGGCCAAGGCTTTCGCCTATAGCATGAGTTTCCGTAAGTGACATATAACGTAGCCTTTCCATAACTTTCCCGTTTGTAGACCGCAAAATATGGGTGCGCTGGAGGCCGAGGCGGTGGGAATTTCGTGTGGGAATTCGAAGCCTTTGGGCTATCCAGCGCCACTTCAGAACCTTTGTTTATTTGGCAATTATTGGGACTATTCGCAGGCGTGATAACGACGGAATTCGGTTCATGAAAGTGAGGTTTGGTCATGCGAGTGTTGAGGCTGGATGAGGTGGTCGCGCGTGTGGGTCTGTCTAAGTCCACGGTGTGGCGCTACATCGGTGAAGGGGATTTTCCACCTCCGATCAAGCTCGGTCCTCGGGCGAGCGGGTGGATTGAACAAGAAATCGAAGACTGGATTTCCAGCCGCCCCCGTGCCGTCAATCCGGACTAGTGCAATAACCACATGAATATGACATACACCTTTGTGATTCTCTCGCTCACATTCTGAGGAGGTATGCGATGACACAGGCAACGGATCCGCGATGGTGGGCTACCGCGCTCAGTAAGAATGCGTTTATTGACGCGCCGTCCCTGGCAGGTATTACCGGAAGAGATATCTTCTCGGTCGTCAACGACCTGGAGGAGCTGGTCAAAGACGGCCTCGTCGGGCGCGCAAGACATAGCACCGTCAATCTACCGGAGGCCCGCAGATACTACCTGACGCCCATGGGCCTCGCCGCGGCCAGCAAAGCCCTGGGCTGCAAATCATCCGATGAATATGTGCGCAAGTACCCTGTGTCCAGAGAGT
>DAOULF010000138.1:0-2374 GCA_034420555.1 Dehalococcoidia bacterium
GAATAAGGGCTACTGTAGCGCGACGTCGTTATTACTTTGGCAGAGTCATCGGCTTTCGACACGGTAATGTACTGGTTATTGCCAGTACCCCCACCATACCCCCACTTGCGACGCCATGACTCGCCAGTAGATAGCTCGAATTGGCTGGCCCGCTTATCGTAGTAAACCTGGCTGTTGGTATTCATGACTTTATTGTACGCCGTGAAGGTCGCGGAATCACCGTTTCCTGAGACGTACCGGACGCGCTGACTGGTGTAATTCAACTCAACGCTGGGCACGGTGTGATTGCGCCAGTAAACCCAAGCGCGTTGATCCCAGACCACCGCATCGTTGGGAATAGCGGTCTCATGAAGACCAGTGTACTTGCCCGACCATGCGCTGACTGTCGCAACTGCCGCGACACCCAGAAGAATCGCGCTAATGAATACGGATACACGAATCGCTTTCATAATCATCTGATACCTCCTTTATATGAGAACTATTTGCTGTTTCACGATGTCATTGACCCTATACTCTCTCTTACATACTGCATATCACCCGCAAGACCCATTTCTTGCCCCAGGGATATGGGCCGCAAGAACTATGACAGACGTTCTTAACACGCGGAGTCGATCATGATGTAACATCTCGTGGTCAGCCGTGGAATAGAACAGGAGTGGAAAGAGACCGCAATGGATCAGATTAGACTGATGATAGTTGACGATTTTGAGCCGATCAGGTTGGGCCTGAGAGCGACATTCGAGCTCGAAAGGGACATCGAAGTGGTTGGGGACTACGGGGCTGGCGAGCCGGCCGTCATGGACGCAGTCAGAACCATGCCTGACGTGGTTCTTATGGACGTTCGTATGCCTGGCATGGACGGAGTGGAGGCATGTCGCCTGATAAGGGAGAAGGTTCCGGGCGTGAACGTGGTGATGCTGACATCGTTCGATGACGAGCAGGCGGCTACGGCATCTATAATCGCGGGCGCTCGGGGGTTTCTACTCAAGAACGGCGGCCCTGCCGAACTGGTCCACGCGGTGCGCGCTGCCGCGCAGGGGCAGATGCTACTGGATCCTGCATTGGCGGGCCGTGTCGTGGACCGCCTGACGACGCTGGCCACCGGCGGTCAACTTCGCCAAGAAGCCGTTCAGTCGGGCGGTGGAAAATCACGGACGGCAGCGGCGCTATCTGACAGGGAGCGGGAAGTGCTTGCCATGCTCGTTGAGATGAAGACCAACAGGCAGATTGGGGAGAGTCTCTTTATCAGTGAGAGTACCGTCAAGAACCACGTCAGCAACATTCTGCGAAAGCTGGGACTGGACAATCGTCACCAGGCTGCTGCTTTTGTCGCCCAACAACGCAGGACTATATTTTCACATCCTGATGCGCTACAATACGAACATACAAACTAATTGAGGAGTATGTCCGGCGATGATTCTGAACCTCGACATACATAAGGCTCCGGTTATGCAGACCCAATATCGGAGGAGCGAAAAATTTTTCCCATAGCCAATGCAGGCAAATGCAGGTGAACACAGGCGATTTCAACAACCTGTTCGTCCCAGTTCGTCACCAGTTCAGCCGCCTGTTCCTTTATAAACCGAAGTATATGACAAGATGAATCCGTCCGGTAGAATGGCCGACTTTGCAAAGACCCTTAACTTCAGGAGAGCGAGAATGTCAGACAAGCAGCCCAACATAGTCCTGATAATGTCCGACGACCTTGGCTACGAGGTCATCGGAGCGAACGGAGGAACTTCCTACGCCACCCCGCGACTCGACCGGATGGCGCAGGAGGGAATGCGGTTCGAGGAGGCGCACGTGATGCCGCTGTGCACTCCCACGCGCCTCTCTCTGATGACGGGCAAGTACAACTTCCGAAACTACATTGGTTTCGGACTGATAAGTCCCGACGAAGTCACTTTCGGACACCTCTTTTCGGACGCCGGGTACAACACCTGCATCTCGGGCAAGTGGCAACTCTACTCCTACAATCCACCCGACGAGGCGCCGGAGAAACGCTCCAAGGGTCAGCGGATCGAGGATGCCGGATTTGACGAGTTCTGCGTCTGGCACGCGCACCACACCGAGGAGAAGGGGTCTCGCTATAAGAACCCTGTCATCTACCAGAACGGCGAATACAGGGATGACACGGAGGGCAAGTACGGAGAGGACGTCTTCTGCGACTACATCATTGACTATATCGAGCGCAAGAAAGACGACGACAGTCCGTTCTTCGTGTACTGGCCTATGGCGGCGACGCACAAGCCTCATGAACCCACCCCGGACAGTCCCGAATGGGAGTCGTTCGACCCTCCTTCCAACAGGACGCTCGGCGGGAGGACATGGGCTGAGCTGGAGGAAGGTTCCTGGGGCGACGACCCGCGCTTCT
>DAOULF010000139.1:0-4638 GCA_034420555.1 Dehalococcoidia bacterium
CACCGAGAGCGTCGTGAGGCAGGGCAAGGTGATAGCCCAGAAGCCCGCGATAGTCACGCCGTTCTACGCCATGAACCTGGAAGGCTTCAGCGACGAGGCGTACAGCTACTTCAAGCACCTGTCGCAGCAGTTCGGCCCCAACAGTCCGGGCATCCTGTACCAGTATCGCAACGAGACTGAGAAGACGGACATACTGAGCGGCCCGCCCAACGAGGTAGCCAACCGCATCAGCGACGATCTGGACAGGAACAAGGACGAGCTTTCGGTCGTCATGGTCGGCGTGGACGAACTCTGGGACGTATCGCTGATGAAGTTCATCTACGAGTTCACCTCCAAGTCGGCTGTGGAGAACGCCCAGGAACTGCGCTCGCGCGGAATGCTGGATCCCAGCCCGTCGGCGGGCGGAATACCCCAGGCTGCGCTTCAGCAGATCGAGCAGATGTTCAGGCAGGTGGAGCAGGGCAGGAACCCGGAGGACCTCAGACGCGAGCTGGACCGCTGGGGCGCGTTCGACTTCTACGAAGACAGATTCCTGAACCTCTTCCGCCGCCGGTAGCGCCTGTTCCCGGAATTCCGGCATGGGTTCGAGTATGCCATGTTCAGCAGGCGCGCGACAGCGAAATTCATCGGGCGGGCGGCTACTATCGCGCTTGTCGCCCTCTATCTGTTTCTGGTCAGGGGCGATGTCCTCACTCTGAACCCGGCGCAGGAAGCCTCCTCGAAGCACGCCTTCGACCTGATCGGCTGGCATCTCTCGAACTCGATGAGCAAGTGGACTCACCGCGCTCTGAGGGCGGTTCCCGGACAGGCCATTTCGGATTCCGAACGGCTCGCGCTGGTGGACGAGTACTTCAGACTGGGCCGGCTTGAGAACGACATCCAGGGCCGGTTGAACGTCGCCACATCCCGATCCACCGAGACAGGACCGGAGGTGAAACGTCTCCAAGGTGAGCTTGACCGCGTACACAGACTCAGGCACGACATCCGCAACGACGTCGAGGAGGCGCTCGAAGCCGAGATCAGTTCCGTAGCTCGCGCGGAGGGATTGGGACTCGTGGGGGAGGTCGTGTTCCCGCCTGTGGACGTTCGTCTCGTCGAAACGCCCAAGGCGCTCATTACATCCCCACGCGACACTATTGCGCGGCAGGACAGCGTTCTGCTCGACCCGCACATGAGCCTGGAAAGCCGCGAGGAGGTCGAAGATGCGCTGCTGGAGACCGAGGACCTGTCGGCGTTGGTCCTGGACATCGGCGGTGTCGCAACCTACCCCGCATCCGTTTACAACGGCGCGGACCTCAACGCCACTCTTTCACTCATGGCGCATGAGTGGCTTCATCACTACCTGTTCATGCGCCCGCTTGGGCAGAATATGTTCGACTCCCCGGATATGCACGTCCTGAACGAGACCGTCGCCGACCTGGGCGGTCACGAGCTGGGCGGCATTGCCCGTGAGAGCATCGAGGCCAGGCTGCCCGTCACTGTACCGGCGGCATTGGGCACAACCGCCGACGTACTCGACGCCGCTCCCGCCCCTGCCGGCGACTTCGATTTCAGGCGCGAGATGCAGGAGACGCGCCGGACCGTGGACGCGCTTCTCGCTGGTGGCGAGGTGGAGATCGCCGAATCCTACATGGAGACGCGCAGAAGGATGTTCGTGGACAACGGACACCCGATTCGCAAGCTGAACCAGGCATACTTCGCCTTCAACGGAACATACGCCGAGAGCCCGGCTTCCGTGAACCCTATTGGCGGGCAGGTCAGACGCCTTAGAGAACTATCGCCGGACTTCGGCGCGTTCATTTCCCTCGTATCCGGCGTATCCGGCTACGCGGAGTTTCTGGATATTCTGAGTGAGATCGAGGCCGCCGCGCAATCCGACTGATGTCGCGGCGCGTAGATTTAGTATGAAAGAACCTGTATCAACCTGGTCGGCTCTGCCCACGGTGCGAAAGTCCCTTCCCCCTTTGACGGGGGAAGGCTAGGATGGGGGTGACTCCCCTGCCTACTAAACCGATACAGGCTCTAGTATGAAAACCTCTATCGAATGTCCTGCGCCGATGTGTTACCATTACTCATAACCTCATACACGAAAGTCTGACTGCCGATGTATCGTCCTGAAGAGCCAGAAGTAAATTTCGACCAGGTAATGGAGCGAATTCGCAACTTCTTTGGTCGCTTCCGAATTGGCGGCGGCGGGGGTGGCGGCAATATAGGTTCGTTCATAGTGATCGGCCTGTTCCTGGTCGGGATTGCCGTGTGGTTGGGCAGCGGGTTCTACACAGTTCAGCCGGGCGAAGAGGCAGCGCTTCGACGCCTGGGCAAGTTTGACAGCATAAAGCAGCCCGGCCTCCACTGGTGGTGGCCCTCCCCCATAGGCGCACGCGACATCGTATTCGTGGACAGCATTCGCCAGTTGGAAGTTGGCGTCGCCGGGGGCAACCCCGTTCTCAGCGAGTCCCTTATGATCACAGGCGACGCCGACGAGTCGGGACTGTCCGGAGAGGCCCCCAACATCGTTGACGTGCAGCTTCTGGTGCAGTACGACATCAAGGACGTGGAGGCGTATCTGTACAGGGTGTCCGACCCGGACGGCCAGACCATCAAGGACGTCACCGAAACCGCGCTTAGACAGGTCATCGGAAGCCGTCCCATTGACGACGTTCTGACTGACAAGAAAGAGGACATACAGGCCGAAACCAAGCTGTTGCTTCAGGGTCTTCTGGACTACTACGGCACCGGCATAAACGTGCGCGAGGTCAAGCTGCTCAACGTGTTCGCGCCCGAGCAGGTCAAGGACGCCTTCGATGATGTCGTTCGCGCCAAGGAAGACAAGGCGCGGATCATCAACCTGGCCGACGCCTATAAGGAATCCGTCCTTCCACAGGCCAGGGGTGACGCCGCCAAGCTTACGGAAGCTGCTGAGGCATTCAAACAGGAACGCATAGCGATTGCCGAAGGTCAGGCGGAGCGCTTCAAGTCCATCCTCTTCGAGTACGAAAAAGCGCCGGAAGTCACGCGCCAGCGTCTCTTCCTGGAAGCTATGGAGGATATCCTTCCGGGTGTGACGATGTACATAATGTCGAGCGAAACGGGCAGCAGCGTTCTGCCGCTCCTGCCTCTGACCGATAACGGACAGTTGCCAACTTCACTTGGCCGAAGCCAGTAAGGGTTGATAAATTGAGATTCATCGCTCTCATACTCGTGCTGCTGGCAGTCATAGCCGCAATCATTGCCCCGCAACTATTCTTCGTGGTGGACGAGAAGCAGCTTGCCATCGTCACACGCTTCGGCCAGGTACAGAAGTCCATCAGTAACCCCGGGCTCTATGTAAAGACCCCCTTCATAGACACAACGACTTACTTCGATAAGCGTCTTCTCATTTTCGACGCGCCACCCGACTCGCTGCTGACCAAGGACAAGAAACGCCTGATAATTGACGTTTACGCCAGGGGTCGGATCATTGACCCGGTGACGTTCAGGGAGACCGTACGCACCGAGGCCGGAGGCAAGGCGCGCGCCGTGGACATCCTCTCATCTGAACTCCGGCGCGAAATCGCAAGCGACAACCAGTCGGAAATCATCACCACCAAGCGCGAAGATATTATGAACCGCATAAGGGACAATGTTAAGCCCAAGCTCAGAGAGTTTGGCCTGGACATCATTGACGTCCGTATCAAGCGCGCCGACTTCCCGCCCGAAATCGCCGAGTCCGTATATGCCCGTATGCAGGCCGAGCGTAAGCGCAAGGCCGATAAGGAGCGCGCCGAGGGCGCGGAGATTGACGCCCAGGTCAGGGCGACAGTTGACAGGGACGCCACCATAATCAGGGCCAACGCCCAGAGAACCGCAGACATCACTCGCGGTGAGGGCGAGGCCCAGGCTGTCCAGATCTTCGCGGACGCCGTTTCCGCCAACCCCGAGTTCTACTCCTTCCAGCGCTCTCTCGAAGCGTATCGGAAGATACTCGAAGCCAACTCCACGGTGGTGCTGCCTCCGAACAGCGACCTCTTCGAGTTCCTCCAGTCACCCAGCGGTCTCAGCGGCGATTTCCAGAACCAGTAGCGCTTCCCGGCTCAGTCCGCTGCGCCCAACACGGGAAATGGATGTCTTCGGACAGCAGCTATACGACCATCACCGAGGTCTGTTGCCCGAAGATTTTCGTGAGGTCGGCGAGCGCGACGACGGCTACATTCAGGTCTATGAACATCCCAGGTGGTACTTCGCCCCATTCGATGAGTGGTATCCCCACCTGCGGAAAGCGATAAAGTACGTCCGTGGCCGCACACTCGATATTGGCTGTGGCGCAGGCCGCGTGTCGCTCCACCTCCAGCAGACCGGAGTCAGCGTTGTCGGAATAGACCACTCCCCGCTCGCAATCCGGATATGCAGGGATAGAGGACTCGCCGATGCCAGGGTCTGCGCGGTAACACGGATTAGCGCCAACAAGCTGGGCGTCTTCGACAGCATCCTGTTGTCCGGCAACAACTTCGGCCTGCTCGAAAATCCGAAACGCGCTCGCTGGATTCTCAGGCGCCTTTACAAAATGACTACCGATAGCGGGCGAATCATTGCCGAAACCACCGACCCATACGCCACCGACGACCCGGTCCACCTCGCCTACCAGGAGCGCAACAGGGC
>DAOULF010000140.1:0-7199 GCA_034420555.1 Dehalococcoidia bacterium
GCTTGCGTCCGTGTTCTCGCTTTCGTAGTCGCCGTCTGAGAGCAAGTCGAGCTTGCTGAATCGGCGGGTCGTCATCTGGATGTGGCGCTCGGGCCTGTGCGTAGTGTCGCCCATGCCGTCGTGTTCGGAGCCGTTGGCGACATAGGAGCCGGGGCCGCCCGGGATAGGCATTGGCGAACGCTCCCAGCTTTCATACCTGTGGTAGCCGTTGGAGCCTCGGTAGGTATCCCTGGCTTCCACTGCCAGCGCGGTGACGTCCGGTCTGGGGATGTTCTGGTTGCGCTCAGAGAGCATATGCTCGCTCAGCAGTATAACAGGCCCCTGGTATCGCTCCGCCCAGTTGAACGAGTGGATAGCGGCGTAGAAGCACTCTTCGACCGTGCCGGGCGCGATGACGGGCAGGCGCATATCTCCGTGTCCCGGATACAGCGCGGTAAACAGGTCGGACTGCTCAGTCTTGGTAGGCAACCCGGTAGAAGGTCCGCCGCGCTGCACATCAACCACGACCAGCGGTATCTCGGCCATCCACGCGAGCCCCAGCCCTTCTCCCATCAGGGAGAATCCTGGTCCCGCCGTACCGGTCATCGCCTTCTTTCCGGAGAAACCGGCTCCCACGATGCTCGTTATGGACTCGATCTCGGAAGTCGCCTGGTGTACGAACTTTCCAGGCCCTGGGAGGTTGTTCTCCATCCATATCAGCAGGGACGTGGCTGGGGAAATAGGATATCCAATGTAAACGTCCACTCCGGCGGCGAGCGCGCCGAGCCCCAGCGCGACATTCCCGTTTATGAGCACCTGATCAACCTGGGGCGGATTCGACGCTTCGAGTTCGCCCAGGTTGAAACCGCTCTTTTCGGCCTCTGTCCTGCCAAGTCCCAGCGCCTGGTGGTTGGACTCGATGATCTGCTGGTCGTTCGGGCGTCCCCTGGTGAAGCGCTTGGTTACGAAGTCCTCGAGGATCTGCTGGTCAATCTCGACGAGATACGCCAGCGCTCCCATGACCACCATGTTCGCGGCCCTGGCGTTGCCGGTGGACCTGGCAAGCTCGTCGAATCTCATTCCGAAGCTCTTGCCGTCCGGCTCCAGCTCAAATTCCTCGGAGTTGTAAACGATCACTCCGCTATCGGAGACTTCGTCCTTGTGGTTTTCGTAAGCGTATTCGTTGAAGGCCACGAGGACATCCAACTCGTCGCCGGAACTCAGCACCGGCTCGGTCGAGATTCTTGTCTGAGTCCAGGTGGGGCCTCCCCTGATCTGGGAGGGAAATGTGGAGAAGGTCTGAACATGATAGCCGACCTGGGCGTTGGCCTGGGCGAATCCCTCAGCCGAGGTGACAACACCCTGGCCGCCTTCTCCGGCGAACCTGACTACAAAATCCGTCTTCTTCAATTCATTACTCCCTGAGCTGTATTTGCTCACAAAATCGAATGGCGCACTTAAACGCCGTTTGCGTGTTGACTAGGGATTGGGACATTGCCCACGGGAGCCGCGCCATACTTGGACGCGACAAAACAGTTCGGCCAACCGAAGATTCCTTCGGCGATGGAATGATCACCTGGATGGTCTGTGGGCAATTGTTGAAATTGAGAGGTGTCTGCACGGTGCGCCGATGAGTTTAAGGGCACTACCTAAAATACCTACCCAATGAATATACCAACTAGATTTTTCGGGTGTCAATTTTGTGATAATTTGCACAGACTGTAGCTTCGGCGTTGACCAACTCCAAGCTCCTTCATATAATCCCAATATAGCCGATACCAGACAGGAGAAAATCTCCAATGACACCGAGCGCGGAACCCAAGCATATATCGCTCTCCGAAATCGTTGCCAGGCATGGCGAGCCACCATGGGCCGAGGCGCTGTTTACGGATGGACGCAACAACGCCGTACTCATCTGCAACGCGCCCGGCCAGGAGAACGACGCTCATGCCCACCCTGATTTCAACGAGTGGTGGGTTGTGCTGCAAGGGGAACTTCTCTGGGAGATAGGCGACTACGCTCCGATCAGGGCGAAGAAGGGCGACGTGGTAATGGCCCCCAAGGGGCGCAGACACGCTATAAGGACTGTCGGAAACGAGAATTCCCTTCGGCTGGGGGTTACGCATCCCGACTCCAATCACGACAACAAGGGCACTCGCTCGAACATACTCCGACCTATGCCACAGGACGATGTACCCAACCGCCTGCATACCAGCCTGGAGTATATGCTGGAGAAGTTCGGCGATCCGCCCTGGGCGACATCCATACTTACAGACGACCGCAACAGCGCCAACCTGATCTGTCACGCATCGGGGATGACGAACAACGCCCACTGGCACCCCGACTTCAATGAGTGGTGGACGATTCTGGGCGGGGAACTGACCTGGGAGGTTGGAGAGGGCAGGCCGATCATCCACGCCAGGGAAGGCGACATAGTTTTCGTGCCGGAGGGGATGCGTCACCACATCAGCAGTGTTGGCGAGGGCATTTCGTTCCGACTAGCCGTTACGACGCCCGATCAGCCGCATATCTATACCGATGACGACGATGCGGCCCCGCCGCCGCTGTCGTAAACCACGCGCGGACGAACCTCACCCTCGCCCCAGCCCTCTCCCGCTAGGAGAGGGGATTTTCGGAGTGGGCGGTTTCAGTCCGTGGCGTATCGGGGCGGACCGGCTTCCGCCACGCGCCTCACGAACTCCTCGCTCTTGAGGTTGCGTTCCAGGATCGAGCGAATGTAGCGAGTGTGGATACCCTCTACTTCGTTCCTGACTCGCTGGCTGACATTCGGAGTTCCCACATCGCCGAAACGCAGAGATCGCTGGAAGTGTCTGAGGACTCTCATCGCCCTCTCGGAAATATGTACCCTGCTCCCGATGGCAAGCACGCGGCATTCGGGACAAAGCGCCCCGCCGGACGCCAGGTCCAGCATGTGGTCGTCCGGTTCCAGTTCCGCTCCGCACTCCACACACGCTTCCAGTTCAGGCATGAATCCCGATACGTCCAGCAGCCGCGCCTCGAACCACCTGCTCACTAGCCATGCCTCGCGGGAGTCGGAGAGGAGGTCGAGTGTTACGGTAGTCAGCAGATATAGGTCGCGGCTTGGGGAGCGTTCCTCGGCAAACGAGTCGGCCAGTTCGCATACGTAAACCGCCTGGGACAGTAGGGGCAGGTCCGAGCGAATGCGCGGGTGGTCATCCTGCACCTGGGCCTCGGTTACGACGTCTAGGTTGCGACCGTAGGACGCGGAGAACTCGACGACGTTGGTCAGGTCGAGATGGCCTCTGAGCTTGCTCTGGGGTCTTCGGACGCTCTTGGCTACGACGCGCACCTTGCCCATGTTCGGCGTGAGTATGGAGAGAATGCGGTCCGCTTCTCCCAGGGTGTACTGCCTGAGCACAAGCCCCTGACTTTTGTATGTGCGTAGTCTCAAGATGCTTTCGCCAATTGACACCGGTCAGCCGGCTAGAACGACTGCCTGCCTTCTATGGCCCTGCCAAGCGTGGATTCGTCAGCGTATTCGAGATCGCCACCGACCGGGAGACCCCTGGCCGGCCTGGTTATCTCTATGCCCAGCGGGGAGATCAGCCGGTGGATGTACATGGCAGTCGCGTCTCCCTCCAGGTTGGGATTCGTCGCAAGAATGATTTCTCTAATCGGTTCGTCATTCATCCTTGAGAGCAGCGGCTGAATCTTGAGGTCGTCCGGGCCGATTCCGTTCATGGGGGAGACAGCGCCGTGAAGGACGTGATACAAGCCGCGATAGCTGTGAGTGCGCTCCAGCGCGAGCACGTCGAGAGCCTCTTCGACGACGCACACCGTGGTCCCGTCGCGCTGCGGGTCGGAGCAGATGTTACACGGGTTGGTGTCGGTCAGATTGAAGCACCTGGAACACATCGCCACCTGGTCTTTCACCGCCACGATTGCATCCGCCAGTCCATGAGCGTGCTCACCGGGCATACGAAGCAGATAGTAGGCCAGACGCTGCGCGGTCTTGGGGCCTATGCCGGGCAGCTTGTGGAATTCCTCTATCAGCCTGGCTATGGGGTCGGATGAATGTTCGGCGGAGTTGTTCATATCAGGTCAGGCCGGGTATGTTCAGTCCGCCGGTGAGTTCGCTCATCTTCGAGTTGGCCATCTCCTGGGCCTTGACGAGTCCTTCGTTCACGGCGGCGGTAACGAGGTCTTCGAGAATGTCCACGTCGTCGGGAGAGACGACCTCCGGGTCTATGGTGATTGATTCAACGGTCATCTTGCCTGATACTACTACGCTTACCACACCGCCGCCGGCGGTAGCTTCAACGGTGGCGGACTCGAGTTCTTCCTGGAGTTCGGCCATTCTCTTCTGAAGCTGTTGTGCCTGGCGCATCATACGACGGTTCATTGTTCCGTTTCCTCCTCGAATCTATCTACGAGCTTCGCGCCCATTCTCTGGGCGGCCATTACGAGGTGACTCTGGTTGGCTCGTCTC
Source organism: Dehalococcoidia bacterium (assembly GCA_034420555.1). Classification (GTDB taxonomy): domain Bacteria; phylum Chloroflexota; class Dehalococcoidia; order Lucifugimonadales; family UBA1123; genus VXRN01. The sequence goes on from DAOULF010000140.1 coordinate 4,451, forward strand.
GTTTCGGAACCATTCTCATTCGAAATCAGTTCGGGTACGAGTTCATACTCTCCGCCCATCGTCCGGGAGAGGGCCTGACTCAATTCCCGCTTTACACTTGGGTTGTCTATTTCCTGGTTTATGCGCTCGACGTGGGAACCGTGCGCGAACCTGACGACGAGTTTATTGTCCTCAATGGTATATTCCCGCGAGCCGCGGAGCAACGCGCCGAGCTTGAACCGGGCGCCGGTCGTCCTGAGAGCGCGGAGCACCTCGTTCCAGGTCGCCGGATCCAGGTTGCCGTCCTGTCCGCTCCTCGGCGGGGTCGGACTCGCGCCGCCGTTGGCCGGTGTCTTGCTCCGGGAGGTGAGGGGTCGGGCGTTGGCGCGCGACGGACGGCTTCTCGTGGGGGCGCGATTGGCGGCGGGCTGCGCCTGTCGCTGAGTGTACTGCGGGGGTGCGGCTTGCCTCCGGGCAGAAGCAGGCGGAGCGACGGGCGCTGGCGCGACGGATACGGGCTCGATGCTCGACTCGACAAGGGCGAGTTCCAGGGGCAGGGGAGACGCGGTATCCATTCTGAGGTCGGCCTCGGAAATGGCCTTGAGCGCCCTGAACAGATACCTCTGGTCCACACCCTGGGACATGCTCTTAAGGCGTGCGGCGGTGTCGTCGGAAAATCCGGCAGTCCCGTCCGCGCCAACGGCTATCAGGAGGACCGACCTGAGAAAGTCGGTCACCGCTCGCTGGAGCTGCCTCAGGTCGGAGCCCTGCGTGGACACTTTGTTCACGATGTTCAGGCTCTCGGAAATGTTCTTTTCGACTATGGACTGGCACAAGTCGAGCGCATCCTCGTCGCCCGATAGCTCGAGCATATCCCGCACCTGGTCGGCCCTCAGCGGGGAGTCGTAGGACACCACCGCCTGCTCCAGCAGGTTCTCGGCGTCTCTCAGGCTTCCGGTGGAATGGCGCGCTATCAGTTCGAGCGCCTCGCGTTCGGCTTCCACACCTTCGGCTTCGCATAGCTCGGTGAGCTTTTCGGCAATGTCGTCCAGGGATATGCGCCGGAAGTCGTATCGCTGGCACCTGGATACGATGGTGAGGGGAACCCTGTGGACTTCCGTGGTGGCCAGTATGAAGATAGCGTGGTCGGGCGGCTCTTCCAGCGTCTTCAGGAGCGCGTTGAAGGCCGGATCCGTGAGCATGTGGACTTCGTCCACGATATAGACTTTATACCTGAACTCGGCGGGCGTGAAGTTTATCTTATCGCTCAGGTCGCGGATGTCGTCTATGCTGCGGTTGGATGCGGCGTCAATCTCGATGAGGTCGAGCGCCCGACCTTCGTTGACCGCGACGCACCTGTCGCAGGAGTTGTCTGGCTCGCCGTCGGTGGGGTCGAGACAGTTCACGGCCTTGGCGAGGATGCGCGCGGTGCTCGTCTTGCCTGTGCCGCGCGGGCCGCAGAACAGGTAGGCGTGAGTCAGCCTGCCGGAGGATACGGCGTTTCTGAGAGTGTTGGTCACCGTGTCCTGACCGACTACCTGGTCGAGAGCGCGAGGACGCCACTTTCTGTACAGGACTTCTGCCATTGTCCTCTTTCGAACTAAGCGGGTGTATCAGGTATCGGGCGAGAAGGGAAGGGTATGCACTCGGAGCATACGTTTCTCAGATCAAATCTTCCAACGTGGCCATTGCCCTGTTCTGAATGGAGAACATCTCGGCTGCTTCAGCCTCCCGCTCATGGTCGTAACCTAGCAGATGCAAGATTCCATGGGCAAGCATAAAGGCCAGTTCCTTTTGCGCGGTGTGACCGGCCTCTCTCGCCTGCCGGCATACCTGCGGATACGAGACGATCACTTCGCCCAGGTCGTCAGAGTGACCGGGCGGCAGCACGAAATTCGCCCCGTCAGACGCTCTCTCGATTCCGTCATCCTCTCCGTAGTATTGACCGGAGTGGCGATTAGAGAAGGAGAGTACGTCGGTCGTATCATCGAGTCCGCGGTGTTCGTGATTGAGCTGGGCCACACTTTCGTCGTCGGCTATGACTATGCTGACGCGCTCGCTCGACCATTCCGGCTCGGTGGACAGGACGCCCGTGACAACGGCGTCTATCCAATCGGGAGAGACGCTTTCGGCGAACTCTTCGAATATCTGGACGCTTACCCGGGAAGTCATATCGCTCGGCTCTTGGCTGTTGTCAGGGCGCCTATCGGGTGGTAAGTGGGAGTGTATATATTCGGACTTATGGATCTGTGACCGTTCTGGTGGTGGGTGCAGGCGATCCGCAGGTGGGCCGCAGGAGACGTCTGGTACCAGTATTTCACCTGCACATCCCTGTATTTTCCTGTTGCGTGAGTTTTTTTTCGGCCCCCGAACCTGGTTGATAAGTTCAGATTTATATATTGACACTTTTGTTCGCTATGGAGGTATTGTAGCACAGGGACGGTATGTTTGCGTAGCCTTGTTCAGATTTTTGAGGGTCTTTTCATAGTCGGCATTGTTCGGGAGTAGGCCGCACCCCTCCCCTAGATTCCCGCTTTCGCGGGAATGACGACCTAGAACTTTGCAAAAGGCCCTGAGATTTTTTCGATAATAGCGACGTACTGTGCGCCTTCAGGCTCGATGAACTTCGTCACTTCCCAGCCGGTCCCGGCAACGATGTCTCGTATCTCGTCCCTAGAAACGAACAGCCAGTCGAACCAGGGGCCCTTGAGATTTCGATAGCGTTCGCGATGGCGATACTGTCCACTCATCCTGCCACGAGCCCTGTTGC
>DAOULF010000141.1:0-6182 GCA_034420555.1 Dehalococcoidia bacterium
TCGGCATCCCGGTCGAACTCGCGTCGTCGGGCGAGGAGCTTGTCAGAAGCGTGGACATACTCTCCATGGCCACCACAGCCACCACTCCTATAATAGACGGCGACTGGGTGCAGCCCGGCCTTCACATCAACGGCATAGGCTCCCACGCCGTCGGTGTCAGGGAAATTGATACCAAGACCATGGTGAAGTCCAAGCTGGTGTGCGACCAGGTGGACGCCTGCCTCGCGGAGGCGGGCGACGTGCAGATCCCCATCGAAGAGGGCGCGATGTCCGCCGACGACATCTACGGCGAGATAGGCGAGCTTATCACCGGGGTCAAGGCGGGACGCGAAAGCGACGATGAGATAACGCTTTTCAAGAGCGTCGGCCTGTCCATACAGGATATTTCAGCAGCCCACTACGTCTATCAGCGCGCGCTGGAAGAAAGCGCCGGGACGGAGTTCGCCTTCTCCTAGAAATAGACTTGCAATCGGTCGTTGAAAGTCCACACAATTAGAATATAGTCCCCAATAAGTATGCTCCCTGCCTGCAAACTGTGCATGGGAGCATATCTTTTGTGAAAAACGAGGTGGATTTCCATAATGACCAGCAACAAGTTCCAAGTAATAACAACAATGACTCTCGCAGCCATGCTCTCCATCCTGGCGATAGCCTGCGGAGATTCGAATGCGGGACTAACCCGCGCCGAGGTAGAGGACATAGCGCGCGCTGAGGCCGCTAAAGCCCCCGCCGCCGACAGCCTGACCCGCGAAGAGGTCGCGGAGATAGCTCAAGCCGCAGTCGTTACGGCAGCCGCCGACAGCCTGACCTACGAGGACGTCCAGAAGATAGTGCGGGATTCCATGTCCGACATGGTCGCAATGACTCCCGGCAACGGTGGCCTGACCAGCGCGGATGTGGACACGATGATACAGGCGGCGATGGCCGACATTCCGCCGCCCGTTCCATCGGCCCCTGGCCTGACGGCGGCGGATGTAGAGCGAGCAGTCCAGAAAGCGATAACCGATATTCAGCAATCCGAACCCGGTCTCACTCGCGCCGAGGTAGAGCAGATAGCGCGCGCGGCAGTGCCGATCATGCCGCCTCCCATTCCGTCCGAACCGAGCCTTTCACCCGCGGAGGTCGAGCAGATCGCTCATAGCGTTGTGGCGTCTATTCCACCCAAATCCAACCCCGCCGGGTACACAAAGCACTTTGTTGATGCCGCCATATCACGCTACAACTCGCTGGAACTGGATGCCACGCTTGCATATTACAACTCTGCCGACAGCGTTGATGAGCAGTGGTATGCCTTCATCATAGATGAGAACGGGGACCTGATCGGTCACTACGATCCCAACGTCGTCGGTCAGAACCTTAATGGGCCGTTAGGCACCGACGTCACCGGATACACCTTCGGCGCGGATATGCTAGCCGCGACTGAGGAGGGCAAGTGGGTATCCTATGTCTTCAAGAACCCGGCGACCGGAGAGATCGAGTCCAAGCACTCCTGGGTAGTCAGGCACGACGGGCTGATATTCGGATCGGGCTGGTACACCGACCCGGCGGAGTACACCAGGTTCTTCGTGGATGAAGCCATCGCTCGCTACGAATCCGGGGGGCTGGAAGACACCCTGGCCTACTACAACACGGTTGAGAGCATTGACGGCCAGTGGTACGTGTTCATAGTTGACGAGGACGGTTACACCATATCCCACTACAATCCGGAACTCCGAGGAAGGGATCCGAGTCTTCGCGTGGATGCGACAGGTTATTTCTACGGAGATGACCTGCTGTCGGCTACCGAGGATGGCAAGTGGGTGTCCTACGTCTTCAAGAACCCGGCGACGGGCGGACTGGATTCCAAGCACACCTGGGCAGTCAGGCACGATGGGCTGCTGTTCGCATCGGGCTGGTACACGAATCCCGCCGAATACACCAAGTTCCTTGTAAACGACGCCATCGAAATGTACAAGTCCGATGGCAGGGAGTCCACGCTCGCGCACTACAACAGCGCCGACAGCCCTGATGGGCAGTGGTATGTATTCATCATCTACGCGGAGAGGTTCCGGGACGAGAACGGTGTGATTATCGGTCACTACGATCCCAGCGTCGTCGGTCAAAGCCTTAACGGCCCAATCGGCACCGACACGACCGGGTACAATTTCGGACCGGATATGCTCTCAGCCACACAGGACGGCAAGTGGGTATCCTACGTGTTCAAGAACCCGGCGACCGGAGAGATCGAGTCCAAGCACTCCTGGGTAGTCAGGCACGACGGGCTGATATTCGGCTCAGGCTGGTACACCGACCCCGCCGAATACACCAAGCACTTCGTAGATGAGGCCATCGCTCGTTACCAGTCTGAAGGTCTTGAAGACACGCTCGCCTACTACAACACCCCTGAGAGCGTTGATGGTCAGTGGTACACGTTCATAATTGATGAGGACGGATACACCATAGGCCACCACGACCCGGCGTTCAGGGGAAGGGACCCGAGCCTCCGCGTGGACGCGACAGGCTATTTCTATGGGGATGACGTACTTTCGGCTACCGAGGATGGCAAGTGGGTATCCTACGTCTTCAACAACCCCTCCAGTGGCCGGATCGAGTCCAAGCACACCTGGGCAGTCCTGCATGATGGTCTGATATTCGGTTCCGGTTGGTACACCGAGCCAGCCGAGTACACCAAATTCTTCCTCGACAGCGCCATCAACAGATACGAGTCTGAAGGACTGGATGCGACCATCGCTCACTACAACTCCCCTGAGAGCGCCGAGGGATCGTGGTACATCTATATCGCAAACGAGGATGGCGAGGTAATCTCTCACTACAGATCCGACTCCATCGGGGAGAATTTCCACGACGCCTACGCCATAGACTTCACCGGATTCGACGCCGGCGCCGCGATATTGGCGGCTACCGAGGAGCCAAAGTGGGTCTCCTACTACTATACCGACCGCGAAACCGGGGAACTCATATCGAATCACGCGTGGGTCGCCAGGCATGACGGGCTGATATTCCTCTCCGTCTGGGCAGTCGAACCCGCCGAGTACACCAGGGCATTCGTCGCAGAAGCGATCAGGAAATACGAAAATGATGGCCTGGAAGATACCCTGGCCTACTACAATTCGCTCGACAGCGTAAACGGGCAGTGGTACGTATTCATCGCCGACGAGACCGGCGAACTCATCGGCCACTACGACCCCGAAATCGTGGGACAGAACCTGAACGGCAGCATCGGCACGGATGTCAACGACTTCAGGTTCGGATTCCAGATGATGACGGCCACCGAGGAAGGAAAGTGGGTCTCCTACGTGTTCAACGAGCCCGTATCCGGTGAGCTGCGCTCCAAGCACTCCTGGGTCGTCAGGCACGACGGATTGCTGTTCGGGTCGGGCTGGTACAGCAACGAGCCGGCACAGTAGTCGTCAGAACAATCACAGGGCAAAGCGACAGCCGGGGCGGATGAGGGATAATCACAGACCTCCATCCGCCCCGAACTTTTCTGGTTACAGGTAGTAGATCAGGCCGGCTATCGCGCCGGTCATGCAGGTCGCCATGGTTCCGGCGAGTATTGACTTGAGGCCGAGTTGGGCGATTTCGAGCCTGCGGCTCGGGACTATCGCGCCGATTCCGCCGATCATGATGCCCAGGCTGCCGAAGTTGGCGAAGCCGCAGATGCTGTATGCCATTATGAGCCCGCCGCGCTCGCCCAGGCTGCCGGGCGGGAGCTGGGACATCTCTATGTAGGCGACGAGTTCGTTCAGGACCACCTTCGTTCCGAGCAGTTGGCCCGCGCTCACCGACTCGGACCATGGCACTCCCAGCGCCCATACTACGGGGGCCAGTACCCAGCCCAGGACTCGCTGCAAGGTCAGCGGTTCGCCCGCTATGGCAGGGGCAATCTCGAGGATTATGTTCACCAGTTCGACGAGCGCTATCAGGACGATGAGCATACCGATGATGTAGGCGAACAGCCGCAGTCCGTCAATAGCGCCGGTTGTCAGCGCGTCGGCGCCGTTCTCGTATATGCGGTCGAATTCGACCTCGACTTCTTCGCTCTCGTCGCCCGAGCTCGGTATGAGAATCAGCGCGATGACGACCGCTGCGGGCGCGCTGATGATGGAGGCGGTGAGCAGATGTCCGGCGGGGTCGGAGATAATGCCGTCGAGCAGTGTCGAGTAGAGCGCGAACACGGTCCCGGCGATGGTGGCCATGCCTCCGGTCATTATTATGAACAGTTCGGAGCGGCTCATGCGCTCGATGTAGGGGCGCACCAGCAGCGGAGCCTCGACCATTCCGATGAACACGTTGGCGGCGGTGGAGAAGCTGGCCGCGCCGCTGATTCGGAGGGTCTTGCTCAGCGCCCAGGCGAAGCCTCTCACGACCCAGGGCAGCACCCGGTAGTGGTACAGGACGGCGGAGAGAGCGCCGATGAAGACCACAAGCGGGAGAGTGCGGAACGCGAACACGAAGGACGCCCCCGGGAAGGTCTCCTCGAATGGGAGCGGCGCGCCGCCGAGGAATCCGAAGACCAGGGAGGTGCCGGCCTCGGTGGCGCGGACCAGGGCGTCCACCGCGTTGCCTATCCATCTGAAGACTATTTGTGAGCCGGGCAGCTTGATGAGCAGCAGGGCGAGCGCGATCTGCACCACGAGGCCGATGGCGGCAGTGCGCCAGGGGAATGCACGGCGGTTCTCGCTGATGGCCCATGCGAGCGCAACGAGCCCCACCAGTCCTATGATCCCCTGAATTGCTATTAGCTGCATCCGTCAGCCCTCCTCCCAGCAAAGGGGCAACCACAAGGGTTGCCCGTACATCAATATCCCATATTCTGGACGCCCAACCGGACGCTCAGTTTTCGTCGTCCAGGTTATCCAAGTCTTCGGGCCAGCCGTGATGTCTCGCGAAGGCTGTCCAGATGCGCAGCGTCTGCTGACTGTCGCGTCTGGTCTCCAAGGCCAACTGACGAGTCTCCACGGTCAGATCTACGACCCGATTAAGTAGTTCGTCAATTTTGGCGTTGGTTTCCCCGGCGGTTGTCATCCGTGTCTTCTCGTATCAGGACTGTTGTACTGTATTGTACGGTGCGACGGGTGTTCTAGTCCAATGTGATTTGATTAGAGGTAGGGCCTTTGCAAAGTTCCTCCAGGACTCTGGACCGTCATTCCCGCGAAAGCAGGAACCCCGAAGGGCTCGCCGCTCGGCAATCCAGGGGGGGAGGCGTGGTCGCGCCCCTTGGACAGCGCTGACTTTACAAAGGCCCTGGATTAGAGGAAGCGTCGCAAAAGTAGTTGGTCGCCCCCATCCCCGTATCGAGTACGGGGCAGGCTCTAACCTTCCCACGTCAAGGGCTCACAATTGTGGAAGCGCGTGGGCTAATCGCCGTGCAGCCGTCGGATTTCGGCTTCGAGCTCAGCCATGCGGCTTTCGATGGTCAGACGCGCGTCGCGTTCTTCCTCGGCGCGCACTTCGGCGGCCAGGCGCGCGGACATCTCGGTGTCGGCGCGCGCTTCGGCGGCCAGACGCGCGGACATCTCGGTGTCGGCGCGCGCCTCGGCAGTGTCGGCGCGTTCCTTCTCTTCCTCGTGATTCAGCAGCCACAGACCGGACACAGGATCCCAGAAACGAAGGTCGCCGTCATCCCACCACAGGTCCAGGTTCAGAACGTCGCTGTGAGACCATACCCGTCCGTCGCTCTCACGATTCAGGACCAAGCGACTATACTCGCCGTCCACCAGACGCTCACCCACCAGGGGCTCGCCGTAGAACTCGCCGCCCGTCGGGTCGTATCGCCAGTATTCCACCACGCCCAACTCAGCGTACAACTCACGCTTCCGGCCCAGGTCAACGTGCGCCGTACTCTCAGAACCTATCTCCAACACGAAGTCCGGCGCCTTGCCCACCTCCCACAAAAGATAGACGTTGTTGCGGTCTATGGACTCCTCCGCCTCGGGGGGCAGGTCCAGAACCACGTAGCAGTCCGGAGAAACGAAGACGCGGGGATTGCCCCTGATGTAGTAGAGCATCGTGTTGCCGTTCACCCTGGCGCCGGGAACGTCTCTGAAACGAACCCTGACGGTTCCGACCACTCTGATGTACTGGGGCGCCTGGGTTTCTCCGTCGGGCAATGGCATACCGTCCGTTTCGGGGTAGATTATGGCTGCCGGGGCTTGGGTGACCATGGCTTCTCCTTGCTG
>DAOULF010000142.1:0-13129 GCA_034420555.1 Dehalococcoidia bacterium
ATGCGCGGCGAGTTCAACCTGCGCTTCGGCCAGCCTTCCAAGGACGTGTGCTACATAATCCCTGAACTGTTCCCATTCTCCGACGTGGAAATGACCGATCCGGTTACCGGCGCGAGCGGTTCGCTGACCGCACGCCTAGAGGAGAGCGGAAACGTCCCCAAGATAATGTTCACCAACACTTCCGCCGAGTACTGGCGCGGCGACGCGGCTCTCATACACACCGACTTTTCCGCGATGACCGACGCGCCTGAGTCCGAGAGCGTCCGCCGCTACCACTTCGCGGGCACTCAGCATGGCACAGGGACCTTCCCGCCTGAGACCATCCGGCAGATGGACGCTCTCAAGGGCCAATTGCCCTATAACGCGGTTGACTATTCGCCGCTGCAAAGGGCGCAGTTGAACAATCTGGACGCCTGGGTCAGGGGCGACGATACTGCTCCCGCCTCCCGACATCCCAGCCTGGACGACGGCACAGGAGTTGAATCATACACCCTGCGCGAGAAGTTCGAGCGTATCCCCTCGGTGACATTCCCGCCGGAGGTGACGAGGGCTATGCGCCTGGACTACGGCGACGAGACCCACCTGGGACGCACCGTCAAGCTGCCCGCCGAGCAGGGCGAGGAATATCCGGCAATCGTCTCCAACGTTGACGACGACGGCAACGAGCTCGGAGGGATCCGTCTGCCGTCGGTCAGCGTACCGCTGGCCACCAACACCGGCTGGAACCTGCGCCACCCGGACAACGGCAACCCGGACCTTGTAATAGGAATCACGGGCGGCCTGGCCGGATGGACGCTCCCGTTCCGCAAGTCCAGGGAGGACAGGGAATCCGCGGGCGACCCCAGGCCCGCGATAGAGGAGCGATATGAGTCCAGGGACGACTATGTAGAGAAGGTCAGGCAGGCGGCGGCGGAGCTGGCTGCGGAGGGATACATTCTCGAAGAAGACATCGAGCGCGAGGCTGATATGGCGGCCTACCGCTACGACTACTGGATGAACGGAAACGGCGCGTCCTAGTCAGGCACGTCAGAGATCGCTCGGCAAGTGGACTTCCAGCCAGTTTACGCGCTGGAAGTCCCTGTCGTTAGTGGCGATTACGTGTATGCTCTCGCGTTGCATCATCGCGAGGGAAACCGAGTCGTTGACTAGGAAGCCCGTCTGGGCTCGTAGGTTCGCAGATATTTCCAGTATGTCGGCATCAACTTGCAGAATATATATACCTGTGTTCAGTATGAATCGGATAGCGTCGGAATATTCGTTGAGTTGAGAAGCGAGTTCAGGTCGGCGTCTCAACTTGCCAGGAACGTTGCCGGGCGTTACAAGCCCCTTGTCCACGGCTTCTATCATCATGAGCCTGTGCGCGACCTCAAGCAGGACATGGGTTCCTGTAAATGCTTCAAATTCCTGCCTGCCACATCTATCAAGTAAGTCTCTACATTCACGCGATGCTCCAAGCGTTCCGTTTGAAGCGTACACGAATATATTTGCGTCTATGTAGAGTTTTGTCCGAGGTAGTATCCCGCTAAACGTCAAGGTAGCTGTCCTCCTTGAGGATAGCTTCTACTACCTCCCTGTCGGCGGGTATCAATCCCCATAACTTCTCTACCGCAAGACGCCTTTTCTCAAGTTCTTCCTCTGTCAGGAAATCCCCCACCGGCGTTTTAACGAGACCTAATGGCTTGCCTGGAGATTTCCTGGCGTGGTGCTCGCAAATCTGTTCATAGATGATATCCTCGACGAATTCCACTAGGGCAATCCCATTTTCGTCCGCCACCGTCTTAGCAAAGCGCAACAGGTCTTCGTCTATCGCAAGCTCGGTCTTCTTCTTCACGACGCGCTCCTTCACACTCCGATATACTGAATCCGACATATTATTGTCATTGGATTTCCAGAATAACACATTGGCGCGTATCGCATGAACAAGACGACTAAGCAGATTGGCAAGAATGGCGTCCTCGGACTGCTGGGCGACCTGGAGTCCGAAGGCTGTCTTGCCAGCGTGTATGTATCGGCGCGGACGCTGGCGGAGCGTGCCTATGAGCATCTTCTGCCGGAGGCAGGGGTGGAACGCCTTGCCGTCGCGGAGGCGCTGGAAGAATCGGGCGGCGGAGATACGGGAACGGCGGTCTTCGTCACCACAAACCGGATAGTAGCAATCAGGCCACCAATCCCGCTGGATATGGACATCCGGGCCGCGGGCGCGCATACGGACCAACTCCGCAGTTTGCTGAAGTCGGAACCCGTTATCGGGGTTGTGCTGCTGCGTCTCGGCAGATACGCGGTGGGCGTTCTCAGGGGCGAGGCCCTCATTGCCACGAAGACCGATTCGCGCTATATGAAGAACCGGCACCGCGCGGGCGGTCAGTCCCAACGCCGGTTCCAGCGCAGCCGTGAGCGCCTGATCCGGGAACTGTACGACAAGACGTGCGAGATCACGCGGACGGTGTTCACGCCGTACCTGGATGATATGGAGTACGTTCTGCTGGGTGGAGAGCGCGGCGTTCTGAATGGGTTCGTCAAGCGCTGCCCATTGATGCAGCGCGAACTTGGGCCTAAGACGCTAGTCCGCCGACTCCAGGTAGATCAGCCCAACCAGAAGGCGCTCAAGGGCATTTCACGAGAGGTCTGGAAGAGCGGCGTGACCTTCCTCGAGGAAGGCTGAGCCTTCACTCTTATTCGGACAGATTGGTCATAACCCGGACAGAGCCGCACTAGGTTCTGTTGACATTTGATATTTCAGGCATCTAAACGATTATGGCGATAGCGACGTTAGATACACTCCGCGCTTCTGGATTCCCGCTTTCGCGGGAATGACGGTAAATGTCAACACGGCCTAGCTTAGGCTTGTTTCTTATGGAAGGTTGAGGGCTTATTGCGCGGTGTAGCCGCCGTCCACGGTGAGCGCCGCGCCGGTGACGTAGCTCGCGTCGTCGGAGGCGAGATAGAGCGCGGCGTTCGCTATCTCCTCCGGCCTTCCCAGTCTGCCCATCGGGTGAAGTTCTTCCAGAAAAGCGTTCGTCTCCGGATCATCCGTGAGAGCTTTGGTGAAGTTGGTCGCGACGAAGCCCGGGCACAGGCAGTTGACCCTGATGTTCTTGCGCGCGCTGTCTATAGCCAGAGTGCGGGTGAACTGCACGACGCCGCCCTTGGAAGGCGGGTATGGATTGAACCCGCCTCCGAACCCGGCGGGGTATCCCACCAACCCCATCGTCGAGGCGAGATTGATTATGGAGCCGCCGCCTACCTTCTCTATCTCTGGGACGGCGTACCAGGACACGAGATACGTCCCCTTGAGATTCACGTCTATCACTTTGTCCCAGACCGCTTCCGGAGACGCTCCTTCGGGAAGCGCGTTTCTGGCGCTGATGCCTGCGCTGTTGACCAGTATGTCCAGTCGCCCGAACTCGCCGACCGCCGCGCCCACTATGCTCTCGGCGTCCTCCCCGGCCGACACATCGCCGGAAACGGCAATCGCGCGCCCGCCCGATGCCTTCACCTCATCAGCGGTTTCCTGGGCGTTCGAGGGCGAAATGTCGGAGGCGACGACACTTGCCCCTTCCTGGGCGAAAAGCAGAGCAATCGCTCGTCCGATACCGGACCCCGCCCCGGTGACCAGTGTAACTTTATCTTTCAGACGCATCTTATATATCTCCTTATCATCGCACTCGCCTTCCGTTCAGCATCGTGCCGACCGGCGTGTAGCGCACTCCGAGTTGGTATGTGACCAGAAGGATGGAGGTCGTTACCAGGCATACTAGCGTGAATTTCGCGTGGACGCTGACCGGCCATGCCTTCATCAGCCTGAAGGCGACGAGTATCAGGGGCAGATGCCACAGATACAGCCAGTAAGATGCGTCCGATATGTATCGCACCCAGTATCGCTCCCTGGAGGCTATCAGACGGAACAGGCCGATAAGTCCGAAGCACATGAGCCAGGCGTAGGCGACCTGGAGAGGCACGGACGCGACGAACGCCCATTTTGCCTTGACATCGTACATCAGCCCAAGCGCGGGCCAGAATATCACGGTCAACGCGGGTATGATCAAAACCGTCCAGTCGCCGCGTATCTTTATGCCGCGCTGGTAGAAGAACGCTCCAAATGCGAAGAACAGCGCGTAGTAGGCGAGGACGACCGGATTCGGAATCAGCGTATCGGCGGTGTCCGGGCCGAATACAGGCTCGACCATCAGGAGATGAGGAACGAGAGTCAGGGGCAGCGCCAGCCACCATGCCCATGGGTGGTCGAACTTCATTCCCAGTTTCACGGCGAGCATGAACGCGCCAGCGATCCAGAGCAGATGCCACAGGAACCACAGGTGAGTAAACGTGCTGAGCCATACGAAGGGCCACCAGACCAGCTCGAAGTCGTCCGGGGCGAATGCCCAGATCGTGACAGGAATCACTGTCACTGCGCCCACGGCGAGCGGCAGCGCAACGCGCTTGAGCCTGTGAATTCCGAGCGCGCGAAGTCCCCTGCGTCGCCAGAGCATGGCGGTGAAGAATCCGCTGAGCAGGAAGAACACCGGCATCCGAAAGCCGTGTATGGCGAAGAAGAGGACCGCGTAGAAGTCGGACGCATCGTCGGGATAATCGGTGGACCAGACGCCGGGTATCAGGAAAACGGCGGCGTGGAGCACGATTCCGAGCAGCATGGCGACCGCGCGAAGGGCGTCGAGTTCGTGGAAGCGCACAGCAGCCCTCGCGCTAACGGATTCGGTCAGGGACGAGGGCCGCTGTGTCAAGGCGATGTCTGGCTACTCTACTGGTGGACGGCGCCCAGAGCTCCGCCGCCGGCGGCTATGGTCTCGCCGGTTATGCACTCGGCCTTGGGTGAAGCGAGGTACGCGGTGAGCCACGCAAGCTCTTCCGGATTGATGGGCCTGCGGATGGCGACGTTCTGTCCAACCTGGGCGTTGACTTCTTCGCGGGACACGCCCTGCTGGGCGGCCTGGTTGTCCAGACGCTCATTGATCGTGTCGGTGAGCGTGAGGCCCGGGTGAACGACGTTCAGCGTGATGCCGTCCGGGCCGAGCTGGTCGGAGAGCGTCTTGGTCATGTGAACGACAGCGGCGTTGCGCAGGCCGTAGATCGTGGACTGGCGCGCCGACACGCCGCCGATGCTGATGATGCGGCCCCACTTCTTGGCGCGCATGTGAGGCACGACGGCCTTTATGCTTCTGAAGTAGCCGACAACCTTGGTGTCGAGGTCTTCTATCAGGTCCTTTTCCTCCGCCTCGTCAATCGTGCCGCGCACCTGTCCGCCGACCATAGCCGCGCTGTTTACGAGGATATCCACGCTGCCGAGTTCGGAGACGGTCGTCTCCACCATTCTCTGGACGTCGTCCCATTTCGTGGCGTCGGCAGAGATGGCGACCACCTTTCGTCCGGTGGCCGACCTTATCTCTTCGGCCGCTTCGTCCAGCGTGTCCTGGGAGCGGGCCGCGATAGCGACGTCCACGCCCTCTTCGGCCAGCGCGACGGCGATGGCCTTGCCTATTCCCTTGCTTCCGCCGGTAATCAGGGCGGTCTTGCCTTGCAGTTCGAGATCCATGTGTCTTTCTCCTGTCCTCGATGTGAAATCCGAAATCGCGTCTATTGTACAGATTTCCATAGGCGCATTTCCCCTCGGCAGGTTGACAGAGGTAGGTATTGAAGGTGTTTGCGGATTTCAGCTCCATCCTAGCCTTCTCCCATCAAGGGCTGGGAGGGGTAGGCATTGAAGTTGGATTGGCGGAGTCACCCCCATCCTAACCTTCCCCCGTCAAGGGGGAAGGGACTTTTGCCTGCCCTTGTGAGCCCATCAAGGGGGAAGGGACTTTGGCAATCGTCTGGATATGGCGAGACTCCTTGACCAATCGGGATGTCTGGTAGTAAGTATTCTTGTACAGGCAATCAAGGCGTACCGCACGCCGCTCGAGGACGCAGATGACCAACCCGATGAGGCACCGCTGGGCTATCATGGGGCTTTGGCTTCTGTCGAGTGTCGCAGGCTTCATGATGGTCATAAGCGTCGGACTGCTACTGCCCTCGATCAGCGCGGACCTCGGACTCACGCCCACACAGCAGGGGTTCTACGGCTCCGCGGCGTTCCTGGGAAACCTGTTTCTGACGCTGCCCATAAGCTGGTGGGTATCCAGGTACAGGCCGAAGATTCTCACCACGATTACTTTCACGCTGAGCTCGGCGCTGATGTTCGTGCAGAGTTGGGGGCCGAACTTCGGCATTCTGCTGCTTGGACGGCTCGGCTTCGGCATCTCGACCCTTGCGCGCGAGCCCGCGCGTGTCCTGCTCATGCACAGGCTGTTCACGCCGAGAGAGTTCATCCTGGTTTCGAGCGTGTATAATTTGCTGTTCGGGCTGGTCGTGGGGGGAGGGCTGGTCCTTACACCGATCATCCTGAGTCGCGTCGAGGACGACTGGCGGAGTGTCTTACTCACCTTCGCGGTGACGCTCGGAATCCTGGCCGTTCTCTGGACGATCCTTGGAAGCGACGGCGGAGAAGACTCCGAATCCGAGCAGCGCGAGACCGAGGACAGCGACGAAGACGGAAGGCTCGGAATCATCAAGCGCGTGCTGGGATATAAGGAGCTATGGATAGCGGGCGCAGGCTCGATGGGAACGACGATGGCATGGTCGTCGTTCGTGAACTTCTACCCCACGCTGATGCTGGACGTGTACGACGTGTCGCTAAACTGGACCGGGTTGCTTCTGGCAATCGGCATCGCAACGGGCGGACCGTCCGGGGTGGCGCTCAGCCGAATCGTGCCGATGGTGAGCGGGAACAGGCGCAGGAACATACTCCAGGCAATCGGCGTCACTATGGTGGTGACATACCTGGCGATGACTCTTACGGACTCGATTCCTCTGCTCATCGTCATAACGCTCGTGAGTGGCGTGGCGCAGGGCTACTGGCCGGTCCTCAACTCGATACCGTTCTACCTGCCAGGCATAAGACCGCGGGAGTCCGCGGTGGCGCTGTCCTTTATGATGACGCTCGGCACGTTCGGGGTAGCCACCGGCCCGGCTCTGGTCGGCGCGCTCCAGGACAGGCTCGGCGACCTGAGACTTGCCATGATGATCATCAGCTTCGCGCCGGCGATGCTGGTTATATGCTCGTCATTGGTCAATATACGGACTGATCGGGAGGAAGAGTGAGCCGAAGTCGGAAGCGACGAGCGGCGGCCATAGAAGAATACGCAGACTAGGTTGGCCTCCGCTGCAATTCCTGCATCACAATACGGAGCAGCACGTTGAAGCGCTTCTTCAGTTCTTCTAAATCCCGACCGTCGTATTCGATCCGTTCTCTACTTACATTAGTGAAAAATACCCAAGCACTGCCTGACCTGTCTGTGGCGTTTTCTACGGTTATACCGCAATTCACATTCCGCTGTCCTTGGAACATTGAGAGGCTGCTTCTAAGTCTAAATGAGACAGAATTTATTTCCTCTAGTATGGAAAGTTGCTCGAAAGCCAATTGCTGACTATGTAGAAGCCCACTTAAGTCGCGCACTTGACTGTCTATGGTAGTCCCATGAAATGTACTGTACGTGCGAACGCTGGCAAAAGCATCCGAAAGTAATTCCGTCTTACTCCGACAGTGTTCTTCAAACGGTTGCAACGTGCCTATGACGTACTGGCGCGCAAATGGAATTGCATCGGAACTAGTCACCAGAGATTGCTTGAAGAGAGCGATCTCCTTATCTATGTCGTCCACGTCTTCTATACTCTCGCCGCGAGCCGCTTTCAGGTGGAGATTCAATGAGTATTCGCAGCAGCTTGCGATGTAGTTGATGAATTCTGTCAGGTCCTCGGTTTGATCAGCCTTTTCGAGATGGTCTATATAATCGTCCCTGCCTTCCCTACGGATCATGGCGACGGTGTAGCCGTGCTTGATGAGAATCATGTTCATCAATAGTCGGGCCATCCGTCCGTTTCCATCGTCGAATGGGTGGATGCGAACGAAACGGTAGTGAAAGGTGGCTCCGATGATAATGGGATGTTCCCCAGCATCTTCCATTCGTCTGTACCAGTCAATGAGATCGCTCATTGACGGTTTCACTTGCTCGGGAGGGGTGAAGTAATATATCTCCCCGGTTGATGTCCTTACATTGTTGGGCATGGTCTTGTAGTCACCAATAGTGATTGTCCGCCTTGTAGGAATACCGTCAGGAGTTACCGCCTCAACTTCGTAAGGTTCTTTCAAGAGTATTTGATGCAAATTGCGTATGAAGACCTCGGTCAGCGCATCCTCGTCCTGAGCGGCGGCCTCAATTGCTTTGACGGCGCTATCGTGTCCCTCGATGTCGAGATGGTCGCGCATAGGCTTGCCGTGAGCAGTGAGGCCGTGGAGGATGAGGCTGCGGGTCTCTCCGAAGGTAAGCGTATTGCCCTCTATGGCGTTCGAGTGGTAGTTCGCCTCGATCCTGAGCTTCTGTTCAATCTGAGCGACAACTTCCGGCCGCAGGGGACGCAGACTGTCAAGCTCTTCTTTGAGCCGCGTTATGGCATCAATTGGACTGGCCATTAGACCTTTTCACTCACTCGCGTAGAGTCAATAGCATAACATAAGGTGTTCTACGGGGCTCTGAAATACGCGGACTAAAGTCGGAACCCGCCAGAGAGCGACGCCCCGGTGATGGAACGACCGCCCACTCAGACTCGACTTTCTGCTACTGTGGGAGTCCGACGTAAAGAAGTATCTGTGAAAAGGAGTCAGACATGAACTCGAACCGAAAGCCGGTCGCCGTGGTGGTGGGAGCAACGTCCAAGTGGCAGTCGGACGGACGAAACACCCATTTGATTCACGGAGGGGACCTAGACGACAGCGAGTTGCCGGTAGGCGTGCGATGGGGTGTGGGAGGAGCGATTTCCCAGAAGTTCGCACAAGAGGGCTTCCTAACTGTACTGACCACTCGCAATGCCTCCAACGCGGCTGCGCTGGAGGCGGCTATTGGCGAACAGGGCGGCGAAAGCATGATCGTCGAGCTGGATCTGGCGTCCCGCGACTCGATATCGAACGCGTTCGCCCGGATTCGGGAAGAGGCCGGAGCCCCGGACGTACTGGTTTACAACGCGGGATACCTGGAGGGGCGCGACCTTCCTCCCGATAAAGAGTTGCTGGAGTATATCCCTTATGAAATACTCGAAACCGCGCAGCATATCTCGGTTACCGGGCCATTCCTGGTGGCCCAGGAGGTGCTGCCCGCCATGCGGGAGCGAGGGGAGGGCTCTTTTCTGATTTCCAACAACTCGTCGTCGCTGCGGGGCATGAAGCGGTACACCGGACAGTCACTTTACTATCCGAGGGTGATGATGCGGACGCTGGCGCAGGCGTTGACCGAGGAGTACTCGGAGTACGGCGTGCATGTCGCCAACGTGGTGATAGACGGCACGATTGATTCTCCCGGCACGCGGGCCATGCCGCGCAGCCAGCAGCACCCCGAATTGCTGATCAATCCGGTCAAGATAGCGGAGGCATTCTATTACCTGCATACCCAGGACAAGTCGTGCTGGACTCACGAACTCCAGTTGACTCCCTACGCCGCCAAGCCGAGCTTCTAGGGGCTACTTGCGGCGGTATATCTGGATTCTGTGGCGGTTGGCCTCGGTCACATAGACACGGCCGGCGTCGTCGAGCTTGACGGACACGGGCGCCCAGAACAGGCTCTCCACGTGCGCGGACTGGGTGTGAGGGTCATCGCCATAGACGTCGGGCAGGTCGGGGCTAAGGTTGGCGGTGGCCCTGGCTTCCGCCTCCTCGCGGTTGGTTTCCATGAAGCCGGCGGCCCATTTGGACAGGGTGGCCTCGCCTCTCAAGACCTGAATCGGAGCTCCGCCGGCGTCGAGAACCTGCACCCTCTCATTACCCCAGTCGGACACGTAGATATTACCGCTCTCATCCACGGCTACGCCGGACGGACGGCGGAGTTGGCCGTCTTTTCGTCCCGACTCGCCGTAGGACGCGACGAACTCGCCTTCGGGCGAGAATCGCTGTATCCGGTCGTTTCCCCAGTCGGCTACGTACAGGTCTCCGTTGGGTGCGACGGTCAATCCCCAGGGGAGTCTGAACTGTCCCTCGGAGGCTCCCTGTGAACCGAATGCGTTGAGGAAAGTGCCAGACGAGGTGAACTTCTGGATGCGGCTGTTGTGGGTGTCGGCGACGTAGATGTTGTCGTCGGAGTCGAAGGCGATGCCGGACGGGCCGTTCAGTTGGCCCTCGGCGGCACCATGCGTACCCCAGTTGGTTATGAAGGCGCCGTCGTAGTCGAAGGCGGTGATGCGGTGCATATAGTCGTCGGCGACGTAGATGTGTCCCTGTCCGCTCTCGGCGGCGCACGTGGGCGAGCTCAGTTGACCGTCACCGTCGCCCAAGTGTCCGAAGGTGCCGTAGTATTCGCTGTCGAGGTCAAAGACGGTGACCCTGACGCCGCGCTCCCCGAAGTCCCTGGAGCGGTTGGGCACGTAGAGGCGCCCGTTCCGCGCGGCAACGGTGTCGGTGGGATACTCGAAGCCGCGTCCCTCCATCGCGACTATGCCGATTGTCTGCCAGTACTCAAGCATGGGGTCTAGCACCGCGTCCAGTTGTTGACATGCTTAGCCTGCCCCCAACCCCTGGATTCCCGCTTTCGCGGGAATGACGGTCGGGGACACGGGAATGATGGATAGTTGGAGTATGGCATTTCATGTAGCTGTGATATTAGGCCAGTTGGAATTCTCTGGTGGAGGCAGAGAGCCTGAGCAGATGCGCGACGCTCCGGCGGTCGCGGTCGCCCTCGGCGAAGCGGACGAGAGTATCGCGCGTCTTGTCGGATACCGAGAAGGCGCCCATCTCGTCCAGGCAGCGGTCCACCAGGTTTTCAGGGGAGAGCCGGTCGGTGTCTTCGCGGCATATCCTGTCTATCATCGCGCTGACGCCGGGTTTGTCGGCGTCGCCGAACTGCTCGGAGGCGAAGTTGATTCGCTCCACGAGGGTGCCGGTGTCTATCCACTCCGGTCCCTGGTGCCAGCCCTCCACGCTGGGCGGGTTGTTGAGCTCCTGTCCCATCCACACGGTCTGCCTGTATCTTGGGATCATGTCCCTGCGCGGCATATCGAACTCGCCGGTCATGCGAAGCACGCTGACGAGGAACTCCGCGGGGCCTTTGACCTTCCTGTATCGCGCGTCCTCGGACTTGAAGAAGTCTGAGTTGAAGAGCGTTCGCAGTACCGCCCTGATGTCGTAGCCGCTGTCGAAGTAGGCGCGGACGAGGGTTTCGATGGCCTCCGGGTCCCTGGGAGGGGTGTACGGCCAGGCGGGGACGGGTGGCTCGTCAGCGACGAAGAAGTGGTACAGGTGCCTGGAGATGAACCGCGCAGTAGAATCCTGCTGGCAGATGATGGCGATGATGTCTTCGCCGTTGAAGTTGCCTGTATGTCCCAAGAAGGTCTTCTCGCCGTCGTCGTGGTCTCCGGGGCGGTAGTCGAAGTGGTATGCGATTCTGCCGTAGGGCCAGTCGGAGTCTCGCATCGAGCGCACCATCATGTATTCGGTGTTGCCGATGGTCCAGCCGGTGAAGGCGCGGGCGCATTCCTTGATGTCGTCCTCGGTGTAGTTGCCGACTCCCATGGAGAAGAGTTCGAGCAGTTCGCGCGCCCAGTTCTCGTTGATGGCGTTGCCGTGGTTTTCCTGGTTGTCGAGCCAGACTATCATCGCCGGGTCTTTCGCAAGCCTCAGCAGAATGGAGTCGAAGCTGTCCATGCCGTGCCTGCGGAAGGTGTTTATCTGGTCGTAGAGGACCCGACCGTTGATGACCTTGGGGACGCCGGTGGCGAATATGCCGTGCCAGAAGAGGGCCATCTTGTCCAGCAGGGGCGCGTTGGTGGTTATCATGCGATAGACCCAGTTGCGGGCGGAGCCGGGGGCGTTTATCATGCCCGACGCCTCGAGGTCGAAGCGCCTGACCATATCGTCGCCGAGCCACTCGGTATCCTGCGGATTGAGCAGGTCCTCGACCGTGGCCTCGTAGCCCTTTGCGGCGTATGCGTCAAGCTCTTCGCGCGTAGCTCCGAATCCGGCGCGGCGCATGAGGTGGGCGATGAGTTCGATATCGGGCTGGATCATGGTGTCTCCTGTCGCTCGCGCGGTGTCTCAGGAAGAGTTGCCCGTACTATATCCAACGCATGGATTGATGGCAAGAAGGCCCTGCCAGCTAAAAGACCCCGTACACCTAGAGACGTGGGGCAACCGCTCCTAAGATAGTCGTCATTCGAGTCGCACCAGCGACATCCAACGCCGCCACCGAGGAGAGACGATGACGAAATCAGCGCACTTCACGCCCGCACTGTTCGAGTTCCTGTCGGAGCTTGCGGAGAACAATAATCGAGAGTGGTTCCAGGACAACAAGGCGCGCTATGAGCGGGACGTGCGTGACGCTTTGGTGCAGTTCGTCGGTGACTTCGGGGACAGGCTCCATGCGATCAGTCCACACATGGTCGCCGATCCGAGGCTTTCGGGCGGGTCTATATTCCGCATATACAGGGATGTCCGCTTCTCGAAGGACAAGAGCCCGTACAAGACGAACGCGGGCCTCCACTTCCGGCACGAGGTGGGACGCGATGTACACGGACCCGGTCTCTACCTCAATCTCCAACCGGACATGGTGTTCGGCGGAGCGGGTATCTGGCGTCCGAACTCGGCCACGGTGGGTAAGATCAGGGGCGCGATAGTGGCAAACCCGGCGAGGTGGAAGAGCATCGTCGAAGATGACGATTTCACATCGGTCTATGCTCTGGAAGGGGAGTCGCTGAAGCGTCCTCCGAGGGGAATTGACGCGGACCACCCACTGATCGAGCATCTGAAGCTCAAGTCGTTCGCAGCGACCACGCGCTTTACTGAGGAAGATGCCTGCTCGCCGGACTTCATAGAGACGTACACCGACGCCTGCGCCGTCGCCGCGCCATTCTCGGAGTTTCTGACCAAGGCGGTGGGGCTGGACTGGTGACGGGTTCGTTCAGGGGCTGGGTGAGGTAGGTATTTGACCCTCTCCCAGAGGGAGCTGAGAGGGGTAGGCATTGAAGTTGGATTGGCGGAGTCACCCCCATCCTAACCTTCCCCCATCAAGGGGGAAGGGACTTTTACCTACCCTTGTGA